>JAMQPH010000109.1 GCA_023717605.1 Pyrinomonadaceae bacterium
TGGACCGTTACTGCGTGTTTCGGGAATACAGCACTCGTGATTCCACGATGGTGGCTCGTAGAATCACGAGACTGCCTGTTCGATCCAGCGCTTGACGTAGGAGGGAATGTTTTCGATTGCGATCTTCCTCCTTGATATAGCTATGCGTAGGAACTCCATTGCCTCCCGGTCAACGAACGTGACGTTCATTAGATCAAGTGCGACTTTGCCCCTCTTGCAACCATTCTCTAATAAAGCTTTCTCAACCTCAGGAACGTACTCGCCGGTGAAGCTGCCATGCAACTTAACTCTAACCAGCTTAGTGCTTTCCGTTTGTTTCGTTATCTTCAACATGTGCTAATCAACCCTTGGCGCATACCACGGCCAGGCTAACGAGCACGTCGTGTGCCAAGTTGAGGTTGAGATTATTTGAACTGATGCTTGTTAATGCTCAGCGAGCGGATTTGCGAATCAAGCGTCGTAGCCGGCAGTCCCAGTCGAGCAGCATCGCCGCATGGTCCGTAAACCTTGCCCCGGGTCTCGCGCAGCATTGCTTCGATTTGAGCTTTTCGATCCGATCCGAAGACGGTCACGTTTGTCGCTGTCGGTCCCAGAGCCAGTTCTTGCATCAGCATGCCGGGCTCAACCCGTAGAACCTCACCGTCCGCCAGAATCACGCAGCGCTCGACCACATTCTGCAACTCGCGAATGTTCCCGGGCCAGGAGTATTGCTGCATCGCAGAAAGCGACTGCTTCTCAATCTGGCAGATCCTTTTTCCTGTTCGCCCCGCTAGCCGGGCCGCAAAATAATCAACCAGCACCGGAATGTCATTCACACGTTCACGCAACGGTGGCACGTGCACAGGAAAAACATTCAGCCGATAAAACAGGTCCATGCGGAATCGGCCCTCGCTCACTTCCCGCCACAGATCTTTGTTGGTGGCCGCGATCACGCGCACGTCCGTTTTAATCGTGCGGTTGCCACCCACGCGTTCGAACTCCTTCTCCTGCAAGACGCGCAAAAGCGACACTTGAATTTCTGGACTCAGCTCTGCGATTTCATCGAGAAAAATCGTGCCGCCGTTCGCAGCTTCGAAGCGGCCGATGCGTTGTTGCAGTGCGCCGGTGAATGCGCCCTTCTCATGACCGAACAGTTCGCTCGCAATCAGCTCCGCCGGAAGCGCTGCGCAATTGACTCTTACAAACGCCTTTTCGCAGCGTGCAGAGGCACGATATATCGCTTGCGCGATCAACTCCTTGCCCGTTCCGGTTTCGCCAAGCAGCAAGACCGTGGAATCATAAGGCGCAACCTTCTTCACCACTTCCAGCACACGTTCCAACGCCGCACTGTTCCCGACGATCTCAGTGTCGTTCTCGAACAGACGTGATAACTGACTGGAAGCACGCGGTCGCATGTCGCGACGGGCTGGTAAGGAGAAGACGTTGGCGCGGAATGGAAATTCGCTACCGTTTGTGCTGTTCAAATGGGCATCAGTCATGCCCGCAACCTCCGCCAAAGCTGTACTCATTGTTCGTGTGTCCTTTCGTAGTCTTGCGCAGGATTGTGCAGCCAGTTTCACTTGGCGACAACTCCGAAAGGGTGACGCGTTGCACAAAAACGATCGGCTTGGTGATCTCTTTGGAGTCGCGGATGAGGCTCTTTCGGGGGGCGTGAGGTGCAGCTGATCAGATTGCTTAATTGCCGGGCGGTCGAATCTCAATTCGCTTCCATCCGGAACGCCGCGCGTCCACAGACCAGATCCCTGAACCCAGCAACGCAGTGGAGACACCAAGGGCGGCCAGCAACACGGTCAGCCACGGATCATGATTGTGTGAGAAAGCAATAAACAATTCGATGATCGCCACAAGCGCTCCGGCGGCAGATGTCCACAAGCCGAACAAGAGGAACAAACCGGCTCCTGCCGCAATCACGTGCGGTGTAAAGGTCTGTAGCGACGCGCCGTTTACTAGTTGCACACAACGTGCAATCAGCGCGGTTGCGACAATCACTCTGAGGAGCAGCAGCCCGTGGCTCGGTAGGTGATCCCCAAATGTGGAGGACACACGGTACATAACCAGTTAAGGTTATGAGGTACCGAAACTAGTCGCAAACCCGAAAGGGCTTTTCTTAACGCAATTTCGAGTGAACTAGAGTTCGATGATCCCACGCTTTACCCCGATCATCGCCGCGTGGGTGCGGTCATTAGCACCCAACTTGGAGAGGATGTTCCTAACGTGGCCCTTCACCGAGTCTTCGGTCACCGAGAGCAGCGCGGCAATCTCTTTGTTGCTATTGCCTTGGGCAATCAGGCCCAGGACGCGCACTTCCAGCGGGGATAGGGCGTCTTCAGCAGAATGCTCGGCAAGCTCAAAAGAGACTTCAGGGGAAAGGTTCTTTCTCCCAGCGTGTACGGCCCGGATCGTGTTCAGCAGTTCCTTGTGGAGGCTATTTTTTAAAAGATAAGCGCGGGCACCCGCTTGCAGAGCGCGCCGGGCCTGGACGTCCCCAGTGTAGGTGGTGAGTACGATAATTCGCGCATCGGGGAATTCTCCGCGAATCGCAATCATCGCATCCAGACCGTTCATCTCCGGCATCTGCAAGTCCATCAGCGTGATGTCTGGGCGGTGCGTGCGGAACTGTCGAATCGCTTCGCGACCATTTTCAGCTTCGGCCACCAAGGTCATGTCTGACTCATCGGCAATGAGGCCCGCAATCCCCTGTCGCAGCACCGGATGGTCATCCACGGCCAAAATCCGAATCTTTTTTTCATCATTGTTCATAATTCCTTGCTCCTGTTACGTCGACCGTTCCCGGAAACTATGGCTGCGGACTCGCGAGTGGACACGTCGTAAGCGATAGCGGCGGGGATACCAAGCTCGACCTCGGTGCCGGAATCGAGCCTGCTCCAAATCTTCAGTCGTCCGCCAACGATGTCGGCGAAACTCCGCTCCGCCTCAGCACAACCACGTTTCTCCCTGTAATCCAAAAGAGCAACAACGGCATTCCTATGGAGTAATGTTCGTCGCGACCGCGCACCCCTTCGGCGGGCAAGGCGAGTTTTAAACCGCCGATCATTGCGGGGCCATCGGAAACGGGAGTGGTCGCGCATTGCGAATGATCTCCAACTTTCTCCGACACAGGAAAAATGATTATAAGAGCTTCATGAGCGCGCAACAATGATCCGACGTGCTCTTCGGATTCGTGGACCAGGGTAAAAATATCATCGAGGAGAGAAGCAACATAATCTTCGCATACTGCTCAGCAACATTTAGCAATTGAGGGCATTGATCGTTGCCTCGCAATGCGGACATCTCGTCTCGGTCTTGCGCGAAGTCATGCCCTGCGCCCAGCTTTCCTTTTTTCACTGCGAAACGGTCAACCACGACCGGAATTACGCAGCAGCTAGCTGACTGAGCTGCGCCGCATGCAACGGCGGGCCAAATTCTTCTACCGAAGGTTCGGTAAGGAACGAATTGTCAATCGTTGTTAGCCCCGAACGCCTCGCGAACGAAATGTCGGAACCACTGTGCTCCAAATCAGCATAAATCGAGTCACCTAAACATACCTGGCCACTCGCCACCAAATTTGACATGGGCATGACAAGCAGTCGTTCAATCGAACGCTTCAAGTGGCGCGCGCCATATCTGCTATCCATACCTTCACGTAACAACAGTTCCTTCACTGAATCAGAGCAGTTAAAGAAAAACTTAGTTCTAGCCGAGCGCATGATCCGCTCTTGGAGGGCGCCAAGTTCAAGCTCGAGAATTTGCCGCAGATGCTGTTCGTTCAATGAGTGGAAGACCACTACTTTGTCTATCCGGTTCATGAACTCAGGAGAGAAGTTCCGGCTGGCTGCTTGAACGGCCGTGCGTTGGATCTTCTCGTCAACAGCAATCTCGCTCTTATCGACGTCGTTGAGTTCCTGGGGTGCGGTGAAACCGATCCGGCGCTCGACCAATTCGGAGATCTCCCTCGCGCCCAGGTTCGAGGTCATGATGATCAACGACCGCGAAAAATCGACGCGCCGGTTATCACCCAGCGTCAATGTCGCCTTATCAAGAATGCCGAGCAGCAGCTGCCACAACGAATCCGATGCCTTCTCAATTTCGTCAAAGAGAACAAGCGAAAGCGGAGTGTCTTCCGTTTGGAAACGGTCGAGGTTTTCTTGAGTAAGAAGTGGCGAAGTTTCCCGGTGGCCCAGATATCCTGGGGGAGAGCCGACCAACTTAGCGATCTCGTGCGAGTGCTGAAACTCCGCGCAATCGATCTTGATAACGGCATTAACGTCTCCAAAGAGAATCTCCGCTGCGGCTTCGACCAC
>JAMQPH010000533.1 GCA_023717605.1 Pyrinomonadaceae bacterium
CTACACCAACGAAGAGAACGGACTGCGCGGTGGCAACGCATATCGAGACGCTCATCGATCAGAGCTTTCGAAACACATCCTGGCTATCGAGACTGATTCAGGAGTCTATCGACCGCAGGGTTTCGGCCTCGCTGCTACAGCTCCTCCACAGGCGCGTGCCAACCTGCAAGAGATCGCGAGGTTGCTGGCCGGGATCGACGCTGATCGTATAGGTGCAAACGGTGGTGGCGCAGATATTGGCCCGATAATGCGTGAAGGAGTAGTGGGCGCTGGTTTCAACGTGGATGGAGCCCGCTACTTCGATATTCACCATACTCACGCTGACACGCTCGACAAAATCGATCCTAAAAACCTCGCCCTTTGCGTCGCCACGATGGCCGTGGTTGCCTACACAGTCGCCGATATGCCGGAACCGCTGAGTGGGCCAGCGAGTGCTGGCAAATGAAGCGCTTGGTTTTTGGTCTTTGGGCTTTGGGCTTTGAGCGTTAGGGGCGTCTTGTTAACAAAAACTAAGGCCGTTGCATCCGCCCTTCGAAACGTGATATCAAGCGACTGGATTTAGACAATGGCCGTCGCTGTGACGGTTCCGCGCTGCAACCTCACGCCCTTTCGAAGAGTCTAGAGCTTCTCGATTGGACTAAAATGGCCTAGTCCAGAGAACATCGATCGCGCGCTTGACCGCGTGTAAACCTATAGGTTAACCTCACTATGCCTCTACTACTGCTCAAAGCTGGTGGCAAGTTTCGAATCTACGCCTGGGGTAATGAGAATCGCTGCAAAACAGTTGAGTTCCTGGAAAAGCTACAGGTGGATTCAAATTCGGATGCTATCCGCCTGCTAAACCTTATCGGACGAACTGCTGACCATGGACCGCCTAACAACGAGCAGCATTCGCGCCTTCTAGTCGATGGCATTTACGAGTTCAAGCTACCAACACGGCGCGACTGTTTTGGTTCTATGATGAAAATCGCATCATCATTTGCACTCACGGCTTTTCAGGTAAGAAGGGCCGAGGCAAGACGCCGCGAAAAGAAATAGACCGAGCCAAAGAGATCCGGAGAGAATACTTGAAGGAGAAAAGCAGTGCCCCGCTTACGTGAGTCCAAAACAACATCCAAGCGATTTGCAGACCTACTTCAAAGCGTTGAGCAGTCGGATAGGTTTCAGATTGATGCTCTGAAGGTTGAAATCTCTGAGCAGATCTACCGGGCGATGAATCGGCAACGCATCTCCAACGCAGAACTGGCACGGCGGCTTGGCAAGAGCCGCGCCTATGTAACAAAACTGCTGCGTGGGACGACTAACTTCACGCTTGAATCACTGGTCAGAATCGGCCGCGCTCTTTCCAATGAGGTTCAGATCAGTTTAGTATCAAAACCAACTGCAAGACGCAAAACCAAACGGACGAAGAAGAGGCCCCAGATTGCAGCGCGCCTCTCACCGCAACGAAAAGCATCTCAAGCAAGGTAAATGCTTCGAGTTATCATGCAGAGTCAGTCCGGTGTAGCTTGAAGAGACTTAGATTTGATAACGCTTCGCTGGAGCGGGGAAGCTGCGCTTCGCCCACCTTCCACACCTGCTACTCTTGAGACTTGAGTTTACTCGGAGCTCGTCTGTTTGAACGCATAGAAGGTTCCATCCAACCCGCCGAAGAACACCAGTCCATTGTCGACGGCCGGCGATGAAGCCACACCGTAGTCGACGGCTCCGGGGATAACACTCATCGGGAAGCGCCAGGCGATCTTGCCCGTGGCGCGATCAACCGCGAAGAAGCCGCCATGGTGTTCGATGAAATAACTGACCACCCCTACCACGCCGACATAGACACTCCTGGCATCGACTGCGGGTGTTGACCACACTGAACCATCCAGGTTCACGCTCCAAACTCGCTTGCCGGTCCTGGCGTCAATCGCGAACAGTTGCTGATAGTCGGAAGATCCGATGTACAGGTTGCCGTCGCGCACGCGCGCGGACGACTCGACCCATGAGGACCAGTAGAAAAACTTCCATTTGACTTTGCCCGTGGCAGCGTCGAAGGCAAAGAGATCCGAAGAGCGGCTGCCAATGTAGACCGTACCGTCGACTACGAGCGGAGAAGATACAACCTCTTTAAGCGTGTCATGCTGCCATCTGAGCACGCCCCTCCTGGCGTCGACAGCGTACACGTTGTGATCGTAGCTGCCGATGAAGACCAGGCCGGCAGCCACGGCCGGTGTTGACCGTACGATACCCTTCGTGTCGAAGTGCCATTTCTCCTGGCCGGTTTCAGCATCAACGGCATAGAGCCTCTTGTCGGCACTGCCGATAAAGACAGTGCCGTCAGAGACAGTCGCGGCTGATGTCAGATAGTCATAAGTGGCCGAAGTCGCGCTGGGAAACTCGCGTGCGACAGCGCCGCCATGGGTGTCGAATTTCCAGACGAGCTGGCTGAGCGCCGGTCAAGTTTGTACAGATAGCCGTCGTCCGACAACGCATACAAATAGTGACCGTCGAGGGTCGGGCAACCCATTACTCGGCCCCCGGTCTTGAACCGCGAAAGCTCCTTGCCATCCTTAGTACTCAGCGCGTAAATCATGCCGTCATTGCTGCCAAAGTAGACGGTATTGTCAGCGATGGCCGGCGAAGACCAGATCGCGTCTCCGGTTTTGAACGTCCAGACGGGGCTCGCCACTGGACCAGCCATTGGTGTTGGCGCCGGCGCGGCCGGCAGCGAACCGGGTTCAAGTTTGAAGGGCAAGTCATGGCCATCAAAAGACAGAGTGCCCGTTATGCTTTTGTCGGGCGCCAGTTGGAAACTGAACTCAGATGCTTTGTATTGTTCCCCTTGCTGAGTAACAGGGATCGGACCCATGTTCTGAAACTTCATGTCTGGTATGTCAAAGAAAAGGACTTTCGCTCCCTTCTTGTTCAACTCGAACCGCAGAGCTATCAACTTACTCTCGCCGGCGTAGTGCGCCTGACCGGTCCACGTGCCGATGAGAACATCAGGCATGGTCTGCGCCAGGTTGGGTGTGGGGACCATGAGTGCAGCACTCAGAAGTAGCAGGTTGAGATAGATGAATCGACGCATATCAGCTTTCTGGTCAGTGGTCAGTGGTCAGTGGTCAGTGGGTCTTTGATCTTGGGTCTTTGATCTTGGGTCTTTGGTCTTGGGTCTTTGGTCTTGGGTATCTTGAGGAGCCCAACCATGATATTGGATGAGAACTGAATTGGAGTTGGACTAGAGTGTTCTTTGCGCTATTCTTGAACCCATGATCGACGAATCACTTATGGCCAAGATTGCAAGTCTGGACCCGGCCGATCGCTTGGAGCTGATCGGCGCGGTGTGGGACTCACTCTCACCTAACGATCTCCCAGTTACAGATGCTGAAAAGGCCCTGCTCGATGCTCGGCTGGCCGACATGGAATCCAATCCGGACGATCAGAGTCCCTGGCCCGAGGTGAAGATTCGGCTCGAGCGACTAATTCGTTGAGCTTCAAGGTCCAGGTTCGTCGTGCCGCAGAACTCGACGTTGCTGGGGCGCAGGTTTGGTACGAGACTCAGCGCGACGGTCTCGGCGTCGCCTTCCATTCTGAAATTTCCAAGGTCTTCAGCGTACCCACCGATGAAGTGTCTGCATTTCACTTGCTTCCCCAACAACTGAACCTGCTCTTCAGGTAGCTCCGTAATTGTGTTGTTGCTAATAGTTATGCCCCCGCACCTAGGAGATCAGTAACACCACGGAGCGGGTGTGTAGTCGTTGCTGCGCGTGGTACGGAGCACTCAAATCACAGAACCGCTTGCCGTAGCCAGCGGATGCCAGCTCTCAACATTATCGAAACTGCTCAAAACCGGACTATGGTCGAACTGGTCGTAGGGCAACAGATCAACCGCTCTTCAGTCAAGGATGTCATTTGCTGCCGCGTTGAACCGACGGTCCCATTGAGCAATCACCCGCCGCTCTCACGGTTAGTGCTAAGGTGAGTGCTAGCATCCGCTGGCTACAGCAAGCGGTTCTGTGCGTTGACTGATTTTTTCGAACTTGTGCTGCGATACAATCCAGGAGTTTTGAGGCAAAGCCGATGAAAGTGTGCGAATAATGCGGATCGAGTTGGCAATTAAAAAGGGGTAGAGCAATGACTCGCAGTCTCCGACTAATTCTCCCGCTGGATCTTTGGGTCGCGCCTGATTTCGGCTATTTGCTGTTTCAGTTGCAGGATTGTTTGCGACAGTTCGGCAGTGCGTTCGCTCACCAGCTGTTCCAAAACGGCGTTGGCTTTGTAGAGGGAATCACCCTCCCGCACAAGATCTGTTACTTCCAAGCGGGAATTGAAAAGCTTCTGCTGCATGTGCTGCTGTCGAGCCGTCGCTACGGTCGAATCAAGTAACAGTATCCAGGTTCCCTGTTCACGACCGAAGATATACACATCGGCAAATACATCGGGTTTCGTTAGAACGTGAGGGAGGAAAACGCTATCCGATTCGAGGGGCAAGACACCGACAAGAAAGGGGATACGTTCGCTGACATCCAGGTTATCCTTCAAATCCTTGAAACCGTAAGACTCGAGTTCACCGCCCCACTCGATCAATAGACCATTCTCAGTCACCAGCAAGTAGGCCGGCGAGAGCATGTCGTCAGTAAGCGAAAGGATAAAGTCGCGGATGGGAAGGGGTAGATATCTCATTTAAGCCTCCCCCAGTTTCTTAGCCAGGGCGTGAAAGGCATCCTCAACGCCGAGTCCCGTCTTGGCGCTGGTTTGAATTACCTGCCAGCCCCTCTCACGCAAAGCCGTGGTTTCGCGCTCGCTAATGCACCACTCTTCAGTAAGGTCCGCCTTGTTCATTAGCAGCAGGAACGGGACGGACCCTACTGTTTCAATTACCCTGGTCTGGAGTGCAAGCGCTTTATACAGTGTGTCCTGCCGGGTTCCGTCAGCCACCAGCAGATAACCGGCCGCACCACGCAAATAAGACCTTCGCAGTTCATGTTCTGTCTCGGTTCCTTCGATGTCCCATAAGATCAACATGAGTTCTGATTCGTCGAGCTGGACCAACTTCTTGTCGATCTTCACGCCAACGGTGGTGTGGTACTTGTCGGAGTAGATGCTCTCAACGAATCGCCGCACCAGACTTGTTTTTCCCACGGCGAAAGTTCCCAGCATGCACACTTTCTTTTGGATCATACTAAGCGTGGTCCTCTAATTAGATTCGGTGACTATGACCTTAAGCGTTACGCTGCGGTTCGTCGCCCGGTCGATCTCGGTGACCTCCTCGCGCAATTTCTCTTTCGATCCCACGGCGATGATCGTCAGATTGGTCCAATCGAGCAGATTTGCTTTCAGCGCGGCGGCGACGGCCTCAGCCCGGCCTCTACTCAACGCGCTGTTTTTGGTCTCGGTTCCGCTTCCGTCGGTACGTCCCGTGATCTCCAGTCTGACTTTCTTCTCTCCGGCCAGCTCCCGAAGATGCTTGATCTCGGCGACCAATTGATTCAACTTCTCTTGCTGATCGGACCTGATTTCCGTCTGATCAAGGTCGAACATCAGCAGTGGGTTTTCAATCCGCTCAAGATCCAACAGCTTGTCTTCTCGGAATTGACTAACACCGGGAAGCAAGCGAGCCACGCGGCGCGTTTCCAACACCCACTGGTGCGAAGCGAACCCTTCTGCCTCCAGAAGGCCATCGTTCAGGCGCAGTTTCACAGTAGTTGGAGGTTCCAGTGATTTCTTTGCCCTGGCCAACACAAAGTCAGGCGTCAATGCCTGGAAGGGCTGCCAACGTTCCACAACCGAATTCGCGTCGAGCCCTGTGTCCTGGATCATGGCTGCGGGATCACGAGACAACGGATCGCGAAGTCCACTGACAAAATGTTTGCCACCCTGTCTCCCTGAATCGGTCACCACAATTCCTGGCTCCGCTCTTAGTCTCTGCACGTAAGCGTCCCAACGCCAACGATCGCGTAGCCAGAAGAATCCCCAAACCGCCAGAGCGATTAGCACAATCCCCGCGATTACCCTTAATGGACTGAGCTTGCGGCCGGCGTTTACCTTATGCTGGTCCACGTCGTAGCCCGATTGTAGGCAATCCTGGAGCAACGGCTCGGTGCCGGAAAAGGGGGCGGCGTCACCCGAGAATTCCTTGAGAGCAGTACCATACTGAAGGTGAATTCTCTCGAGTGTCTCCTGGAAAACCTCCCTAAGCTGCTGCGGGGCATTCCCGCGAATGACGCCGGCCAGGATGGCCTGTGGTCCCTGTTCGATCCAAACAGTCAATTCGCCAACCTGCAACGTTTCCAGTTGTTCGCCCTGCCGAGTGGTGAAAGAGTCTCGGACGAAATCCTGAATGGCTGTCAGCATGCCGGAAACCATGTCAGCGTCCTGCACCGCCGCATTCGCCGCAGAAACGTGTCGCAACAACAGACCAGTCTCCTGGTGGATTAGAAAAACCTGCTCGACGCGAAACAGGAGAGTGTGCAAGAGCACTACTTCGGAAAAAGGGCGACCGGTCTTCAGCGCTTCCCATCTCCAGGCCAGACCGCGAGCCGACATGCTATGGGTCAAAGTCTGATTGAAGGATTGGGCCATACCGCTCAAGGCGGCAGCGATGGCTTTCCGTATCGCCGGCCCCATGATCGGGAAAATTGCGTCAGCTAAGGGTTGAGGGTTTTTCCTGACTGAGTATTCCAGTGCCGCAGAGACCGTCGGCGCCAGGGCCGTCGTTAGATCGTTATCCTGACGCGATCGCACCGCGATCGCATCGGGAAGCACTCGACTGACTTCCTCGGTTTGACGTTGCGGATCGAGTAGCCGCTCGTGCACCTCGGCCAGTTGGGCCTCAGCCGGGCCGAGCAGCAGGCTACGGAGCTCAGCCATCGTCCCTTCGTCCGAGGTAACACTGGACGCGTCTTCATCGAGGATGCCTTTTGCGTCGGACACCGTCATTAGATCTGTACCAGGGTACCCAACGGCTGCAGTGGACTGGCGTTTGGGATTAACCGTCAGTTCGCGCCGGGAATTTTGAAGTCGTTGTTCAGTCGCAGGGCCAGCTCAGTGAATAGGGCTGACAGTGAGGCGCGATCAGTTTTATCGCGATTTAGTTCAGCCAACTCTCGCTCGAGGGTAGCCGAAAGATCGTCGTGCTTTCGGCGAATCTCTTCATTAAGATTCTTCGACTGGTCAAGTACCTGCTGACGCAGATCGCGTTGCACCTCAATAGTTTGGTTGTAAAACTGAGTGAGCTTGGTATCCAGCGATCTGAACGCGTCGTGGAGTTCGCGCGACATACCCTGGAGGGAATTCTCACGACTCTGTTGTTCTGACTGGAGGCGGTAAGCCAACGCTTCGAGCTCGTTTTTCACGAACTTCTCCAGGGCTTCCACGCTTCTCCGGGAACTCTCGCGCAACTCAGCCGATTCCCTGAGGAGACGTTCCTCGAGTCGAGTAAATCTCTTGTCGTAGTCGCGCATTTGCCCACCGAAGAGAATTTCTCTGATCTTATCGACATTTCCAGTCTCGGCAGACTGCGCACTACTATCGTTACCACTTGTACTCTCAGTAGGCTCGTTGCTACTGGCACTCTGAGTAGGCTCGTTACTACTCGTACCCTGAGTAGGCTCCTCGACCGTCTCGCTCTGGGTTACGGCGGCCGATCCATCATGATTCTGTTGTACTGCGCTCATAATTCTTTCCTTATAGAAATCGGGACAAGTTTCACTTTGGATTTTGGCCGCCGTGGGAAGGGCTTCCCTTTTGACGCGCGCCAACTCGCAGCCGAATCCGGTGTTGTAAGACAGCCAAGGCGGAATTCAGGGTGTATCTTCGTCGATGTTGCGGCAGATCGCAAGAGACAGTTTACAGGTAGGGTTCAGGTTGATTAACGAGGTTTGACTTCTATGAGGGAAACGCCTCGTAGATGCTTTGCGCGGTACAAATGTGCTTTGCCTCAAAAGTCAAAATCCCACCAACGGCAGTTGGTGGATGGTTCAAGTCCAGCCTAGAAAGAGCGCTGCACCAGAGACGTGCAAAATCCCACCAACGGCAGTTGGTGGATGGTTCAAGTCCGGCCTACTCACTCAGCCACTTCTTAATCAGCGCCGTGGACACCTGACCACACGTTCCTGCATATGCGGATGGCTGCCATAGTTGGTCCAGACCAGCATTTATC
>JAMQPH010000536.1 GCA_023717605.1 Pyrinomonadaceae bacterium
ACGTTCCGTTCAAATCAGGGCCAGTGCCGCCGGTGCCAACCGTATTATTTGCGACGATTGTGTTCTTGATGTTGACCGTGCCGGTGCTGATATTGAAGATGCCACCGCCGTCGGAGCTGGCCGTGTTCCCGCTCACGGTGCTGTTCGTCAGGGTCAGCGTGCCGCCGAAGTTGAAGATGCCGCCGCTGTGGCCGGCGCTGGCGGTATTGCCGCTCACCGTGCTGTTTGTGAGCGTGACTGTCCCGCCTTGGTTGAAGATGCCACCACCGAAGCTGGCGCTGTTCCCGCTCACCGTGCTGTTCATCAGAGTAAGTGTGCCGCTGAAGTTAAAGATGCCGCCGCTGTTTGAGCCGCTGCCACCAGCGGCGGCGTTGCTTCTCACTGAGCTGTTTGTCAGAGTGAGCGTACCGCCGTTGCTGTAGATGCCTCCGCCTGAGCCGTCAGAGGCAGAGTTATTGATCAGAGTGCTCCTGGTGATGTTGACTGTACCGGTGTTGAAATTGAAAATCCCGCCGCCGAAGCCGCCGGGAGCAGAGTTGTTACTGAGCATGCTGTTGGTGACGTTGACTGTCCCTGTGCTGCCGTTGTAGATGCCGCCGCCGCTAATAGCAGAGTTATTAGTAAGCGTGCTGTTCATGACCTCGACTGTGCCGGTGCTGTTGTTGAGAATGCCCCCGCCGCCGCCGCTATTCCCATTCGAGATGGTCAACCCTGAGATTGTCACGGCTCCCGGACTCGCGACCGTCACGTTGAAGATGCGGAAGTTAGGCGTGCCCCCTGCGTTGCTGCGTTGCACCGTTAGCAAACTCGCGCCCGGCCCATTGATGGTCATCGAAGTCGAAAGATCGGGTAGCGCATTTGACAGTGTGATTGTGCCAGTCAGCCCTGCCTGGAAGTTGATGGCATTGCTGCCGGCGTTCGAGTTGGCTTCCGTAATCGCCTGGCGCAGGCTGCCCGCACCACTATCAGCGGTATTTGTGACCAGGATGCTCTGAACTTCGTAGGCGCCGATGTCCACCGTGGCGGCGCCATCACCGTTCCCATCCATAGAACGGTTGAAGCCAGTGCCTCGCTGATCGAAAGGTGTGGCTTCAGAGGTGTTGCCATCTCCGTCCAGGTCCAATGTGTCTGGAGGCAGGTTGGCGTTACTGCCTGCATCAACAGCCGGACTGCCCGTCAGGAGCGAGTGTGTCAGGGTCGGACCGCCGTAGTTGGCGAGCGTGGCTAGCTTTGGATCCTCAACCCCAACCTGATTGTTATTCGTGCCGTTAGTTAGACCACCTGAGCCGCCGGTACCGATGAGGTTGAATGAGCTGGATGCAGCGTTCACCGTCCCAGAAATGTCATCGGGTGTTGTGCTGGGACTTGCGCCAAGAAAATTACCTGCAACTACAGTATTTTTCAAAGTCAGATTACCGCTCTCCTGAAACAATCCTCCGCCACTAAGGTTGCCAACGCGATTAGCGGTAACGGTGACGTTTGTTAGCGTAGCGGTGTTGAAAGTAATGATACCGCCTCCAAAAAAGGTTGCATGATTGCCACTGATGGTGCTGTTGCTGAGTGTTAATGTACCGGCACACCAAATACCGCCCCCGCCCGTTCCGGCGGAACCAAAGCCAGTCGTATTCCCGCTGATCGTGCTGTTGAGGATGGTGAGCGCAAATGAACTCGAAATACCAGCGGCCGAACCGCCGCCCAATAGGCCGTCGCCGGTGACGTTGCCGCTAATCGTGCTGTTGGTGATGGTTAGTGTGCCGAAATCGTAGATGCCACCGCCCTGACCACCCACACCGCTGGTTCCAATGCCGTCACCGGTCTGGTTACCACTGATGCTGCTGTTGCTCAGGGTCAACGTGCCTTCGCTAAAGATACCGGCACCGTAGCCCCCAAGCCTCCCATCGCCGGTGGAGTTGCCGCTGATAGCAACTCCCGTTAAGTTCAATGTGTCATTAAAACTGTTGAGAACGCCGCCGCCATGCTCACCCTCGACGCTGTCTGTCCCGTCCGCGGTGTGTCCATTGGAGATCGTCAATCCGGAGATGTTCACCGTGATTCCGCCGCCGAGGATCGTAAAGATGCGGAACCTCGGTGTCCCGCCGGCGGAGCTCCGCTGTACGCTTAGCGAGCTCGCTCCCGGACCGGCAATCGTCATATTGCTCGACAGATTGGGAAGAGCCG
This sequence comes from Pyrinomonadaceae bacterium, assembly GCA_023717605.1. Classification (GTDB taxonomy): domain Bacteria; phylum Acidobacteriota; class Blastocatellia; order Pyrinomonadales; family Pyrinomonadaceae; genus PSRF01. The sequence goes on from JAMQPH010000536.1 coordinate 2,179, forward strand.
TCAAGAGCGAGATCGTCGCAGGTCCACCGGCAGTTAAGGCAGGCGCGAAGGTAATTAGCTCGCCCCCGGACTCGGCGTTAGACGCATCGATAGCCTCGCGCAAGGTACAGCCGTTTCCGGTGCCAACCGGCGTGCATGAGCCATCGCTTGAATCGTTGGTCGAATTTACCTGAAAGCTGTGTGCTTCATAAGCCCCGATGTCGCTGCCGTTACCTCCGGCGGCGTTGGTCGCAGTAGGGTCATCAACCGGGCGCAGCTCTCCCCGCTGGTCGTTTATCAGCGCAGTGTTGCCGGCATCGATGGCGGGGCTACCAAACAGAAGTGCATGAGTAAGCGTCGTGCCGCCATTTGCAGCGAGCGGGCCAAGCAAGGCGTTGACGTTGGTTATGTTGTGCGTGGTGTTACCCGTGAAGTTGCCGCCGCTCGTGTTGCCGATGAGATTGTAATCTTGAGAGTTAAGGTTAAAGCCGTTGCAATCAGGACCAGAGGGAGAAGTATTGCCAGCGATAATTGTATTGCCAAACGTAAGAGTGCCAATGCCAGGGTTGTAAACACCTCCGCCGCTTGTGCTCCCGCTATTACCAGCGATAGTAGTGTTCGTTAGTGTCGCAGGGTTGACACTTGCAAGCCCCCCGCCTTGAACCGCAGCGTTAGCGGAAATAGTGGAGTTGGTAACAGAAGTATTACCGCCGTTGTAGATGCCGCCGCCGAGATTTCCGCAGTTGTTGTTCGAGACTGTGCTGCTATTAATCGACTGTGTGCCGACGCCAACGCTGCTAATGCCGCCCCCATTTGTCACTGCTGTGTTATGGGAGACGAGGCAGTTGTTCAACGTCATCGAACCGCTGCTACTTATGCCTGCACCGAAAGTTGCATGGTTACCAGTAACTACGCTCATGTTTACTATCAGCGTTCCTTGATTCAAGATTCCGCCTCCCGAATCGGATGGGAAGCTGGCGCCAGCTGCATTCCCGTTTGAGATCGTCAAACCTGACAGCGCTACAGTCTGGCCCGAATTGATCGTCAAGATGCGGAAGTTTGGTGTTCCGTCGGCAGCACTGCGCTGCACTGTCAGCGCATTCGCGCCCGGACCGTTAATAACGAGGTTGCCGTTAACGTCATCGAGTGCAGTATTAAGCGTAATGATGCTGCCACCCGGCAAAGTAAAAATAATCGTGTCGTCACCCGCAATGTTATTCGCCTGCTGGATTGCCGCCCGCAATGTGCACGCGCCCGTGCCATCGTTGCAAATCCCATCTGCCAGGTTGCTGTCCACTCCATCGCCTGTCGAGTTGACAGTGAAAAGGGTTGCGGCGCGGGCAATTGGAAGAAATAGGTTTAGAAATTGGTTCGAGACAGCCGGCAAGCTTATTAAGACTAACAGGAGCAACAAAACCAGGAGGGGCGTAAGGGTATAGCGATGGGCTGTGGGAGGCATTCTGTTCACTTCCTTTTTTGGGAACAAGCGTGGACGCGCTAACTATGAACGAGGAGAACTCGGACACACGCGGGACCCTAGCGGGGTGCCGCACCCTAACAAGTAGAACTTTGAATAGCTAATCTATCTCGTACTCGAGAAGTCTGCAGAGAGAAGCTCAGAGCACGATCCCCGGCCAGATCTAGACTCCAGAGGGGGGGCACAGGCTCTCCCTTGCAAGCTCATAAGAAATGGCAACATTGAGACAATCAGCTCTGATTTGGCACGGATTGAGCGTGACGGGTTGCCGGGCATTCTTAATCTTCCTGTTTTGCGGACGGAGCGGAAGTGCGCAGAAGTTCGTTGGGAGGGAGACCCCAAAGAACTGCGCAATACCTTACAGGTACGCGCATGCTACGAGGGATCTGGCTCAATAGTCAATCGCCAGATTAGAAGCTTGGTCTGGTGACTACTATTAGGGCCCAAATCGTTGCCGGTACTCGCTGGAGATGATGAATGCTTTCACCATTTCGGCGTTGACGAAGTTGCCGTTGAACTGGTTTAGCTTGTTCAGCCAGAAATCGTAACCGGCGAAATTCAAGCCGGGCTCCGGCGCATCGTTTGGATTGCGACGCAGGTAGCCGAAGTACTGCATCAACACAAACGCTCTATTTGTTTCCTGCTGGGCCAAGGTTGAGTTTTCTGCCACCCGCCGCAACGCTCTTCCGCGCGCGGCTGTATCGGCCGTGTCACCAGTTCCGGCAAACTCGTTGATAGCAGCGTTTCGATCCATCGCTGAGGGCGTGACACCTGCGTTCATGAACAACGCGTCGACAAACTGCGTTGGCGTTAGCGTCGTCGGATGAGCGGTACTAAAGGGCGACCGCGTCACAAAGTCAGCCGCGAAGGCCTGCTTGTTATTCGACAGCGCCAGCTCCCAACCTGTCTGTCCTACAACTACTCCCTTCCCTATCTCCTGCGTGTCGGGAAGAAACTCCTCGAACCTTACGGGCACAGGCGTTCCCGGCAAATTGCCGTACGCAGCTCGATACATCCGGTGAACCAGATAGCCAGTCTCCTGGAATTCTATAGACAAGAAAAATGCGGCGGAAGTGTTAGCGCGCTTGAGATCAACGCATGCCGCGTCATTGCCGCATGAGGTGATCTGATTGGTCCAAAAGGCCAAACCTGGGGCGTCAGGCTGCCGGTTAAGAAAGTCATGGTATTGCTGACAGACAAACATGCCCGGGTCATCTATGACATTCCCCCCCGGCTCAGAGGCGTCGTCCAGGATTTCAACGGTCGCAGTGCTGAGCGTGCCCAGGTTTGCACCGGTTGGGTTGCTCAGCGTGATACTGGCCGTCTCTGTACCTTCGCTGCGCGAGTCTTCCGTGATCAGGACTGCGAAGTTTTTGACTGACTCACCCGGTGCGAAGCGAAGCGTACCGTATGCGGCGGTGAAATCGGCGCGGTCGGAGGCTGTGCCGCTCGACGTGGCGTAGCGGACAGTTGACTCACTGGAAGTGTCACCAACGCGTGTCACTGTAATGCTGAGGCTCGTGCAGTCTTCGACGATGCTGTAGCTCGCCGCACTGAATTGCAACGTCGGAGCCGAACCCAGCGTCGTCCCATTCACGACGCTCGAGAACCCTGAGAGGTTCCCGGCGGCATCGGTTGCGCGGACTCGGTAACGGTAGCTCGTTCCGGCCGTGAGGCCCGTATCAGAAAAGGCAGTGGCCGTGGGGTTAGCGATCTGCGTGAAGGATGTGCAGGCGGCGCCCTGACAGCGTTCTACCCGGTACTCTGTGACTCCCACATCGTCCGTGCTCGCGCTCCACGAGAGGGTGATCTGCGAACTTGAAACGACGGTGGTGTTGAGGCCGGCCGGGGTTGAGGGCGACGTGGTGTCGGGAGGCGGAGGGGTGGTGGTGTTACAGGTAATGCCGGCAACCTCCGGTCGAGTGGTGGTGTCATTACAAGGGGCGAGGCCGCCGTAGATATTCTGTGTCGCTTGCGCGTTAAAGTACGCTTGGAAGTTGTTGCCCACTTGACCCTGGTAGTCGTAGACCTTCACTTCATAGTTGTCACCTGGCTGGTTATTCCCGCTCCCGGTGTTGTGATACATCTCAATCGTTTGTAGCGGCCGGCCGGGCCAGGCACGTATGGTGTTGTTCCGAAGGATCATTGTCACTCCGGAAGCCGGTCGGTCAGCGCCGGTGCCTGGAGTGGAAGGGGTTTCAAAGTTGAAGGCGTGACCGTAGGTAACAGCGTCGATATTCTCAAAACGGAAGGTACCCAGGGGATCGACGCAATTGCCGAACACGCTTCCCCCATGAATGCTACCCCCGCGAATGGTTATATCAATGTTGCGGTAATCGCCACATATGAAGGCGCCAGGCATGTAAAGAGAAATCGAGGGATCTGCGCGAGAAGTAAGGCCATCGATCGTTACGCGGTGAGAGGGATAATTCCAAACTGCTGACTCATAAACATTCCAAACGCGGAAGTCCTTTATCAAAGTTTCCTGGATTCCAGTTGGAACCTGATACCCATCGGTTCCGAGCTCCCAGGAAGTGAAACCAACAGAGGAACCGCCATAAACCTCATTGCCCCGGAATTCAAGGATCGGCTGGTATTGAGGAGTGACCGCAATAGTCTGACTCGTATTCGTCATGTCAGCGCCGCGAACGATAGGATTTCGGGCTGTGTATGGTGCGGCCTGAACGATGAATTTCCAGCCCGGGCCGGTGGCAACCTGCTGGGATGGATTACGACAATCGGAGGCGACATTGTTGATGAAGCGGTTGTTAAAGCCGTGACTCCAATAGCACTCCGCTGCCGATCCGGGAGTAGAACCGTCTTCCGTACTAGGGCCGCTGTTTCTCGCGTTAATATTCCCTCGAATGCTCGCCACGAAGTTCTCTTCAATGAGGTTCTCGGTTTCAGTACCATCCTCAATGGCAATACCGGAACCGGTAAGTTGGCTCCCGCCGAAGACAACATTTTGCTTTATGAGACCATAGTGACTTCCGTGTAACGCCATAGGCCATTTCAAGCTATCGTTTATCGCGTTGCCGACGAACTTGAATTGATATCCGGTGTTTGTCGGATTTGTCGGACCCCAGAGATGGTGCGCATGTAAAGGATAGCGGCCGATATGGTTGGTGGTGCGATCTAATTCCTCGGCTTTTGTTCGGCCCAGATCTTGAAACTGGACGTAAGCAATCTCGGCGTTGGTTCGATGAGTGAGCAGCGTGTGCCCGCGCGTGCCGGATGGGCTTTCGGAGCGGATAACAACATTCCTCGTTAGGTTACCCACATGTGGCAAGAGTTTGATGCCGTTCGAAAGTACCGTGGAGGTCCCATTGGCATCCCGTGCTCCGCGGTGATCAAAACTTAAGGCGGCAGACAAAGTGACCGTCCTACCGTCTGGTGAAATGCTCTGAATTGTTCGCTCATCGATTTGGAGAGCATAGTTTGCGTTAAACCAATTGTCAGGATGGACCTGTCGTGTGTCCGGAACGAAGATCCTGTCTCCGACCCGCCATCCCGTTACTGGCTGCTCGAGCGTGAGAGTGGTATTTGCCGCTCTAGGTTCCGAGGCCGTGCGCACAAACGTTGGAGTCTTGACGGCTCCGTGCATTGTGACTATGCCGTCGATTGATATCAGACCCGTGCCATATTGGTCGGGATCCGAAGTGACGTTAAGCGATCGGTTGCGGATAATGATTTCTGCAGTAACCGCGGATGAGACGGGTTGTGAGGCAGTTCCGACTTCCAGGATGCCATTCGGCTGGACCAACAGCACCCCTACCTGGAGAAGGGTGTTAATGTCGGTGCGGAAGCGGAGCGCTCCTCCGGCGGCAATACCAATCACATCGGCGATGCCAATCGAGGACTCGTATGTGACGGCATGATTCACGAGCACAATATCACTCGCCGTGGGAACGCGGCCGAGGTCCCAGGTAGAAGCGCTGGACCAGTTGCCGTTTGTTGCAGACACTATGGTCGCGTTCTGGGCGAAGTTCGGGATGGTGTCATTGTGGGTGGTGAAAACTGGAGGTTGGGTTCCGCCCTGCATTGTTACGTGGGCCATCGTCGAGTGCGAACTGTGAGCGCTTCGGTATTCCGCGGAGTGGTCCTGGAGCTTTTCAATTGACTTACTACTACTAACGTCCCTCTTGCCGCTCAGCCAACCGCTCGACCTGCCCTTCGTCAACGATGGGTCACCGTCAGCCGTCCCCGTGCCGTCGCCCCTGGTGACTGGAGCCGCGGCGATCCTGGCGCCGGCAAAAGCAGTGGTACTACGCTCACTCAATGTTCCCGGCACCGATGATACCCGGGGATCAACTGTTTGTGACTTCGCTACAGCAAAACGCAGTAGCACCACTGCACAGGGCAGGATCAACGCGGATAGCGTAAGCGCCAGAGCTAGACGTTTGAGAAAACCTGGGTAAGTTCGATCTCTCATGAAACCTCTCCTTCTCAACGAAGGGTCCGAACGGACGGCGGTGTCGGTGGCAATTTCACTGCCGAAGACCGGTCAAGCTGAAGTGAGGAGGCCGACGACAGCGAGCTTGGAGTCCGAGTAGATCTTGAACCCCTGTGCACGCGCAAACCGGTCAGAAACGGTGTGACCTAATCCTGCGACGGTCAGTCGATTGGGGGCAGTTCACCCCGGGGTAGCAATGATTGTTGAACAGTCGGTAAGGAAGGGGCAGCTCGAAGCGAGCCTCGATATGCAGTTGCAATTATAAGGGAGCGCGGAGATCTCGGTCAACGGTTTGCTCTCTTTCTTCGTTCCTACCGCTCCGGCAAGTCACATCGAAGATTGCTGAAAGAATGGAGGGTTTTTGGGCATCGCCGTTCGTTAGGGACCGAAGCGCTGCCGGTACTCACCAGAGAGGATAAATGCTTTCACCATCTCTGCGTTGATAAAGTTACCGTTGAACTGGTTAAGCTTGGCTAACCAGAAGTTATAGCCTTGAAAATCCAAGGTCGCTTCCGGCGGATCGTTCGGGTTTCTTCTCAGGTAGCCAAAGTACTGCATCAGTACGAAGGCTTTGTTTAACTCCTGCTGGGCAAAGGTTTGGTTCTCAGCAACCATCCGCAGTGCCCTTCCCCGTGCGCTCATGTCCTGGCTTGTGGCCGCTGTGCCGAACTGACTAATGGCCGCCGTTAGCTCGGCTGCTGACGGTGTCACGCCAGCATTACTAAAGAGCGCGCTAACAAACTCCGCCGGTGTCAGCGTCGTCGGATGAGCACCGGCAAAGCGCGAACGGGCTACGAACGCTGCAGCGAAGGCATTCTTGTTGTTCTCTAGTACCTCGTCCGAGCCTCCCTCTCCAATGATTAAACCCTGCCCAATCTCCTGTGCATCCGGCAGAAACTCCTCGAAGGTCAGCGGCACCGGAGCGTTCGGAAGGTCGCCGTAGCTCGCTTTGTATATCCGGTAGACAAGATAGCCAGTCTCTCGAAATTCTATGGAAAGGAAAAAGGCTGCTGAGACATTGATCCGCCTCAGTTCAACGCATGCCGCGTCACCTCCGCAGGAGGTAATTTGATCTCTCCAAAAGGCCAAACCCGCTGGATCCGGTTCGCGTCTGAGAAAGTCTACATAGTGTTGTCGGACGAACCATCCCGCGCCTGCAATTGGATTAGTCCCATCAACGTTCTCGTTATCCGTGATCGTCACGGTAGCGGTGCCATGGGAACCCATTTCCACTCCAGCAAGATTACTGAGACTAACTTCAAAGCGCTCGCTACCTTCAGCATAAGCATCATCGATGATGGGGACGAAGATCGTCTTCGACGTTTCACCAGGAGCAAAATGCACGTTACCGATTGAGGTTGTGTAGTCGCAACCCGAGGACGCCTCCTCCGTGCCAGGCGCGCTGCAATTGTCTAAGCCCGAGTCGTCGCTGGTTGAGTAAGTGGCAGTAGCCGGGTCGGACGAGTCGCCTGTGCGCACTACCGTAAGCACCAGGCTAGTCTCGCTCTCAACGATCTGGTAGGTGGCTGCGCTGAACCCCAACCTGCTTATCTGTCTCGCGGCAAAATCGGCGATTCGACTGCCGTCCACGTCAACAAAAGTCGCGCTTGCCGGCGTGAAGAGGTACTCGGTTTTGGCTGGGACGACGATGTAAGTGCTTCCCGCCAAAACGCTAAAGGAGAACGTGCCGTTCGGGCCGGTTATTGCCGAACCCGACTCAGCACCCGAAAGCGATATGGTTACGCCAGCCAGAGCGACTCCGCCCGCAGTAGTAACTCGCCCTGTGATCGGGTATCGGTTCAGTGTCCCGGTGAAGTTGGCGGTCTGACCTTGACTGAGGTTGTTAAAAGACACACTGGGAGGAACGAAGGTGTGGTGCACCTTGATTACCGTTACCGTATAGCTGCCTTCTGCGGTTGCCACGAAGCTATAGTTACCATTCGCGTCTGTAGTTGCCGTGGCTGCCTGTGATCCCGAAAGTGTAACAGTAGTTCCGCTCATGCTTTGACCAGTAGAATTCAAAACTCGACCTGCAATTGAGTAGCTCCGAAGCGCACCTGTGAAATTCGACACCTTATTTGCCTCGAGATCATTGAACTGCCGAGTTGGCGGCGAAAAGTCGTAGTTTTGTTTCGTTAACGTGAGCGTGTAGTCACCTTCCGCCGGTAAGTTTAAGCTGTAGTTGCCAGTCGCATCTGTCGTAGTGGATCCGCTTTGGGAGCCTGAGTGAGTGACAGTGACGCCGCCAAGCGGTTGGCCTGTGGATTTAAGGACACGACCTGAAATCACGTAATTATTGAGAATGGCCGTGAAGTTAGCCACGCGGTCACCGCTCGGGGTCGTGGCGGTCCAAGTCGGAGAATTGAATGTATAGTGGACCCGCGTTGGAGTTAACGCGTACACCCCGCTGGTTGGCAGGCCCTCAAAGCGATAATTACCCTGGGCATCGGTTTGCGTTGCTATTGCCGGCGATCCGTTTACGCTCAGCGCCACTCCGGGCAGCGCCACGCCATTTTCCTTCAAGATTCGGCCCGTGATGGAAAAGACGGGTGCAGGTCCGGTGCCGAGATAAGCTGACAAGTCCAGCCGCTTCGCGGCCAAGCAGGTTGCGTTTGTGCCACAGCCAAACAACAGGTTTGACCAATAGTCATGCCCTGCAGCGTCGGGTTCGTGGCCCAGCACACCCAGGTATTGTTGACGCACGTATTGGACGTGATCCTCGGCCTCCGTAACGGTCTCAATCACTTCGGTGATTTGCGCCTGCGAATCCAGGTGAGTGTAGATCGAGTTGATCACCCTAAGCCGCCCTGTGCCGGCGTTCGCCATGATTCGATTAGCGGCGAGCAGGCATTCCAGCCTATCTAAAGTGGCTTCGCCGACGTTAAGGAGATCGACCGCCGCAGCTGCTAAATGACTCCATCCGAACCTCGAGCGCTCAATGAGTACTCGTTTAGCGCGATTGATATAGACGCCGGATGCATTGAGGTTGGACACATTCATCCGCAGATCGGAGATGTAAACTAGGTCACTGGCAGCGCTCTGTGGATCGTAATAATCTGGAATAACCGAGACGCCAAGGAAACCACCCTCGTCGAGAAACACGTTGCGAATCGTCACTTCTCTTCTGGGCGAGAGATTACTGGTGGCAGATGAGTTACCGACCATAATCCACGAAAAGGGGGCCGCGAACCCAAGCTTACCGAAATAATTAGGTCGCTGGCCATAGTCAGCAAAAATGCTTTCAGTTACTGAAAGGTCTTTCCATGTGGTATTCAAGACAACAGGGCCGCGGACGCCGCTATTCGCCGTGCATCCTAAAAACACAGTGCGGTCAATCGAAAGGCGGCTGCTGTCTGCGTGGACGATTGCCCCGCCCGCAACCAGACTGCTGAGACCATAGAACTCGCTGTGTCGAATTGTCGCGTTAGTTACAGCGTATATTCCGAGCGTTACCTTCGCGTCAGTGAGGGCCTCCTGCGTGCCGATGAAAACCATTTCTGCGACTAACAGATTTTCCAGCCCCCGCAGAGATAAGGCGGTCGCTGCGGCGCCCGTCCGGATTACAAACTCCGAAGTCAGATCTAGACCATGAGTAAGTTCCTGCCCGTTGCCCTGTGTGTTAACGGGCGTTGAAGACGGAACCCCGACAATGGTGAGCGACGCGCCACTACCTGAGAAGTCCTTCAGGACTGGTGTGATAATGGCGTAACGCCCTGCAGGCACGAAGAGTATCCCACCGCCAGCTTGTGCTATCGAATTTAGCGCGCTTTGCAGTGCCGGCCCGTCATCCGTCACTCCGTCGCCGACTGCGCCGAACGCCGTCAGGTCAAAAGTATTTTCGTCAGAAGGCGGGGCGGGCGTGCTATGAACGGTTCGTGTGGATCCAACAGGGCGGGCCGTACCGACCGTCTGTGTGAGTCCAGAGAGAGTCAAGAGTATGACCAGAATGAGGATGCTGCTTCTCATATCCTATCGTTGTTGGTTAGCAGTCTGTGTTTGGGGAGACGAATGGGCTTAGCGGGGGGTTGTCGTGGCGCTCCGGAGGAAAGCTTCAGCAATCCGGTCGGACACGGCCTATTTTAAGATGCTGGGAGACCTGCAAAAGTCTTAAAGTTTGGAGCATTTTGAAAAAAAAAGACTTGCTTTGAAATCGAGGACACTGTCGGGGGCGGACCGCATACTCATCGTTCGTTATCCTAACACAAATCATGGGCCAAACCGTTCCTTATATTCACCGGCGAGCAGAAATGCCTTGACCATTTCAGCGTTGACGAAGTTGCCATTAAACTGGTTAAGTTTGGCCAGCCAGAAGTTGTAGCCACCAAAGTCTGCGTCGGGCGCATCGTTAGGATTCCTCCTTAAGTAACCAAAATACTGCATGAGTACGAACGCCTTGTTGAATTCTTGCTGCGTCAATGTGGAATGCTCTGCAACCCTTCGCAGCACTCGAGCTCGGGCCCCCTGATCTACGCTCGTAAGAGCGCCAGCAAACTCGTTGATGGCAGCATTCCGCTCTGCCGTCGATGGTGTGACGACAGCATTAGCGAAAAGGGCATCAACAAACTGAGGCGGTGTTATTGTTGTTGGATGGGCAGCGATAAAGCGCGTTCGAGCTACAAAGTCCGCGGCATAGGCGTTCTTATTATTCTGTAACTGTAGCTCCCAGCCCGGCTGCCCGACCACCACTCCTTTGCCAATCAGCTGCGTGTCCGGCAAAAATTCATTGAACCTCAACGGGACAGGTGCACTCGGCAGATTTCCATAGCCCGCTTTATAGATCCGGTAGACCAGATATCCAGTTTGCTGGAACTCAATCGATAGGAAGAAGGCAGCCGAGACGTTGACACGCTTCACTTCAATACACGCTACATCCGTCCCGCATGAGGTCAACTGGTTCGTCCAAAACCCAAAACCAGGGGGGTCAGGTTCGCGGTTGAGGAAATCGAGGTAGTGTTGTCGCACAAAGAAGTTAGGCTGATCAATTGGATTGGCTCCATTCGTGCTCTCGTTGTCATTGATCGTGATAGTGGCAGCCGTCGGTGGGCCAAGGCTGCTGCCACCAGGATTGGTAAGGCTGACTGTAAAGCTCTCACTGCCTTCCGCATAGGAATCATCAACGATCAGCACTGAAATGGTCTTAGAGGTCTCACCGGCCGCGAACGTCACCGTCCCGACGGCTGCGGAATAGTCGCAGCGTGACGACGCGCTTCCATTGAAAACATTGCAGCCATTCGAGCCTGAGCTGTCGCTCGTGGCATAGCCTACAGTGGCGGCAGCGGACGTATTGCCTGAGCGAGTCACCGTAAGGTTTACAATTCCCTCCCCCTCACCGACACCGACGTTATTGGCGTTAAGCGCAACCACGCTGGCAGTAGGTGAACTCTGGAATTGTCCGCGAATCTCCCCACTGGTAAACATGCTGCTGTGAACATTGATGTAGTGCAATCCATTCTTCAGGTCCTGGACCTGGGGAGCTGTCAGGTTGATCTGAAAATCGTTGAGCTGACCTAATGGTAGTGGGACAACCGGAGGCGCGGTGACGCCAGGCGCCGCCGGCCCATGGATATGCGCGTCAGTCTGTTGACTCGACAAACCACTGAAGCTCAACGCCAGCCTCGCAGTTTTTTCGTCATGGCTTAGCACGAGCGTTGCCGTTCCGGTTGCGGTGGAACTGTTCGGCGGAACCTCCTGCATTCCATTCAGAGTAGCTACAAAGATCTGGCTTGGTTTTGATTTGATCTCGTAAATTGAGCCGCTCAACAGCGAAACGACGAAAACGTTTCCGTTGGGACCCGTTTGTATATCAGTCGTGACGCCGAAGTCTCTCCCGATTGCCAGACTCTCACTCTCCGTAAGATCAAACTTGTCAGCGTTGTCGGCGACGAGATCGTCCAGAAGTGAATTGCCGAACGAGAAGTGCTGGCGGTTGGCGGTTAGCTTGAAACGAAATAGATAGCCATTGAGAAGGGTTGTTCGCGAGGCGCCAACGAACATGTCTGACTCGAATTGTGGCCCCAGCCCCCGGCCGTTTACGAAACCAAGTGCCGAAGGAGCAACTGCATACTTCCAACTAAACTCCGGGTCCGCATATTGCGCGCCTGGAAGCATGTACATTCGCGCCAGCGCCGCCTGCGCCGTGTCGGCAATATTGCTCGGTGGCCAGCGCAGTTGTTGCAGGGTGCCGTTAGCGTAGGTCGATTCAATCGACTTGAATTCATTAATGCGGCCGAGTGGGCCCATTGCCTGGATCCACCCACCGTTGAAACCAGGAGTTACACGATTCATTTCGTCAAAAGCATCGTCACCATTTTCCTGCGTCCACAGGAATCCGCTGATCGGATCAAACCCCATCCCAAATCCATTGCGAATACCATAGGCATAGATTTTTTTGATATTGGCTGCTGCCTGGCCAGTCAGTGGCGTGGTCGCATTGAAGAAGGGGTTATCAGTTGGGGTCGTGCCGTCGGCATTCAGGCGAAGGATCACACCCGTCATGTGTGCATCATCGGGCTCGGGTCCGCCAAACTGATCGTCGGGTACCGGACCGCCGCTGGTGATGTTCTGTAATAAACCGCGGCGTCCATTATCGCCAAAAAGGATGTAGAGCTTGCCGTCAGGTCCAAAGCGCAAGACGCCACCGTCGTGATTTCCCCGCGACGGCTGGCCAGCGTCCGCTTGCAAGGCGCGCAGGCTGATCAAGTTCCGATCAAAGGTCAAGGTTGATCCATTCCAGACGTAACGATCGACACGATTTCCGAGCAAAGCAATCGCGTCGACGTCCAGGGTATCTGCCCCGGTGTTGCTTTCAGTCCAGAAAAGATAAACCCATCCATTAAGGGCGAACTGCGGATGCAAGGCGATGCCGAGCAGCCCGCGCTCGGACGCTGAGTTCACATTGAGATCGAGCACTGGACCTTGCAGCGTGCCGTTTGTCACTCGCTGTACTCTACCGCTCGCCTTCTCAAGCACCAGGATATCGCTCGGTCCAATAAACGCCATGGTTGTTGGCTGCTGCAGTCCGGAGACAACAGTGCTGACCATGAGATTGTCATCCAGCATTGTGGGCGAAGGAGCGGACGGCTGGATGAAAGTCGTGACGGTCGCCGAGTTGTTGCTGGTATCAAAGTCGGTCTCACCCGAACTGACCGTTGCTGTATTGATGATCGATCCGGTCGCCGACGGGTTAACGACAATGGTGATGACGGCGGTTGCGCCCACAGCCAGATTCCCCAACATGCAGGTTACCGGTCCGACGTTGGTGCACATCATGCCTTGAGAGGGCGTCGCCGAAACAAAACTTACTCCCGATGGAAGTGTGTCGCTCATACTCACATTCGTGGCGAGGGCAGGACCATTATTTGTTACCGTGACGCGATAGGAGAGGTTGAGACCCACCTGCCCCGGGTTCGGTGAAGCTGACTTGTTCAAGGAAAGATCAACGCTCGATGGACTAATCACTCTTAGTGTCACCGGAACTGAGTTCATTATCATTCCGGCCGTTCCCGTGATGTTGACCGTGTAGTTCGCAAGAGGCGTGCTGGCGCTTGTGCTGATGGTCAATGTCGAAGTTTTCGAAGTTGCGTCGGTGATATTTATGGAAGCAGGATTGAAACTTGCGCCCGCCCCCGACGGCAAGCCTGTCGTGCCGAGAGCAACTATTCCGGTGAAGCCAGCCAGTGGAGTGACCGTAACCGAATACACTGCACTGTCACCTGGGATCACCGACCTCGAGGATGGAGTCACCGTTAAGGAAAAGTTCGGCGTACTTGAGGCGGATGAAGAGGCAACGAAAGTCTTATAGATAAAGTCGCCCGAACTATTGCCATCATTATTCGCATGATTCCCCGCCGCGTAAAAGATCACCGTCCCGACATCCGTCGCCGGCGCCGTCCAATCAAAGGTCCAACTCGCACTGTTCAGCTGTCCTATGAACGTGCCTGCCGGACTGTGCTCGATGTACTGGCGGGTTCCGCCGGGACCTCCATTGTTGAGCACTTGCGTCAGACCATCAGTACTCTGCAGGTTGCCGGCTCTTTCATCAGAAGGATCGAGGGCTGTTAACTCGAAGCCCCAACGCGTTCTGGTGTTATCCGCATTGCTGTTGGTTACGGTAATCGTATAGGTCTGACCGGGAACATAAGTCGGGGGAGCGGATATTGAGATTTGGCCCAGTGGCGGATCCCCAACCGGCACATGGCATTCGGCGCACGCCTCCGGCTCTTCTCTCGGCGCTCCGGTATAACCAGGTGGCGGCCCGTTGGAAAAGGCTTGTACAGGTGGGTTGGTATTGGTTGTCAGTAAGAATCCGACGAAAGCGACCAGGATAGACGGAAGTAGTATCAGTCGGGCTTTTTCGAATTTGTGGGTTGAGAGAGTGCCAGACATTGCGACGATTGTAGTCTCAAACTCGATCAGGTTGGTTAAAAATAGCCTAGCGAAGATCGCTAGGCTATTTCATTTTCTAACGTAACCAGAACATCGGCCGTTTAGACGAAGCCCAGATTAGGAGTCGGGAATCGTCCGATCAGCGGAAATACGGCGGGTAGATCTGTGGGAGACAAACCGTACCAGGTCGCCAGCGTTGCCGCAAATTGTTCTACTGAGGTCGTCGGTATCCAACGGCCACGTGGACTCGAACCACCATCAGTGTCATTTGGGCCGCCAAGGGCCAAGGTCGGATACGTGCCGTACAAGGTATTGCCGGCCACCGCACCTCCGAGAACCAAATGGTTGTTGCCCCAGGCGTGATCACTGCCGGCCGCGGTGCCCGTGCCCGATGGCTGAAGCGTGCGACTGAAATCTGAAAGGGTAAATGTGGTTATCTCGTTCTGTCGTCCCAACTCGACGGTTGCAAGGTAGAACGCATTCATCGCCTGACTGACTTGCTGCATTAACCCACCCTGACCTGCGATTTGGCTTGAATGCGTGTCAAAGCCTCCGATCTGGGCGAAGAAAATCTGTCGCTTCATGTTGATGCCGGCTGTCGGATCAGTACATGCCTTAATGAGTCGAGCAATCTGCAGGAGTTGGCGACCGAGTGACGTGTTTGGGAACGCCGTCGCCAGGACAGGGCTCACGGTACTGAGGGCGATGTCGGTCTGGATGGCGCTGGTTCGAGTGTCGCTGGCCGCCTTCACGAGTTTGAAGGTGTTGTCCAGAGTGCGTAGCTCGGTGAAGGAGGCATTGCGAGCGGCGTTGTCACTTGCGGAAGCACCTGCCCCATTATTGAGCTGAAGTACGTTGGCTAGAGTGGTGTTTGAATCGGCAACGGCGAGCTGACGAGTGTCGATTCCAGTCAAGAGCAGATTGATTCCCGAGATAGAGACATTTGACGGGAAGGTAGCGAGCCCGTTCAGCGATCTTGTTAGATCTGCAACGCGACCACCCCAACCCGTTTGCGCGACGACGTTGGAGACCGCCGTTTGAAACAACCCTACCTGATCGGAATGCGAGAAAAGCTGCAGTGGTTTCTTGCCGGTGCCGTTCTGATAGGTTGTGCGGGTCAGCGGCTCGACCAGCGGGCCGCTATTGCAAACCACGGCGAGCTTGCCCTGGTTGAAGAGGGCTTGCACCTCTGGCATGTTGGGGTGAAAACCAAATGATCCCCCGCCCGTCGGTGAAACCGGAAGGAGCTGCGCCTGGGGAATCGCTATGTCAACGCCACGCGCGGTGGCGTAGGAAGCGTACTGGTTCAGATCGACCAGTACATTGTTGCCGTCGTTTCCGCCGTTCAGGAAAATGCAAACGAGCGCTTTGTAGTCGGTGGCGGCCTGAGGCGTGAGGGCGTGGACTATGCCAAAGCTCTCGATGCTGGAAGCCATCGCCATGCTGCCGAGCGCGCACGCGCTCGTTCGAAGGAAGTCTCTGCGTGTTGTTGGCATTGTGTTTATCTCTGTATGTCGTACTGCGACGAGGTTGCTACCAGGTAGACCGCTGTACGCGCTCGTTTCCGCGCACGAAGTGCCATGTCGGCGTCGTTGATGGCGCTCATTGCGGTAATCAGCGAGTTGCGCATCTGCGTGGACATAGTGCCGTGCAGCATCAGCACATTGAGCTGATCAGCAACTCCCCCGGGGTTGGCGTTAGCGATTGTTTCCAGGTTCGTTAAGTCGAGTGAGGTTCCTCGGGGCCGGTCAGTGTTGGGAGCCGTCGTCACGTTCACGCCAGTGTAGACAAGCGTGTTGACGTTGTTAGCTCGTCGTAGCGTGGTCGAGGTCGAGAGAATGCCAAACGCCGGGCCCAACTTAAACAGACCGGGAACTTCGTAACCGGGCTGAAAATAACTAAAGACGGTCGGCGGCAGGATAATTCCCTGATCCAACGTGTTCGTGAAGTCGACCGACGACCGATTGCCCAGCACTCCATCGCTTGTAGTCGTCTTGTCAAAGGACTTCACACTATTGGCACGCAGGATGTTGTTTATGTACTGCGCCGGCTCACGCAGCTTTCCAAAGTTAGGATCGGTTTTTACATCGCCGCGGGCTTCCGGGTCGAGAAGTATGGCTTGCACTACTGCTCGCATGTTGCCGCGCACACCGGTACAGCTCTGCGGGTAAAGAGCATCACAGTCGTTATTGAACACGCGAGCTACCCGCGCCACGTAAGGTGGACTTGGGTTGCTCGTCACCAGATGTTGAATCATCTGCTTCCCGATAAAGGGTCCGACGTTTGGATGGTTGAAGATGTTATCCAGCGCCGCAGTCATGTCTGCTTGAGCGCAGGCTATGTTCACAGCTCCACTCGTACTAGCGCAGGCAGTGGTCGTGAAACCACTAAGAAGAGTCTTCGCGTTAAAGTCGTGGTTGGTTCCGCCACGCGGAACCATCGGATCGCGATAGTTAGTAATGCCGGCCGCGATCGGAGCGGCAAAGTTCCAACCGGTGAACACGCGGGTGAACTCGTTAACTGTTGTCTGTGAGTAAGAGGCGATGGGACTGCCCTGAGCGTCCAGCTTGGGAGTACCATCGAGGTTCAACTCGACCGTTCCGATTGAGAAAAGCTGAAGGATTTCGCGAGCGAAGTTTTCGTTTGGATCCGTCCGCCTGCTTAAGCGCATGTCCAGGTACTCGCCCATGGCCGGATTCAAGGTGATCTCGTTCAAGAGCGTGCGATAGTTTCCGAAAGCTCCCCGGTCGAGCGCCTGAAGGTAAGGTGTCAAGCGGAATGGGATCGTGATATCGCGCCCTGACACGACCAGGATCTGGTGTAAGGCCCAGGCCACACGCTGCCGCAACTGATCCGGACCGTACAACGCGTTGTTGTAGTAGGTCCTATGCAGCGGGTACATCGTGTAGTTGTCACGCCCGCAGTCCTGCGGGCTTCCTGTCGGACACCCACCTACAGCATTCGGGTCATCAGTCAGGAATGCCATGTCCGGAAAGTTCGATCCCTTCGGAACATTGAGCGGCGAAAGGTTGAATTGCTCGTCAAGGTAAGCCTGGAAGCCCATTGCCTTGACGCGATTAACCTCGGCCGTTGTTGGACCCCATGAGGCCTGTTCAAGAAAACGCACCGTGTCCGCATCACTTGCCGGACCAGTGTAGGATTCCGGCACCAGCGGCACATCCGCAGGTGGCGGAGTCGCCGGGGCGGGTGTTGCAACTGCTCCAATGTCGTCCGGTGGCCCGCCTCCCATATGACCAATCGCTACGCGAACTCGATTGCTCGAGGTGCCGTGCAGGTTTAGACCCAGAAGTACGTCACCAACGTCTCCCATGTTATCAGCCAGTCGCACGATAATCATTGTGATGCCCGGGAAGCCTGGCACCAGACCCATATGCTCAATCCTAAGCGGATAGACTTTGCCAGCGGCATCCTGTGCGTCGGCTGTAAAGGCAGTAGTTGCTTCTGTGGAGGTACTCAACCCATATGCGCCCAGCAGATCGAGATTCATCGCGAAAATGGCAATCCTGGTACGCGTGTCAGTGCTAAATGGAACCGAGGCGGTTAGCGGGAACGGCTCGGCTTTCATCGTGACCGCTTCGAAGGCAACAGCTCGGGTAGAAGAAGCCTGGCTCAACAACGTGGGCGGTCTACTCGTCGCCGCGCTGAGAGTAGTCGCACCACCGCTGATGCCAACTAGAAGAACAACCTGGGCAGCAAAATAGACGAGTCTAAGACAGCTCTTAGGCGTCCAACGCAGGAGACTGTTTGTCATATGGATGGCTCTCCGTCACAAGATCATTTGCGCAAGTCGCAAACTGTGAGGGTTCGCTTCTTTCGATGGCGGGGCACCCGGCCAAGACCCAGGTTAAACGTTAATATACCATGTTTGACAAACCCCAAGTCAACACCTTAGACGGGGGAAGTTGTGATATAGCTGAAAAAAGATCCGCTGACTGGTCCAGTGGCTGGCCCAAAGGTGAAATTATTGGGGAATATGGAACTGTCCCCTGAGGGCGACAGTCATCGCTTGTCGCGATCGTCGGGGAAGAAACGGAAGCTAGTCAGGGTTTGGGGTTCGAAATGTGATCCTCAAGAAGTTTTTGGGCCTTAATACCGGGACTGATCAGGGCGAGCTTTTGTGACCAGTCATAGCCGCTAAAGACTCCTACAACTTCGGCATTCTGATTATAAATTGGGCTACCGGAATAACCATCCCGGCCCTCAATTCGCGCCGACAAGAACTCTTGTCCGCGGAAGGTATAAGAACCGTAAAGTATTCCCTGGCTGACGGTCTTATCGCCATGTGGTCTGGCAATTAAAAGAAGCCGCTCATCTTTGCTCGGAGTTGCTTGGAAGGACGGCGTTTTGACTTGTTTGCGCGAACCGCATATTTCCAGAAGCGCTAAATCGGCCTCTTTATCCACTCTAATCACGGTCGCCTGGCAGCCGTTTACGAACACCTTGACCTGCAGTTGATCCTTTGGGCTGAACCCCAGTGCGATCTTTTTCGAGTCGCTTAACTCTCCGGAAACGACGTGATACGCGGTCATCACGAGTCCGTCACCAACAAGGAAGCCAGTAGCGTGACCATTGGGTCCCAGAGCGAGCAGGACAGACATGGCCCTTTGCAGGTTGTTGCGGTTCTTCTTGGAGAATTCCAGTTCCAAAGACAATGTGTAGCTCGATTGTTGTTTCACAACTTGAGCGGCGCTCTTTTGCCCCAGGCACTCGGGCACAAAGATGCAGAGCGATACGACAACAAGAGCCAAGCCCGCAATCCTTCGGTCCATCTGAGTCTCCTTTGGGGCAGATGAGATTGTTTTTAAGTGAATTGAGTTTTACTTGTTCTTTGCCCTGACGACTGAGGCGATCAACGCCGAGCTCCTGTTCCAGGATCGACGCAGTTGCTAACCAGATTCGACCTGCGCCAGGAAGAACGCCCCCGGCAAGCTAAAGCTACTTATGGAAGGAAATAGTCGCTTATGGTAATTGGAATTGGGGCGAGACGATTCGAACCTCCGACCTCACGGACCCGAGTAATTCCCCTCCCTTACTATGAGCGACACAGAGTATCACTCAACCCCACAACGTCCAAGAGTTTATTTGCGGCTTTAGTTCATGGTGGCCCTCGATGGTAAGCAGGCGTGTCAGCGCGTAAATCGATGAGTGTGATTCATTTTATCAATGGCTGAACTGAGTATAGGATAGCTGCCGTCCATCAGTGCTCGACAAGTCCTTGTTCTCAAACCGATAGCCGAATCAAGGAGAGCTAACATGAAAAACTTTATTTGGGTCGTTGCTTTAGTCATCTCGCTCGCGCCTCTCACACGGGGTCAGCAAACAACTATGCCCGGCCACGACGACAAGACCACGGCGAGCGATATGCTAATCACTTCTCCGGAGAACGTTACGTGGAAGGATGGTCCAGCATCTCTGCCGGCCGGAGCGAAGATGGCAGTGCTGGAAGGA
This sequence comes from Pyrinomonadaceae bacterium, assembly GCA_023717605.1. Lineage (GTDB taxonomy): Bacteria > Acidobacteriota > Blastocatellia > Pyrinomonadales > Pyrinomonadaceae > PSRF01. Next base: position 21,942 of record JAMQPH010000536.1, read on the forward strand.
GATCCCAGCAAGGAAGGTTTCTTTACCATGCGACTGTTGTTTCCAGACGGTTTCAAGGTATCGCCGCACTTCCACCCAAAGATCGAGCATGTCACCGTCATTAAGGGGACTCTAAATTTTGGAATGGGCGAAAAGTTTGATCAGTCCGCGACTCGTGCAATGCCGGAGGGGACGTTTGGCTTTTGGGCTGCCGGGATGCGCCATTTTGCCTGGGCCAAAGGCGAGACCATCATCCAACTACATGGCATCGGACCATGGATGATTACGTACATCAACCCATCAGATGATCCGCGAAATATGAAGGAATAGATAGCGCGAGAACGCCGATGAGTCAGATTCAGGAAACAGAAGTTTTGCGCGAGTGGCGCCAATCCGCTTCGTACTGGCAAAAACACATCGGTACCATTCACACGATGTTCAGTCCTGTTACCCAGGCACTCATCGAGGACGCTGGTCTCAAGGAAGGGGATGCTGTGCTTGATGTGGCAGGTGGTCCCGGCGAACCTTCGCTGACAATTGCGGAGGCCGTTGGACCAACCGGATCTGTCACTTGTACAGATGCAGTGGCGGAAATGATTTCCGCTGCCCAAAGTGAGGCACTTCGACGTGGCGTGAGAAACGTTACATTTCGGCAGTGCGCGGCTGACTCTCTGCCATTTGAGAGTAGGACGTTTGATGCCGTGGTTAGTAGACTCGGAGCAATGTTCTTCCCCGATCCTGCTGCTGCGCTGCGCGAAATGCTGAGAGTAACAAAGAGCGAGGGCGCGATATCCCTTGCTGTGTGGGACAAAAGCGAATTGAACCCATTCTCTTACGTAGTTACGAACGTCGTTTCGCGCTACATTGACGCCGCACCTGCTGATCCGAATGCGCCAGGCGCATTTCGCTTTGCCGAAGCTGGTGCTCTGGCGCAGATTCTGAAAGATGTCGGAGCCAGGGACGTCGAGGAGCGTGTCCTTAAATTTAATATCGCGGCGCCGATCTCGCCGAAGGAGTTTTGGGAGATGCGTTCGGAAACCTCCGGGACACTGCGAGAGAAGTTAGCAACGATTCCTCCTCACCGATGCGAACTCATAGAACAAGAAGTGCAGGATGCGGTACGTGAGTTTTTTCCGAACAATCAAATGCAGTTTCCCGCGCAGATGATTATCGTTACCGGAAACAAAGCCAGCTAACCTGTTGGAGAGCAGGATCAAGCTGGCAAGGCGGACCTACGTTGTTGCAGGAAGCGACGGACCGCGGGGTCACGCTCGAGACCGATTGCGATCTCGTAGGCGCTGCGGGCTTCGTCGGGTGAGGCTACCCTGGCCAGTAGTTCCGCGCGCGCAGCCCAGTAAGGTTGGTATTCAGCGAGCCGCGCATCGGGGGCTATCTGTTGTAGGGCCTCGAGAGCGGCGCTGGCACCCTGCATCTCCGCGATCGCCAGGGCGCGATTGACAGCAACCACCGGTGAGCCGACGAGTGCGAACAGGGCGTCGTATAGCCGCACCACCTCTTCCCAATTGGCGTGCCCCGTGCGGCAGCGATAAACATGTGCCGACTGCAACGCGCTCTCTAACTGATAGCGGCCAACGGATCCTAAAGCGCTGGCGCGTAGGATAAGCGCCTCGGCCTCCTCGATCATCTGCCAGTCCCACAGTGCCTGATCCTGATTGGTGAGCGGAACATATTCGCCGTCCCCGTTTCGTCGCGCGCGGCGCCGGGCTTCCGCGTGAAGGATGACTGCAAGCAGGCCCAGCGCCTCCGGTTCCTTCGGAAGCAGCTCGGTAAGCAGCCTGGCCAGAAAAATAGCTTCCTCAGTAAGATCGCGGCGGGCAACATCGGTTCCGCCAGGGTCGGTCCAACCTTCTGCGAACGCGGCGTAAATGGCGTCCAACACGGTGTCGAGCCTGTCGGGAAGCCCCTCGCGTTCAGGGATACTGAAGGGAATGCCGGCCTGCCGGATCTTAGCCTTGGCGCGTACGAGTCGCTTGCCCATGGCCGCGGGAGACATGAGAAACGCGGAGGCGATTGTCTTAGCATCCAGCCCCAGCACCACTTGCAGCATCAACGGTGCGCGGATGCCGGCCTCAATAGCAGGATGCGCGCAGACAAACATCAGTGCGAGGCGACGATCCGGGATGTCCTCGTCCGCCGCCGCGGCCGCTTCCAGCCCTTCAGCCAAAACTTGCAGCTGCTCGGTTGCGGTCTCGCTCGTGCGGCGTCGGCGCACCTGATCAATCATCTTTCGACGAGCGACGGTCAGCAGCCACGCTTCAGGGTTCGATGGACATCCATGCAAAGGCCAATCCGCAAGCGCCGCAGCGAAGGCCTCTGACAGGGCGTCCTCGGCAGCCACCACATCATGCGTGCGTGCCGCCAGAAAAGCGACGAGCTTGCCGTAACTGCGACGGGCAACCGCATCCGCCGTGTTACGCGACTGCGCATCGCCTTCGCGAGAGTTCATACGTTTACCCAAGACTTCGACTCGTTCGTACAACACATTTTGCGCTAGTGATGTTATCCCACTAACTATTGTGAATTAGGTATGGTATTCCGTCACGTTTTCCATTTCCCGTCCTCTTCGATACTCTCTCGAACGCGGAACGCCGTGATCTTACGGATGAGAGGTAGAGGTAGCGGCTTGTCCAGTGGAAATCGGATCGACGAACTGGCCGTGGAAAATTTCGAAAGATCCTTCGCGAAGGCTCTTACTGCTGACGGCGTGGGATAGAAGCCGATGTGACGTTCGAACGCTGCGAACGTGACCAGTATCCTCCGATAGGAGAAAGCGAGCATCCCCCACTTCAGGCTTTCCCTGGCCCCGGGTGCAGCTGCGCGAATACAAGCAAGCGTTTCACGCAGTTTCTTCCGAGCCCCCTTGGGGGCGGCATTGATGTATTCGGTGATGGTTTTAGGTTGCGCTTTCTTTGAAGTCATAGTTTTATCGGTTCGTAGCAAAGGTACACATTCCCATTGCCGAAGGCCCGTGTCTTTGTAAGCTTCAGGTTCAGTTTCTCTTTGACGCCTTCGAACATCGTGCGCCCCTTGCCCAGAACGACGGGGTTCACCACGACCTGGTATTCATCGATCAAACCCTCCTGCGTCAATTGCGAAACAATGCTACCGCTTCCCATAATCGCCATGCCGTCTCCAGACTCTTGCTTCATCTTTCGTACTTCGGCCGCCATGTCGCCCTTTACCAGCTTCGTATTGTTCCACGACGCCTGGTCCAGTGTTCTTGAAAACACGACTTTCGGCATACTATTCATCCCTTCGGCCACATCCGGCATACTCTCGATCGCAGCCGGTGTCGGCCAGAAGCTTGCCATGAGCTCATAGATAATCCTGCCGAACACCAGCACGCCTCCGCCCTTTGCGTTGTCTGCGACAAATCCGTCCCACTCCGAATCCTGATGATCTGCTTTGGCCCAACTCATGTCGCCGTGGGCATCTACAAAATAGCCATCCAGCGACACGTGATTGAAGACGATTAATTTACGCATGCTTCTTCTTCCCTTCTTTACCTTGATTGCTTCTATATTTGACGCTTTTGAACTTTGTACTTTGAACTTTGTACTTTGAGCTTTCCTCGCTTCGAGAATGGAAAAGTCAAGTTAGACGAACAAACAAGAACAAAGTACTAAGCACAAAGTACGAGCTAAAAGCACTGGCACCCAAAAAGTTCGGCGCACCTTCCGGTTTCTGCACTTGAGCCAGCTCACTGCGCTATGTAGTCGGCGATGTCCGTGGTCAGCAATGTGCCCTCCCGCACTGGACGCACTTCGACGATACCGTGCAGTGCAGTTGGCGAGCGGGCTGCCCACGCAATTGCTGCATCGAGATCCGCCACTTCGATGATATGAAACCCACCCAGCTGTTCTTTCGTGTCGGCGTATGGGCCGTCCAGTACCTGGTTCTTGCCGTTCGCAACCCGCACGGTCGTCGCCGCCGAGGTGGGCTGCAGGCCCTTACTGTCTTTCAGCACGCCCGCCTTCGACATTGCCTCCATGTACGCTCTATAGGCGCCCAGCCAGTGTTCTTTCTCATCCCTCGTCAACTGAGGCCAGCCCGCCTCGTACACATAGTCCATCAGGATGTATTTCATTTGGAATCTCCTCCCTGGTTTGAGTGCGCCTCATGGGTCCGCTACTACAATGACGTTTGAAATCCGGCGATTTGGACAACCGCACCAAGATAAGATCTCCGGGCCTGAACAGCTGATGATAGCGACAGCGTCGGAAAGATGGCGACGATGAATAGCAATCGTGTAATAGTCTTCATGACTTATTCGTTGAACGTCTCTTTCGGCACTGTCTTGCAGTTACATGTTAGCGCAGGTTACATCGCCTGCACCTTTGCTGAGAGGTCATTGTCGAACTTGGCAGCATTCGGTATCGTAATGGCCTTACGGAGGTAAAGAAAATGTATTGCTCAGCTTGCGGCGTGGCTGTGGCCCAGGGCTTAACCTACTGTAATTATTGTGGCGCAAGATTGAATGTGGTGAAAGGCAATAACCTTGAATCAGACTTCACAGAAGAAATCACGATGCGATCAGAAGTGAAACCTGAACTGCTCGTATCCGCGATGGTGGCAGTCTTCGTCCTGGGCATTGCAGCTATCACGTGTCTAATCGGAGTGATGAAAGCCGTGCTCGACTTGAATGCAGGGCTGATTGTCGCTTTCACGCTCCTGAGCTTTCTTGTGATGCTCCTGGTTGAAGGCGTGTGCATTCGGCTGTTGTTCCGCCGTAATCGAGGTGCTGAAGAATCAGCCGCTAACGCGCTATCGAAGGGTCAAGCTACGAAAGAGCTTGACGCGGCCCAGGCGCGAGTGCTGTTAGAACCTGTACCGAGCGTGACCGAGCACACTACCCGCGCGTTTGAGCCGCTCTACAACGAGCGAACACCAAAATGAAGAATCGTCCTTAAGCCACGCCGCCCATAACTTGCGAAGGTACATATTGGCCATCCACAACACCAGAAGCGTGGACGCTAGACCCAGGCGGACGTTAAAACTTCGCGACACTACAATTCGGTCACGATTTAATTCTGCACAGTAAATACGAAACAACTAATTCATGCGCATCCTGTATTTATTCTTCACGCTTATCTTTGTCGCTGCCAGCGCATTCTTCGGATGCCAAAACCAGACAGCTTTGTCACAAGCCAATGGCGCAGTTGGCTGGCGCCTCGTTTGGTCAGACGAGTTCGATTACAGTGGGCTGCCTGATTCGGCGAAGTGGGAATACGATGTTGGTGGCCATGGCTGGGGCAATAAGGAATTGCAATACTATACAGAACGACGCAAAGAGAATGCGCGGATTGAAAACGGACATTTGACTATTGAAGCGCGGCGGGACGGTTCGGGTCGTAACAAGTACACGTCCGCGCGCCTGGTCTCTAAAGGCAGAGGCGATTGGACGTATGGGCGTTTTGAAGTGAGCGCGAAGCTACCTGCTGGACGTGGCACCTGGCCTGCGATATGGATGCTACCCAGCCTGAAGAGCTACGGAAATATGGGTTGGCCGGATAACGGCGAAATCGACATTATGGAGCACGTTGGATTCGATCCGAATGTTGTACATGGCTCGGCTCATACAAGGGCCTACCATCACTCCATTGGAACGCAGAAGAGCGCTAAGATTGAAGTGCCGGACGCTAGCACAGCATTCAATCTATATTCGGTGGAGTGGACACCCAAAGAGATACGCTGGTACGTCAACGGCAAGCACTACTTCACATTCTTAAATGAGGGAACTACCCAACCGACTGCCGACTATAAGCAGTGGCCATTCGACAAGCCATTTCACCTGGTTCTCAATCTGGCTGTTGGCGGCAAGTGGGGTGGTAAGCACGGACTCGACCAATCGATCTGGCCTCAACGAATGGAAATCGATTACATACGAATCTACCAACTAACACAGTAACAAGGTCCGAAACTGTCTACTTTTGAGCAGGGTCGATCGCGGTTCGTTTAATGAGTTTGGCAAACGCCTCATCTCGAGTGCCATGGCCGTCGAGATAAGGCTTCCAAAATTCTTCCAGCGCGACTTTCATCGGGCCCAGACCCCGCTGCCATACGCCAAACTCTTCTGCATAAGGCACGTGCCCGGGCACCACACGTCGAACGGCTTCTCCTGCGGTAAAGCAAATCAGCGCATGCGACAGACCCCTCGGAGCCACCTTGTTCACTTTCCTCGCTTGTTCACGCAGAGCTTCGGAAACCTGGCCGTCCCACTGGTGCATTCCTTCATGAAAAACAGTTTCCAAACCATATGTCGCTTGAAGTCCGGGACTCTGGCTCGAGACTACAAGCAGGTCGCCCGTTGTTGAATACGCCCCCGCCCAATTCGAGTAGGCCGATACGTGTACCGGGAAACCCGTCGCCGGCCACTGCAACATGTACGCGTTCGTAACGAATGCGAGAACGGTCGCACCATGTCGATCGACGAGCGACTGAATGGCCTTTTGCCAGTTCCGGTTTGCTTCGCGATGCTTCTTCCACCACGCTTTCCGATAAAGTGGGGCCGCGCGCTGAAGAATTGCTGCTATCCCCGGATCGACTTTTGATCCGGTCAGCGACCTTAAGTCATCCGCACGCGCTAAAGCATCGGTGAGCGCGGGTAGAGGATCGTCAAAAACAAGATCCTTCTTACTCGGCCCTGCCGCATACGAGGAAACGGCTCCACGCCAGATCGTTTGCTCTTTCGCGCTCAGCTTCTCGAAGCCGCGTTCCTGATCACCCGGAGCGCTCGCTACAGCCTCACGCGATGTATCCCTTTCCTTGTTTTCGGCGCGCCCCAGGACGTAGAGGAAGTGGTGCAGGTTTAGCCAGAACTCGTCGGTACGGAAAACGAAAATGGCGCCCCATTTTCCATCGGTCGTGTCTGGCGTTTTTGCCTTCACGATTGGCATTGCGTTTGACGAAGCCGAGTAAAGCGCTGAACTATCGAAATATGCAAGCTTCCATTTCGAACGCAAGCCGAGTTGGGAGTGGGCGCAAGTTGAAAGCGACATCGTCAAGAAGACGGCGTTGATCCAAACAAGTTCGAGAACTCTTTGCTTCATCGATGCATCCTTGTGGCGTGCGGTGTCATCTTTGCCGTAGCCAGCGGATGCTACCACTCACCTTAGCATTAACCTGAGAGGGGTGGGTGATTGCCTAAAGTAAGCAAGTCCGTCGGTTTCGCGGCAAGTGACATCCATGACTGCAGAGAAGTGATCTGATGCCCTACGACCGTGTCCTTACCATAATTGGGATTTGAGCAGTTTCGATAATGTGAGAGCTAGCATCCGCTGGCTACGGCAAGCGGTTCTGTGACTTGAGTGCCCGTATCCGCGCAGCTACGACAATCCACGAACTGCCCGCAGGTGCTGTTGTCACATGGCGTAGACTTCAGTCTGTGATCTCGAGGAAACATACACAGACTAAAGTCTATGCTACATACTCATGGCTGGGGGAAGGGCGGGGGCACGAAACCGGGGACGAAGCCTAACGCTGCTGGGAAAGAGGCGGCGGTGGGCTTTGTGCCGTTGCGCACCCAGTTGTCGATCGCGCCGACGGCGGTCAGTAACTGCGGACCTGTGAAAGCACAATGGCCGTTGCCATTCGTGTAGGTCTGAAACAGGCGACTGGTTCTACCCGCCGTGGTCACAGTTTCCGCGTAAGCCGATTCGTTCGAGACTGCCACCAAAGGATCAATGATGGTGTGCATTGTCAGCACCGGGTTTTTGATCTTGCCTTTGAAGGTGGCGAGATGCTCGACGTAGTTGCGCGGCGCGGGCGGCGCCACAATGTTTGTGCGGGCATTCATCTGCGTTAGCCAACCGTCGATCACAACATTAGGAACACCCAGCGCATTCAAATATCCCCGCTCCGCAGGTGTCAGGCTGTAGCTCTGACTGACATTCTGCACATACGGACCACCGGCGCGACGTTGCAACTCGCCGCGAAACTCAGTGAGAAAAACCATATCTATGAATACCCAGCCGGGGTAAAAATTCGGTGGCGGAGGCGGTGTAAGGCCGCGGCCCGGAACTCCTCCCACAAGTCGGAGAAACTCAAACTTCGGGAAGGTAGCTGGACTGCTCACCTCGGAAAAAAGTTTAGGAAAGACTTCGGTCTCGAAATCAATATCATTCCGAACTTGACCAACCGTACCCCAAGTTGGCAGTGTGCCAAACACAACGTCGTAAGCCAGTTAGAGTGCCAGCCCAGAGTCCCAGATACGAGTTGATCCGGCGCCGGGCCCACACATGCATAAGGCGCCGTCATAGATGCCGCCAAAGCGTTCCATGCTCTCGAGCCCGATAATTGAACCCAGCGAAACACTCCAAAGGATGGTGCGATCAGGTTGGCCCACGAGGGAACGGAAAAGCACAGTCAGATCCTTCGTGTCGTGGATGCCTTCTTCAACTGCCCAGCCGTTGTCGCGATACGCTGAACCGGCGAGCGCGTAGCCCATCGCCAGCAGTGGCGCTTCAAGTGCGCCACTTGGAGCAATATCAGCGTTGCGGTTGTCTACTTCGCCTGGATGGTCTGCTTTGTCTCGATAACCATGTGCAAAAACCAAAAGCGTGCCGTTCCAAACTGCGGGCACGCGAATGCGGTAGGGCGCGCCATGCAACTCACCCGAAAGATCCAGAGGTCCAACCTGATGCGTGGCGTGACTCTCGGCGACAGACAGTGGAAGCGCGAGCGCAAGCACCAGAAGAGACGTGATACAAGAGAAGGCGATTAATCGGATCTTGTTCATGGGACCTCCTTTTACTAGGTATTTTGAACTGATTATTCCGACAGGGGGACAACTCGGAACGCCGCGCTTTTCGTAAAGCGACGAGGTGGCATGCCTTGTATTACTGAGCGAGCGGAGACTATCACGCTGTTGATAACACAGACAAGGGTGAAGAAGAATTTCGGATTTCGGAATTAAGAAATGGGCCGCGGATTTACGCGGATGAACGCGGACGGGAAACACGGAGACACGGGGAAACGGAGACGCGGTGACACGTCATAGAGAAATCAAGAAACAACTTGCTCGGAAGATCTGCGACGACTTAGGTATTCCACGCCGTGTACAGTGAACAGAGCCGTGGGGTGAATTTCGGATTTCGGATTTCGGAATTAAGTTCATTCCCGTCTGTGCGAGGCCTTCTGGCGAGCGAGCGCGAATGCGTGTTGGAATGCGGACTCCTGCCTTGTTGACGTCTCTCGCGTTCAGTTGATCTCAACCTTTACGGGTTTCGTGTGCCAGATCCGATCGCAGTACTCCTGAATCGAGCGATCCGAAGAAAAATGGCCCATGCGGGCGACGTTCAGGATCGACATTTTCGTCCACCGCTCGGGATCGGAAAACGCCTGGCTCACCTGCTCTTGCTGATCTACATATGATTGGTAGTCGGCCAACAGAAGATACTCGTCGCGGTCGAGCAGTAAGTCCACGATCGGACGAAACAGGTCGCGGTTCCCGTTTGAGAAGGCTCCTGAACCGATCAGGTCAATCACTTCGCGCAGTTGGCCGTTGGAATGGTAGTAATCCCTTGGGTTGTAGCCTTGTGCTTTTAGTTCGCCAACTTCCGGAGCTGTGAGGCCGAACAGAAAGAAATTGTTCGCACCAACCGCATCGCGGATCTCAATGTTGGCACCGTCCAGAGTCCCGATGGTGAGAGCGCCGTTGAGAGCAAACTTCATGTTTCCGGTGCCTGATGCCTCTTTGCCCGCTGTCGAGATTTGCTCGGAGAGATCCGCTGCCGGATAGACCATCTGGCCATTCTTCACATTGAAGTCCGGTAGAAACACCACCTTCAGCCGATCCTCTGCCGCCTTATCATTGTTAACCACTTCGGCGACGGAGTTAATCAACTTGATGATCAACTTGGCCATCGCATAGCCGGGAGCAGCCTTACCACCGAAGATGAATGTTCGAGACGCGATTTGAAGAGAAGGATTGGCTTTCAACCTCCGATACAGAGTGATCACGTGGAGGGCGTTCAGGAGTTGGCGTTTGTATTCGTGGAAACGCTTGACCTGTACGTCGAAGAGCGATTCGGGATCAACGACAATGCCGGTGCGTTCCTTGATCAACTTCGCCAGTGCTCGCTTGTTGAAACGCTTTACCTCACGCCACTGCTCCCTGAACTCGGCATCGTTGACGAACGCCTCAAGCTGTTTAAGTTGATCCGTATGGCGAATCCAGTCATCGCCGATTCGCTTTGTGATTAACTCGGTCAGTCTCGGATTGCTAAGGACCATCCAGCGCCGCGGTGTCACTCCGTTCGTAACATTGTGAAACCTTTCAGGGTAAAGATCATAGAAGTCGTGCAGAACAGTTTTCTTTAACAGTTCGGAGTGAAGGGCCGCGACACCGTTGATGGCATGACTGCCGACTGTTGCCAGATAGGCCATGCGGACATACTTCTCCCCGCTCTCATCGATTAGCGACATACGCCGGACCCTTTGGTCATCGCCAGGGTACTGCGCTCGTACCTGGTCAAGAAATCGCCGGTTAATCTCGTAGATGATTTCAAGATGTCTAGGCAAGAGGTCGCGGAAGAGAGGCAGCGACCATGCCTCGAGAGCCTCGGGTAATAAGGTGTGGTTGGTGTAGCCGAAGGTCTGTTGAGTGATGTACCAGGCCTGATCCCAATCCATCGCTCGAACGTCAACGAGCAGCCGCATGAGTTCGGCAACTGCAATTGAGGGATGTGTGTCGTTGAGCTGCACGGCGAAGAATTCGTGGAATTGATCGGGCTGATTTCCAGACAGATCATTGATACGCAGCATGTCCTGAAGAGAGCAAGAGACAAAGAAGTATTGTTGTTCAAGTCTCAATTGCTTTCCCTTGTTGATCGTGTCGTTCGGGTAGAGGACTTTGGTGATGGTCTCCGAAGCTATCTTGGCCTCGACGGCGCCGTAATAATCACCAACGTTGAAAGCCTCGAAGTCGAACGACTCAGCCGCTTCTGCTTTCCAAAGTCGCAACAGGTCGGTGGTGCCAACCTGGTAACCGACTACCGGGGTGTCGTAAGCCACACCTTTAACCACGCGGTGAGGAATCCATTGGACGCGGGAACCGTTTGGGTCGTTACGAATCTCGGTGTGCCCGCCGAGGTTGACCTCAAAGGCGATCTCCGGACGTGGAATCTCCCAGGGATTGCCTGGTTGCAACCATTTGTCCGTCACTTCAACCTGCCACCCATCGCGGATCTCCTGGTCAAAAATGCCGAACTCGTAACGAATCCCGTAGCCGATAGCCGGGATTTCAAGGGTTGCCAGCGACTCCAGATAGCAGGCAGCCAGCCTGCCCAGCCCACCGTTGCCAAGCCCCGGTTCCTCTTCCTGTTCCAACAGTGCGTCCAGATCGAGTCCCAGCTCCGCGGTCGCCTGGCGGACCTGGTCGTAGATTCCGAGATTGATCAGGTTATTGCCCATCTGTGGACCAATCAGGAATTCTGCTGACAGATAAGACACTACCCGCACGTCACCTCTCATCAGAGTGCGAACCGTCCTGATCCAATGATCCAGCAACCGATCGCGCACCGTATGGGCCAGAGCCATGTACCAGTCGTTGCGCGTTGCCATTTCGGGCAATCTGCCTTGAGTGTAGAAGAGGTGATCGAGAAGGGCAGTCTTAATCGACTGGAGTGCAGGTTCCGGGATTTGTTCTGGCTGTTGCCCGAGAACAGCACGCTTTTGGTTTTGATCCTTTTCCATACTTGAACCTCAGCTGTTGATTATCTTGAACTGGCGATCGTATTTCTTTCTAACTTTTGAAGCAAAGCCAACTTATTCGTGTCGGTTCGTGTGATTTCGTGGATCGTCCCCTCGAAACCTAGAATCGTCCCCCTGCAGACCTTAAATATGCCTACCAAGAGTTTCCAAGTATTGACGAGCGTGACTCGGAACTGCTATACAGTCGGTAGCTCAAGCCCAGGAAGTGCTACTTGTAATTCAGTACGCACTCAAAGCACCACAAATTGTCGGCCCAGGCCTGAATAATCTCGTCAACAATCGTCGAGCAATCTCTCATTCGCACCTCCGCTTTAGCGCGGTGAGTGGCGGTTGCGGCCGTCGGGAAACCTTTTAAAGGGTTTCTGATGATCGGACGATACGCGTGACACCGGGCTAAAGCCGCGGTGTGAATGAGATGCCGACTCAAGTCGCAAGTGATCCGACGGCCCTCGTTCTCAAGTTTATGTCGCCCAGATGTCTAACCTCAGTTACTCCATCCCCCTAACCGGCCGACAATTCGGCCAAGGAGAAAAATGCGCAAAATAATTCTTGTATCCCTAACGATACTACTGCTCTGCTGTGCTGCCGCTGGTCAACAGGCACAACCGAGCCCACAACCTCTCACCTTCTTCTACGACTATTCTGTCTTCCCCGGCAAGGAAGACGAACTCACGACTCTGATCAACACCGTCGGGGCGCCGGTCCGCGACAAGTTAATGGCCGACGGTGTAATTCTCGCATGGGGCATGGAGACTCCCGTCCTGCGCCACCCGGGAGGCACCACCCACCTGATCTGGTTCAGCGTGGCGAACTGGGATGGGGTTGAGAAAGTCCTGAACGGAATGGAAGCACAACTCGCAAGGTTGGCTGCGGAAGATGCGAAAGCTAACGAAGCGGCGCGCGCCAGGAAGCAACAGCCAGCGAAGACCACTGCGGAGCGATCCAGGGAGGTTTTCGACGGGACCAAGACGCGCGACTGGCTGACGCGCGACCTGGTTTCGAACTATGGAGCACCACCGGCTGCCGGCGTGCTGCCTTTCACGCGATACAACTTCATTAAAGTGAAACCTGGAAAAGGCGCCGATTACCGGAGGGCATGGGAGAAGTACAACAAACCGGTCTATGACAAACTGCTAGCCGATGGTGTGGTCCTGGCTTATGGTCTGGCAGTGGAAGAGGTGAAGACTGATGGCGATTTCACGCATTTCGTTTGGGTCGCAACAGCAAACATGGGAGCCGCCGACAAAATTGGACCAGCGTTTGCCGCCGATCGAAACCGGCGTTCCGAAGAGGAACGCAATGCCGTGGCTGAACTTTTCGCAAGTTTGACCGAACCGGATAAGGCCAGGTCGATAGTTACACGGTCACGGATTTTTCGAATGCCCGGAAGGTGATTGCCTGTTAGTTGTTGTTCTAATGAATGAGGGCCGGCCTTTAAAGGTCCGGCCCTTTATATTTGGCTTTGCGGAAAAAGTCCAGAATTCCACCAACGGCAGTTGGTAGATCCTTCAAGTCCGGCCTACAAAAAAGCGCACACCAGAAACTCTCAAATCCCACCAACGGCAGTTGGTGGATGGTTCAAGTCCGGCCTACTCACTCAGCCACTTCTTAATCAGCGCCGTGGACACCTGACCACACGTTCCTGCATATGCGGATGGCTGCCATAGTTGGTCCAGACCAGCATTTATC
>JAMQPH010000132.1 GCA_023717605.1 Pyrinomonadaceae bacterium
CGGAGTCAGCAGTCCTCCAAGCAAGTGCAACATCGTGGATTTGCCACACCCTGAGGGACCCATAATGGCAACGAACTCACCTTCCTGGACGTGAAGGGATACGCCGCGCAATGCAGGAACATCAACCTTGCCAACGCGATAAACCTTAACGAGGTCGTCAGCTTGTAGGATCGTTCGCATTAGGAATTAAGCAGAAATCCGGCGGGTGCTCAACTACTCGCCGGGTCTCGTCGTGTACGAAAGCTAAGGCAACTTACGACTAAATGGAAAGCGGATGCCAACGATTTAGGTGTCAGATGTTAATACAATCCGCCGCCTATAGCATCCGGCTATTCGCTACTGACTAACTTTGGCTCTCTTGTTTTTCGGATCGTCGAGATTAACCTCTGGGAGTTGCCATCTATTCTCAAGAACAAAAGCCCCTGATGGATATTCACGGTCAATGTTCATTGACTCTGGAGCCTGATAAGACAGGCTCAGTCTGTAGTGGTCATGCGGCCGCGTGATATCGATACGCGAAGGCAGCTTGCGCCCGTCCGGTCCGACGGCCTTATCGTCCCAATAAGCGATGTCGGTGGTCAATAAACCCTGGTCGTCATATGTTTGAAGCCTGGCCAGACGAAAGCCTCCCACCCGATCAAACCAGAACCGGCGCACCAAACGCATCTCGCCTGCCGAGGTTGGCGAGAATTCTTCCAACAAATAATAGCCACGAACTACCCGAGATCCTTTTTTTGCCCGCGGCCGAATGTCTGGTTCCTCCTGAAAAAACTCGCTCTGTGAATAGACTAGACCCGGTTGACTCGCAACGGGGCTAATCATGAACGCGTCAGTCAAGTGCTGGGGACGAAGATTCGACAAGGCGCTCACAGTCTCTTTTCCGCTCATTACCTTTTTCTTATTCTTAACGGCTTCGCCTCCACCATCTCCGTTGAGCTCGAGTTTCTGGTAGGTCGCGTTGTTAGTGCCTTTTACGAAACGACGGTATTTTTCGTCGCCTTGTAATACCGCTACTCGAAACGTCTCGCCATCTGAAGTCATTTGGGCTATGTCAGTTGCAATGAAGGGAACCTGAATTACCAGGTAGACCTTCCCAGGGCGTTGCAGAGTAATCGTCCCATCGGCCTGCTTGTACTTCTCGGCAATTCCTACTTCTGCGAATGACGTGTCCTCGAATGTAATATCGACTTTGCCGCGAATTGATTTCACAGCGGCCAGCCTGTTCACTTCCGTGATCAATTGAGCTCTATTTGCGTCCACTAGCGGAGTGAGCATGGGTGGCACCTGAACCTGCTTGCGGGTCCCTAAAAGGCCGCAGCCGCTCATGGACAACAATCCTGTCAGAATTAGAAGAAGGACAAAAGGAGGGGAAAGCCAGCGACGGAGACTAGAATATGAATTGACCATCAAGTGGCTCTTAGAAAACCTCGGTAATGCTTTGCCGTTAAGCTGAAATCAGAGTTCAAGCTAACAAAGACATTTTTCATTGTCAACGCTCGGCTTTTTGGTCCAGCAAAGCGACAACTGCAGGATTTTTAGCACAGGCGACGCGTTCATTTTACCGCTAAGACGGCACAAAGTGATGTTGACGGCGGCCACGAACGATCTAATCGAGCACCAGTGCCGGCTTGCTAAATCTGTGCCGCAGCTTATTTATTGCCTGGAGAATCTTGGGGCGACTAACCAGCCAATATTCGAATCGCGGTTTGCCGGGAAAATCCAACAACATTATCCCTAACAAGATGGTTAGCATGCCTTGACCTGGCACTCCGGGAAGTGACAGCAAAATGCCAACTACGACCAGCGCGACGCCCAATAGGTTCTTTCCAATGATCGCCAACCCGCGAATCAGCGGCGGGTGGTGGGCCAGAAAGGTTCTGTCATATGATCTCTTGAAATAGGTAGCCGGCAATTTGACGAGAACCAATGAAACAATAGCGAGACTTGCCGCGAAGGTGATCACAAAGAAGAGAAGCGAGAGGAGCGCACTCTGTAAAGTAATCGAGTTAAAAAGGTCTGTTACCGCCTCAAGCATTTGTCTTCCTTACTAATCGAAGCTTCTAGAATATCGCGGCGAGCCGCCAGGAGTGCCGCGAAGAGCTCGTTTAAGATCTCTCTCGCCGGGCCTTCAAGATTGAAATTCCCAACTTCCACTACCCCCCAAAACTCATCCAGTCCTCGAGCCCCGGCATGCTCCAGCGCCAGCGCCTGTACCAGCAAATCAATTACATCCGCTGCCTTAACCAGGCGCGCCTCCAAACTCTTGCGTTGTTCATAGTCGTTATGAAGCTCACGATACAGAGAGTCCGCACTCCCCGCTCCGCTAACGACATCAGCGAAGGCGGCGGTTTCCGCGCGTTTTCTTAACTCGGCGCCAAAGTAAGCGGTTGCTGTTTTGGGCATGTCGCCCACTCGCGTCTCGGCCCAGTCGTGCAGCAATGCCATTCTTAATAGTCGTTCTGTATTGACGGACACGCCCCTGGCTTGCAGCTCATCAGCCAAGGTCATCGCGGTTACAGCGACGCCAAAAGAGTGCGCAGCGACTGACTCAGTACCATTTGGCAGGCCACGCAGCGTCCAGCCAGTTCGATCGAGCCGTTTTAGACGTTGCAGTTCGATGAGGATACGAAGCATCTTGAGCCTAAGTTTAGTTGTGCGAGTCCGAGTTCAGCTAAGTAATCAAACGAGTAGGTAGGCGCTGCAAGTGGGGAATTGAACCGTCGTCTTAAAATCGAAGTTGTTGTCAGGCCAACAGAGTGAGCACCTGACCGTGGCGAGCTTGCTAGCGGCACGCGTCGTGCTCACAGCTGCACCCTATCTCCATAACACCCGACTTCTCCGCATTCTCGCAATACTCGCCACAATACTTGCTGCCTTCCTCGCGCGGACAATCGCATGCGGGGTGCTTGCACTTGTTTTTATCCTGGTCATCAGCCATCTGAATTACTCCTTGATCCTGTAACCTCTCTTGCCTGCCTTTTCATCCTAGAACTGCCGAATTTCGTCGTCAAGCATAAGTCGTTAATCAGATTAAGGACTCAGACGCACAATAATAGTTCGCTGTCGCTCTCCCAAATTCAAGACCATTGGCCGGTCTAATTGAATCGGATGCTCTTCGCCATCGACGCTGATTACGAGCTTAGAGGGCCTCGCTGCCGTTTCTACTCCTGTAAGTCCCGGTGACAAGCGTGGAAGCAGTTTGGTCGCGACGATTCGCCAGCTTGTGGGGGCGCATCTAATGCGAATGCCAGGTGTGTCGGTTTCCACAGACTCGTTCGCCAACAGCTCATCAGCCTTGAAAATCCCCTCACCGCAGCGGACACCAGACCCATCGTAGAAAGTTACCAAACCAGAAACATAACTGTAGGGCAATGAAGCAACATTTCTAATTACCAGTCGAATATTCGTAACCGGAGTGTCGGGGGCACCTTGTAGAGCCGTTGTGCGCAAAGTCCCCTCCAGCGCGGGAGTTCCGCTGCCATCAAGCGCGACGGCTGCCTGGGTCAAAGCTACCGGCTGCACCCCAGTGCTCTGCACGGACTGTTGCGCCGAGACAGAAAGTATACAAAGTGAAAGCACTAAACCGCAGATCGCGACCATTCCAATTCTCACGTTTACTCTCCTTCAATTAGTTGTGCTACCAAGCGAGCTGAATTCTAGTGTGGATATTAGAGACAAGCAATGATTTAACCATACTAATCCAGCTTCAGCGGCAAGCAAGCTGCGCCACGAGGGAGAATGTAGCCCTGCACTGCAGGATCCAGTTGAGCCAGCGCCTCATCCATTGAATGAACGGGAGTCATGCGCATTTGCTTAACGTCCTGATCAGGGAGTGTTGACAGCAGTAACACACGATAGCGTTCGGCCTTTGTTAACAGCGCCCATGCCGTTTGCCCGTTAACTTCGTACTCTAGTCGCAATCGTCCTGCCAGGGTGGTTGAATTGTCTTCCTCAAACCATTTCAAGAAGTCGTGCCGGCCCAACCCCTCGCGGCATTCAGCGAGCAGAATGATAGTGCCGCCTTCATTGCAAGCCTGGGCAGCCATGTCGAGCGCCTTATGCGCCTGGATGAGATTGATGTCGTAAGGGGAGCCCCCGCAACTAGCGACCACTACGTCGCGTTTGTTTTCAATGCTGACAGAATGCGTGGCCAGGTATTCGTGGCAAGCAACTCGGTGAGCACTGCGCCAATTTCCAGCCCACACTCGAACCGCACGACCGCGTTCGTCGACTACACTATTAATACCAAATGAGGGGTTGATCATCTCAGCGATGCTTTCGCACTCCTCGTGCACGGCATTACCGTCCAGGAGGCCTGTGCCGACCCCCGCTCGCCGGCCGCCACTCTCAAAATCTAGCGCAAGCATATGAGTGGCCTCGATTGTTCGAGCAGAGGCGAGACCCGGGCAGATTGATTTGCGTCCTCCGGTGAATCCGGCAAAGTAGTGAAATCCTATGGCGCCAGTGAGAATGACATGCGTGAACTCCAGCAGCGCCTGATTGAGTTCGACGCGCGTGCCGTGCTTGGTTTCTCCAACCACGACCAGGGTGCTTGGATCATGGGAGTCGTGATCAATAGTTTTGATGCGCTGGAAAATGAATGGAGTTAACAGCTCACGCTTTTCATCCGGCGTGACGGGACGGTGAATGCCTGTAGCGAAGATGATTGCGACGTCCTGGGGCGCAATTCCGATCTGAATAATGCGGCGGACCAGAAGGTTGACAATCTGTGCACTGCCGGTGGCGCGGGTAGCATCAGAAACAACGATCAATACTGACTCGTCTGGGGACAGAAGCTCTTCGAGCGTGGAGGATTCAAACGGCTCATCAAGAACTCTGCCAACCTCAACGTCTGTCAGAGGTTGTTCTCGCGGGCCGTCGGAGGCAAGTACCTGATAGTGGCCTTCGTCAAGGCTGATGGCCACCGAGCGGAGTCCGTAAGCTAGTTCGATCTGCCGCATGACATTTTCAGTGGAAACCTTCGGTCACTGCGCCGGGTTACGATCAGACGCCGAATTGCACCAGGGCCCGCTCGATTGCGCGCAGAGAGGCAAAGTCCGTTTCGCCCGCCGTGCGCGCCTGAGCCAGCCAGTTATGAAGCTTGCGCGCTTCATGCAATGACGAGATTCGGCAAGCACCAGTGAGAGCCAGAGTAACTAGGGAGTCAGGTGCGCCGTGAGTGACGAGTGCCGCTTGCAAGGCGGCTTGTTCGCGAAGATCAAGAGTCAGCAAGATGTTTATTTCCATAGGGGAGTTGTCATGTCAGTTGTCAGTAGTCAGTTGCAGTTTGTACTTTGTACTTGGTGCTTTGTACTTGGATGTGAATTTGAGATTGCCCACCCAGGTCACTACTTGCTGATTACGCTCAAAGCACAAGGCACTAAGTACAAAGTACAAAGCACGAACTACTGACTGACCACTGACTTGGGGCTTGACAATCAGTCGCGTTGCGATCGAAAGCACGCAGTTCCGGCATGGCAAAAATGAAATGTCTCGTCTTCAAAGTCCGGAGTTTCCATTTGAATTGTCAGGTGATCGACACCGAAACGATCGTGCAGTTTTGTGCGCAGCTCTTTGAGGAGTTCTGGTTGAGAGATACTGTACGCGTGTATCACATGGGCACTCAAGGCTTCCCGTCCCGATGTTATAGTCCAGACATGCAAATCGTGGACGTCATCGACCCCCTCGGTGAGCATGATCGCCTCTTCAACCGCTGCCAGATTAATATGTGCGGGTGTTCCCTCGAGCAGTACGTTGGTAGCCTCACGGATTAATCGCCACGAACTCCAGACGATGAGAACAGCGATCAATGCGCTGAACAATGGATCCGCTGTGTACCAGCCGTAAAGCGACATGATTGCCCCGGCAATTATCGCTCCCACCGAGCCGAGCGCGTCGCTAATCACGTGCAGCCACGCACCACGAATATTGAGATCCACTTCGTGAGGGGCGTGCAAAATCCAGGCGCAGATTAAGTTTATTATCAGGCCGCCTGCAGCCACGAACATCACAATGCTACCGCGGACAGGGGGTGGTGAAGACCACCGCTGATAGGCTTCGTAAAAAATCAGTAGCGAAATGACTATCAACGCCACACCGTTAACCAGTGCCGCAAGTATCTCCAGACGGTGGTAGCCAAAAGTCTTCCTGGACGTTGCGGGACGAGTGCCAAACCAGGCCGCAATCAAGGCCAGCGCTAGTGCCGCCACGTCAGTCAACATATGACCAGCATCGGCTAGCAGCGCCAGGGATCCTGTCCACCACCCACCCGCCACCTCGGCGACCATGTATATGGCCGTCAGCACCAACACCACGGTTAGTCTCCGGCGACTATCTGAAACACGTCCGTGCTTGTGGGCGTGGGGCGCCGTGTTGTTAACCACAGTTGCTGTAAATTCTGCGTGAGCCATCAGCGTTTTAATATCTTGTCACACAGTTTGCGTTTCTTAGTGCGCTAAGCTTAGCAAATTACAGAATACTCGGACAGCCGAACCAGGTGTGGCTCGAATGCCTGCCCAAAGGTTAAGGCGGGGCCGGGGTAATAAGGAAAGGGCCCATTGACGGGCCCCTTAACAGCGCTCTGATTCCTTGCTGCGAACTGGTTTCGGCTACAAGGCCCCAGCATTCAGCGCTAGATTGAACTCTTTGTAAAGCTCGTTGTATTCCCGGAGCGCGTGCTCCAGAATTCCGAACAGATCGTCAACCTCTTTAAAGTTTACGATCGCATTCACATTGTGCAGAAACGCAGCGTGCGCATCCATCGTGCGCTGCAGTGGCGAAAGGAGGACAAAGAACAGACGCCGGCGCTGCGCCGGTCTCAGGACATTGACTTCGCGAATCACGAAGGCAGCGCCTTGTTCGGCAGAATCAAACTCGGGATCAAGTAATACAACCTCTAACTGATTTTCACGCATACGATCCACCGCCTGGCCGGTGTCCTGAGCGACAAATACTTGATAGCCATTTTTTGCGAGCTGCCGTGCGATGGCTTCGCGATGTTTTTCGGCGGTGCAAACCAGCGCTTTGCGCGGATCCCAGGCCGGCCTCAAAGTGGGTGCTGCCGGGTTGTTGCTACCGTGCTGGCTTAGCAGGTTGACAAGCAGTTGGCTCATATCCTCGACTGGTAGCGCAGGGCTCCGAGCTTCATTTCCTCCTGTCTTCTCCAACTCAAAGAGAGGGGCAGGCACCCGAGCTTTGAACCGGTGCTGATCTGTTGAGGGGGATTGACCAACTGTCAGGGCACTCTTCTCAGAGGCGGGACTATCCGTGGCGGGTTTGAGAGTAATGTTGCACTTTGGACAGCGAATGCTCGAGGGCCGTTCCGAGCCCGCTCCGCTGACTGGAATTTGCGATGAGCACTTTGGACAAACAACGATCATAGTAGTGTCACTTACGAAATTAAGGTTGAACTATTCGATTAAACCCAGCATTGAACCAGTGTCCGATAAAGCACCTACCGGAATAGGAGTGCCATCCCGGCGCACAAAGTCTTGAGCGGCAGTTAGCCCCTTGAGTGAGAGGAGCATGTTGTTCTGGTTGGTCGCGAAACTCAGTCCATCCTCCAGCGAAACCACTCGCGACTCGATCAACTCAATGATCACGGAATCAAAATCCCGCATTCCATCCAGCTTGCCGTCGCGCATGGCGTCGAGTAGAGACTTTCCGTCCGCTTCTCCGGATTCGATGTACTCCCGAGTGCGAGGACTTGACCTTAGGATCTCGGCAACTGCAATGCGGCCCCGGCCGTCGGCTCGGGGTATTAACCTCTGGGAGATGATGTAACGGAATGTCTGCGCCAGCCGGGTACGAATAACAGGCTCCTCATTCTTCGGGTAGAGCCCAATGATCCGGTCTACGGTCTTCGAGGCGTCGATAGTGTGCAGTGTGGAAAGCACCAGGTGACCGGTCTCTGCGGCTTCGAGGGCGATTTCCGTTGTTTCAAAGTCGCGCATTTCGCCAATTAGAATGACTTTGGGAGCCTGACGTAGAGTCGCCCTCAAGGCTGATGGGAAATCTCTCGTGTCATAGCCCACTTCGCGCTGGTTGATCGTCGAGTTTTTGTGTGTGTGCAAGTACTCGATGGGGTCCTCAATAGTGACAACGTGATAGTGCTTCTTCTCGTTAATCATGTCGATGATTGCGGCTTGAGTCGAACTCTTGCCAGACCCGGTGGGACCGGTAACAAGCACTAGTCCATTTCTAAGATCGGCAATCTCCTCGAGGTGATCAGGCAGACCAAGAGACTTCAACGTCGGGATATCGGTGGGGATAACCCGCATCACAATTGAGTACACACCTCGCTGCTGAAATATATTGACCCGAAAACGTGCTCGGGAGGGCAGCGAATAGCTGAGGTCGGCTGTACCTGTTTGGGCGAGACGTGCGGCGGCATCGGGATTGCCGTGCAGCAGCGTCATCGCGATTATCTCGGTTTGGTAGGGCGTGAGCTTCTGCATCCCGAGCGGTTGTACAGTAGTCAGTTTCCCATTTATCTCAACCTGCGGGACTTGGCCGACTGAGAAGTTGAGGTCACTGATTCTGTCGGACAGCATCAGCATTCGCTCGATTATGGGAGGCAGGTCGAAGAAGCTCATACTGAGATTGACTCCATTTTTGAAAATACCTGGAAAAGGGGAAGTCTCTAATAGGGTAGGGGTTAGCCAGCGGCGGAACCCGCGCGCCTGGAAAGCTCAGCGATTCTCGCGCATAAACTGACTAAACGCAAGTAAAATATGTTTATCACGCTTAATGGTGCCTCTTGAGCGCAGCGAAAAGTCTCTTGGTTCGTTCCGTTACTTCATTGGAATTTGCGAGGAGCGCGCTTAATACCGCTACTACATCAGCGCCCGATTCCAATACGTCCTGCGCGTTCTCGTGGCTGATACCTCCAATGGCGACCAGCGGGAAATTGCCAATAGCATCGCGTACATTCCGCAATCCGTCTAAGCCTACCGCCGGTTCGGAATTGCTCTTTGAGGAAGTAGTAAAGATGGGACCGATTGCGAGGTAATTTACTGGCAATCGGGAGGCCCGCCGGGCCTGTTCAACATTATGTGTGGACACGCCGATGATCGCTCTGTCGCCAAGGAGTCGACGGGCGGCCTCCGGTGGGAAATCCTCCTGGCCAAGATGAACACCGTCAGCTTCAACAGCCAGTGCCATGTCGACTCGATCGTTTATCACGATCCGAACGCCCCGCCGACGGGCGATTTGCGAGGCCTCCTGTGCTTGTTTGAAAAACTCGCGCGGTGTCAGATCCTTTTCACGAAGTTGAATTAGGTTCGCACCGCCGTCGCTGAGCCTGATTACCTGCTCAGCGTGAGACAACCCGGAGAGCCGCGCATCAGTGAGGGGATAGATCCTGGTTTCACGGAAGAGCATGGAAGATCATGGAGACACTGGAAGGTCGTTCTGGCTAAGATTCTCGCTTTGGCCGTTCGTTCGCGCGAAGTACTCGTTTACGCAGGCGTATTGTCTTGGGTGTGACTTCCACCAACTCATCGGCGGCTATGAATTCGAGCGCCTGTTCAAGTGAGAGATCCTTTATTGGCACAAGACGCATAGCCTCATCTGCGCTGGCAGCTCGCATATTGGTCAGCTTTTTCTCCTTGATTCCGTTTACGTCAAGGTCAACGGAACGCGCATTCTCACCCAGAACCATCCCCTCATAGACTCTTGTACCGGGGCGAACAAACAGCGAGCCGCGCTCTTGCAGGTTGTAAAGCGCATAGGTAGTTGTCTCGCCCGTCCGATCAGCAACCAGCGATCCGGTAGAACGGCCTCGTAGGGCTCCCTGCCATTCATCCCAACGGAGAAAGAGTGTGTTGATCAGTCCTGTTCCTTTAGTCTCAGTCAGGAACTCGTTGCGGAAGCCGATTAGCCCGCGCGAAGGCGTCTCAAATTCCAGGCGCACCCGGCCCGTTCCGTGGTTCACCATCTTGTTCATCTGCCCTTTGCGGCGTCCTAGCGCTTCCGTTACCACCCCAATGAACTCCTCCGGGCAATCGATCACCACCATCTCAATGGGCTCCAAAGTCTTGCCATTCGTCTCTTTGGTAATTACCTCCGGCTTCGAGACCTGCATTTCATACCCTTCGCGACGCATCATCTCAATCAGAATGGCCAGTTGCAGTTCTCCTCGCCCGGAGACTTTAAACTGGTCGGGCGATCCTGTTGACTCGACTCGTATCGCAACGTTGCCTAACGTTTCTTTCTCGAGTCGCTCCAGAAGTTGGCGAGAGGTCACGAAGCGGCCTTCTTTGCCGGAAAACGGGGAATTGTTCACGCCGAAAATCATCGAAATAGTTGGTTCGTCGACTGCGATTACCGGGAGCGGCTGCGGATTATCAGCCGAGGTGATCGTGTCGCCGATCTCAATATCTTCAAAACCAGCCAGCGCGACGATTTCTCCCAGGCCAGCCCGGTCAACGGGCTCGCGCTTTAGACCCTCGAAGACGTAGAGTTGTGAAATTCGCACCTTCTTGATCGAACCATCCCTTTTCACCACCACCACCTGATCGCCAATCGCCAGTTCACCGGAGAAAATGCGGCCAATCGCCAGGCGCCCGACGTAATCGCTATAGTCAAGGTTGGCGACCAACAGTTGGAGAGAGTCGTCTCGTAGTGCTTGAGGCGCTGGAATGGTCTCTACGATCTGGTCAAACAATGGCCGCAGATCCTCTGAGTGATCAGTCAAAAGCCTCTTTGCCATTCCGTCTCGGGAAATTGAATAGAGGATAGGAAACTCAATCTGCTCATTGGTCGCGTCGAGATCGAGGAACAGCTCATAGATTTCGTCAACCACTTCCGCAGGTCGGGCGTCATGTCTATCGATCTTGTTTACGACCGCGATTGCGGGAAGGTGAGCCTCCAGGGCTTTGCGGAGCACAAATCGCGTTTGAGGCAGGCAACCTTCCGCGGCGTCGACTAGCAACATCACGCCATCAACCATCTTCAAGACTCGCTCAACCTCACCACCAAAATCCGCGTGGCCAGGGGTGTCTACAATATTGATCTTCACGTCGCGATAACGTACGGCTGTATTCTTCGCCATGATGGTTATGCCGCGCTCTCGTTCTAAATCCATCGAGTCCATCACGCGGTCGCGCACGTGTTCGTTGTCGCGAAAAGTTCCGGACTGCCGCAGCATCGCATCGACCAATGTGGTCTTGCCGTGATCCACGTGAGCAATGATTGCAATATTACGAATTTCTCTTCGTTCTTCAGTCATATGTTTGCACAGGTCCGCTCAGCCCTTCTGAGGGAAACTTTGCAGCTTACCATTTATCTCGGCATAACACTCGTCGCCATCCACAACTGGCTTGGGTGGGTCTGATCCCGGGGGTTCGAGCGGGTTGCAGTACTCACATTTTTTGGAAGGCACCAGTTTGTCTCAGTGCCTCGTAGAGAACTATTCCTACCGCCACTGCGAGATTCAGACTGCGGACCTTTGGGTTTAGTATGGGAATAGTCAGACATCTCTCCCAATTTTCGCGGAGCACGTTTTCGGGAAGCCCTCCAGTCTCACGGCCAAATATGAGACAGTCGTTTTCCGCGAAAGCCCAATCCGAGTAAGCCCCGTCCACCTTGGTGGTCAGGTATAGAAAGCGGGCGTCAGGCAGGGAGTCATAGAGCGAAGCAAGATCGGAGTGTCGGTGCATTAAGACCTCAGGCCAGTAGTCCAGGCCCGCCCGGCGTACGGCGCGATCATCCAGCCGGAACCCGGTCGACCCCACGATGTGTAGAGGAACTCGCGTGGCTGCACACAATCTCGCAATGCTGCCAGTGTTGGGTGGAATTTCGGGCTCGACTAGCGCCACTCTGATCATACGACAACAGTTCTTAGAGAGGGACTTGGTTTCTTGATGACCGTCTGACTGACCTGGGAGTCACCACGTTGCTCAAAGCAAAAGGAACGACGAACTTCATTGAAGTATTCGTCGTTCCCTTTGAGAAGGCTCTGAGAGCCCTCAGAAGTTGGTGTGCGCCAACTGAACGTTCCTGATGTAACCTGCTGGTTCGACCTATCTCTTCTTCGCGGCCTTCTTGGTGCCGCCCTTCTTTGCGCCCTTCTTTGCGCCACCCTTTTTCGCTGCTTTCTTTCCACCTTTTTTAGTTGCCATAGCTTCTATGTGCTCCTTTTTTTTTTCAAGTTTGGGGTTTCGTTCCCGACCACAAGATGCTGTGCTTAGTTTGGTCTTGTGGGCTAGCGTAAACGGCGCACAACATCTTGCTATATAAACGTTTATGAAGCGGATGTCAACAACTTATTACGGCAGGAGTAAAAATTTTTTCGTCAGCTTTGCGCTTGAAGATGCACGTCGCGCAGACGTGTTGCCCTCTTCATCATCGTATGTGAGGAGAAGAATGATCGATGATCGATCGAATATTGATCTGCAGTTTGGCGAAGCTGTAGTTGATGCGAGTACTGGAGAAAGCGTGAACTGGAGTGACAACGAATGTCACTCGCGATGAAATTGTTATCTGAAGAGCGGTGTGAAGATCCATTGATCATGCCGATCAATTCCGTAGTAGTGAAGGACAGAGTTGTTCTGACTCCGGCTGCTCACTCCGACAAAAGGTCCACTCGAATCCGCTGATGAGTCTACTTCACTGGACCCGGATCGATCCGATTCCGTCTCCACAACGTTCACGAGCTGCGGAGCTGCAAGTTGTTGTAACTGCGCCATTTGCCCCTGAGGCTGGGGTAGAAAATTTCCGGCATAAATCATCACCGAACGTTGAAAGTCGACCAGGTTTTGCGAAAGGGGACGGACCAATCGCCATTCGCCGGAAGTTGAGAGCAGGTCGCGGGCGGCACTGGCGCGCAAGATCTGACGCTTCTTTGAGCCGCCCCTTACAGGTATTCCCTCCAGCAGATCCTCAATTGATGTGGGAAGAGATTGAAGGCCGGCGCCGCGTCCAGTATTCGAGCGGGCTACGTAGTACTCGCGAAGTGCGTCGGCTACTTGCTCACCGCGAAATATAGTTTCCTTCTCGCGTTCGCGTTGAGCTTGTTGCCGGATGCTTGGTGCTGCGGCAGTCGCGAAGAGGGCTAGCAGCGTCATGAAGGCCAGCAGCGCGACCAGAGTGTAACCAGCCTCAGAAGACCTCGAGCGAGCGAAATCGCACCGTTGAGCGACTTGCCGGCGAGCGATCTGCAGACCGCATATCTTGTGGTGTGGTCCTCGTCTAAGGCTCATCATCTTCACTATCAACTTTCGGAGTCGGACGCGACTGCGGACCAAATCCCCTGTTCTGATCGGTGGTCATTGTTAGAGGGTGTTTGATCTTCAGAGTCGTATCCACGAGGACGATCTCTTTTTCAGAAATGCTGGTTAAGCGGAATCTTCCACCAACAACGTCACCCCGCTGCACGTTAAGGACCTCTCTATTACCCTTGTCTTGAAGGATCGCCGTGTCTTGTCTGGGATAGGTGCCAATAATTCCGATATAGGTGTAATTCGGAACCGGCGGCGGATTCACATTGAGCGTGATTTCGTTTGAATAGAGCTTGCCATCAGGCGATCTTACTGTAACTTGGCGGGGACCGGCGTTGGCAATCATTGCCGCCGGCACCGTCGCGGACAACTGCTGTGGGCTTACAAATCGCGTCGGCAGTTCTCGTCCGTCAACCGCTATGCGCACGTTCGGAGCAAATTTGTCACCCGTCGCTTCGACCGTAAAATCGTCGGTCCTGGCGTAGACATTTGAAGGTGAAACAGCAGCCAGGAGGACTGGGGGCGGAGGAGCCGGCGTCGGAGTCTGTTCTGGGGCCACAGGCGGCGGTGGCTTTTCGTAGTAGACAAATATGTTCCGTGTAGCCTCGGCTACAGATGGTGGTGGCGCACAGCAGGACACCGGAGTTAGCTGTTCGAGAGGTGGAGCCTTCTGTTCGTCGCCGCTTTGGATGGGTGCAGGATTGAGTGCCGTTCGGTCTGGTGGAGCCTGGTTGGGATTACGAGCGTTTCGATTGGCCGTCGGTTTCGAGCTTCCTCCGAAACCAAAGAAAGTCCACCAGAGAAAAACAATAGCCACTAATCCAAGGGCCAGTGCCCAGATCAT
>JAMQPH010000179.1 GCA_023717605.1 Pyrinomonadaceae bacterium
TATTGTTGGTGCTAGCCATTGCCCGGAGGCGATCCCGGATGAGGAGATTGCGGCAATCAAGACCCTCATGACGAGTGTGTTGCCCTACGATTCGCATCCTTATCTGCACGAAGGCATGCAAGTGGAAGTGGTCCGAGGTCCACTGCAAGGAGTTCACGGGATTCTCTTGCGCAAAGAAAAGCGTCATCGTCTGGTGCTGGGCGTTCGCCTCATTCAGCAGGCCGCTGCGGTCGAAATCGATATCGGCGACATTGCACCAGTTCAGTGAGAGACGAAGGAGAAAGATGGGAGGGGTTGTGTTCATTGTCTGCTGAATGAAGAAAGGACGACGTATGGCTGCTCCGCTGCTTGATCTTGCCGCGCACCATGAACCGCTTCACACAGAGATTATGGCTGCCATTGAGCTGGTGTTTTACTCTCAGGCGTTCCTTTTTGGACCAGAGACGAGCAAGCTCGAGGAGCGAGTAGCTTCTTATTGTCAGACACGGTCGGCGATCTCAAGGTATGATGTGCGGACATTCGGAGGCCGAAAAGGTTCCTTGGGTTGCAGCCGCGGGCGGATCTTGAACAAGATCTCAATAGCGCGATTGCCAGTTTTTGCGAAATTTTGTGGCAAGGGGAGGACAGAATGAAAGGGGTGGTACTTGCTGGTGGGCTAGGAACACGGCTGAATCCATTGACGAAAGTTACGAACAAACACCTGCTACCGGTCTATGACCGGCCGATGATTTACTACCCAATCCAGACGCTAGTGAATGCGGGGATCGAAGAGATCATGCTGGTCACAGGAGGGAGCAATGCCGGTGATTTTCTCAAATTGCTCGGCAATGGACAGGAGTTCGGCCTCAAACATTTAAACTATACATACCAGCAGGGCGAAGGTGGTATCGCCGATGCACTTCGGCTGGCTGAACATTTTGCCGATGGTAAACAAATCTGCGTTGTGTTGGGCGACAACATTATTGAGGGCAATATCGCCGGTGCTGCGAAGGGGTTCCGGGATCAAAAAGTTGGAGCGAAGATCTTACTCAAAGAAGTCGCTGACCCTGAGCGTTTCGGCGTGCCAGTGCTTGAAGGGAAACGGGTGGTGCAGATTGAAGAGAAGCCAAACAAGCCGGCCTCGCGCTATGCCGTTACTGGCATTTACTTCTATGATGCCCAGGTCTTCCACATCATTAATTCCCTGAAGCCATCCGGCCGCGGTGAACTGGAAATAACCGATGTCAATAATGCCTACATCCAAGCAGGTGAACTAACATGGGATGTTCTGGAGGGCTGGTGGACGGATGCGGGGACGACTCAGTCTCTGTTTCTGGCTAGCCAGTTAGTTGCGAAAACCGGCGCCAATAATATGGAGGAGGCTAGGTGAGAGTTCTAGTCACGGGCGGCGCCGGGTTCATTGGCTCTCATCTCGTCCATCGGTTACTGGCCAGTGGTCAGCATGATGTTGTCAATCTCGATGCCCTACGGTATTCCGGCAATCTGGACAATCTCGCCGATTTGACCGGGCACGCGCGGTACACCTTTGTCCACGCCGACATTTGCGATGCCACGACAGTACGAAGCATCCTTCGCGACCATCGCGTCGAGGCTGTCATCAATTGTGCGGCTGAGACGCATGTGGACCGGTCGATCCTCGATCCGGGGAGTTTTGCCAAAACGGACGTAGTCGGCACGGGCGTATTGCTTGAAGAGTCGCGGCAGGCCGGGGTCCACCGCTTCCTTCAGGTGAGTACGGACGAAGTCTACGGGAGTGTTGAGATAGGGCATTCGAAAGAGGAGGACAGCTTAGCTCCTCGCAGTCCTTATTCGGCAAGTAAAGCCGGCGGTGATCTACTCGTGCTGAGCTATTGGACGACCTATCACTTCCCTGTTCTCGTCACGCGGGGAAGCAATACCTATGGGCCAAACCAATACCCAGAAAAGTTCATTCCGTTGTTTGTCACGAATGCGATTGATGATCAGCCGCTCCCACTGTATGGGGATGGCCGTTACCGTCGTGACTGGCTTGCCGTCGATGATCATTGTGCTGGGATTGAGCATGTCCTGAATCATGGTCAGCCTGGCGCCATTTATAACGTGGGCGGTGGGAACGAGAAAGAAAACCTAACCGTGGCCGAGCTCATACTCCACTATTTAGGCAAACCCAAGTCCTTGATCAGGTTCGTCACAGACCGTCCCGGACATGACCGACGGTATGCCATCGATTGCAGCCGACTTCGTGGTCTTGGTTGGCAGCCGAAGGTGTCGTTTGAAGAAGGGATTCGTACAACAGTGGAGTGGTATCGCACGCACGAAGCTTGGTGGAAGAAGATCAAGTCCGGAGAGTTTCGCACCTACTACGACGAAATGTATGGCCGGCGTCTGCAAGAAGGACGGGCGTGCGGATCCTGATTACTGGGGCGAACGGTCAGCTTGGCTGCGATCTCCAGCGCGCTCTTGAATCGCACGAATTGATCTTGATGGACCTCCCGACTTTCGATCTGATCAAGTCTTCATGTGAGGAACAGGTAGCCAGTGCCCAACCTGACGTGGTGATTCATGCTGCAGCCTATACGGATGTCGATGGAGCCGAGCACCAACCTGATCTGGCTATGGCAGTCAATGCCCAGGGGACAGAATGGGTAGCTCAGGGAGCAGCAAGGGCAAAAGCCCGGCTGATCTATATCTCGACCGACTACGTGTTCGATGGGTTGAAGCGGACTCCCTATCTGGAAAGTGATCTGCTAAATCCGCTGAATGTGTACGGCAAATCAAAACTGGAAGGCGAGCGGCGGGTGCTCGACCTCTCTCCCGATTCGCTCGTCGTTCGAACTTCATGGCTCTACGGTGCCCATGGCAAGAATTTTGTGAAGACGATGATTCGATTGGCAATGGAGCAGCCTGATCTACGCGTGGTGGCGGATCAACGGGGATGTCCGACGAACGCTGTTGACCTGGCACAGGCATTGGCCCAAATGCTCAGAGTAGACATTCGAGGGATTGTCCACGCGGCGGGGACAGGCGATTGCACTTGGTATGAATTGGCGTCTGCCATCGTATCGGCGATGGGGCGACAGACTCCCGTACATCCCATTACAACCGCTGAAGCAGGACGGCGAGCCGCGCGGCCCAGTTATTCTGTGCTGGCGAATTGCGTGCTGAAGCAGTCAGGAATTATTCTTCCCTATTGGAGAGATTCGCTGATTCAGTTCGTGAAGAGCGCGGCAGCATCCACAGCCGAATAGTATTTCGAGGCGATCATAGAGCCTGTGTTGAATACCCGTATCGCAAAGCCTATTCAGGACGTCCCCACGGCCGCTTCCGCCCATGTCCCTTGGCGAGGGAGT
>JAMQPH010000185.1 GCA_023717605.1 Pyrinomonadaceae bacterium
TTCTCCGCCATAGGAAAGTGGCCGGCGCGGTTTAGCTTCAGGTACTGAGAGCCGGGTACGGCCCGATGGATTTCCACTTCATACTCCGGCGGTGAAGCGGGATCGTCCGCTCCCCGGATTAAGAGCAGCGGCGGCTTGAGAGTGTGGATTCGGTCTCGGACATCGAATTGGTCGATCACGACGAAATCATGGTGCTGGCTCATGGGCCCCACCTTGCGATGGCACTCAACGAGACGCTCTCGAAGGTCCGGATCGATGAACATCATGTTATGGCGATTGAGGTCGAGCCATTGCCGGTATATGTCAGGGTCCTTCGCAGCTTTGAGCCGCAGTTCCACAGCAGCGGGTGGCCGCTCCTTGGGTCGCATGGCCACGGTCATTAATACCAGCGCCTTCACTTCATCCGGATAGTCCAGACCGTAGCGGAGCGCGATGCACGCTCCTAAGGTGAAACCGACCAGCACCAAGTCTTGCTGCTTACCTTTGGACCATAACCATCCCCTCAACCACTCCGTATATCGTTCTACATTGGGACAGGGACTTCCCTCCAGATGTCCAGGCAATGTCGGCGCGAGGCTGCCAGGATAGTGTTTGAGCTGATGGACAAACGATTCGGCGCATCCTCCCGCCCCAGGCCCATGAATGAAAACCATTTGGTTCATTTCCCCTCCTTGTCTCATTCTCTCCTTGTCTCCGGCGTTTTGAAAGGGCTAGTAGTACAGTCGAGCCGGAGCGTCAAGAGCAAACGATGACGATTACCTATCAATCACTTAAACTTCTAAGGTCGCAGGGAGAGATTGACATACATTCCCAATCCAGGTAACGACGCTTTTAAACCAGAGGAAGGAGCAGAAATTGGCATGAACGCTCGAGAACGCCGTGAGTTTGTCTGTTCGCATCGCATCGCTGTCTTCGGCTACAACCGGCGTGAGCACGGTCCGGCGATGACCGTGGTTTACTATGTTATGGACGGCGACGACATCTTGGTGTCGACCATGACGGAACGAGCCAAAGCCAAAGCTGTCGCGCGCGATCCCAAGGTGTCGCTATGCATCCTGGACGAGAAGTGGCCGCCTACCTACCTCCTCGTGTATGGCACGACGAAGATCGTGACGGACTTCGAGGCCGTCGTCGATTTGCGCATGCGGATCGCCGGGCTGATGGCGGAGCAGGCGATTCCCGAATCCAACCGGCTGCACGTCGCAGAAACAACGCGTCGCGAGAAACGAGTTATGCTACGGATCAAGCCGTACATGACCTTTGAGTCGCCTCCCAGGCACGTCTACCAGCCAGACGACGTCAAAGGACTGACTCACGACCTGGGCACTGGCCTCCCCTGGAACGGGCAGTCCTAGAGTTACAGAAACCGCGCTTGCGACCTTTTAAAGCATAAGTAATTTCAAAAAAGAGTCGCAGAATAAAATCAAAGGAATCGGCCTGCTTGCAGCGGGGCTCAGCGTTCCCTTCCTCACGTTGCAATCCAGTAACCCGCTCATGGAGTCCCTTAGGCGCGTGCGTCGCCCTGCTCGGGAATTTGAGATGTTCTTGATTCTGAGAATTCAGAAAGGAAGCTGGATGCAAGAATGCGAAAGACAAAATGTCATGCTGCCGAGTTCAATAGAACCCTTGAGATATTCCTTGCATGTTTGCTATTTATTCACGATTTATTTTGCGGTTCTGAGAAATAGACGCGCAACAAACGAAGAAATTATATTTTTTAGGAAGACATTTGGCTGGTACAAGCCTTGCTCTATGCTGTGAGCATACTTAAAGAAGAAAGGAGGTGAAAAGTATGCAACACGTGAGATTCTTTCTGTCCCTACTGCTTGTAGCAGGGATGCTGGCTTACAGCACAGGGGCGATGTCGGCTGACGCGCCTAAACCTAAAGGAGTTAAACCAGGCGTCAAGGTAGTAGCCGTCTTAAACAGAGCCGGTACTTACTGTCACTTGAAGTACCCGCCGATAGACACGGCGACTTTAGCTTCAGCTAAGCCGCAGCTTGCCAAGTCCGGAGAGATCGACTTCTACGGACCAT
>JAMQPH010000200.1 GCA_023717605.1 Pyrinomonadaceae bacterium
CCGCTATCGAAGCGGCGGCGGCGGCCGCAGTCGACAAAAACGCGCTCGCCGATATTGCGCTCAGCATCGCCCGCAAGCTGGGTGTGACTTACGCCGATATCAGAATCAACCGCTATCGCAACGAGCAGATCTCCACTCGCGAGAAGCAGGTGCAGAATGTTTCGCGCAGCCAGAATTTCGGTTTTGGCGTGCGCGTCCTTTTCAAAGGCACCTGGGGTTTCGCTTCAAGCCGCAATGTTTCTGCTGAGGAAGTTCGGCGTCTTACGCGACAGGCGGTAGATATTGCGCGCGCAAATTCCGTCTACCAGAGGAAGCGAGTGACCATGGCGCCGGCGCCCAAGGTCGTCGCTAGCTGGAAGAGCGCCTTTGAAAAAGATCCATTCGACGTGTCCATCGACGACAAGATTCAGTTTCTACTGAAGCTGAATGAACAAGCGCTGAAGACTGAAGGTGTGAGCTTTGTCAATTCTTCGATGGGGTTTGTAAACGAACAGAAATTCTATGCCTCAACCGACGGCTCGCGTATCGATCAATACATCATTCGGGTCAATCCGAGTTTCAATGTGACGGCTGTCAACCGCTCGACCGGCGATTTTCAGTCGCGTAGTGACTTCGGCGGGCCGCAGGGTATGGGCTACGAGTACATGGAAAAGTACCCGTGGCTCCAGGAAGCGGAGCGGGCCGGCCACGACGCGGTGGCCAAACTCAAGGCCAGGCCAATCGAGGCGGGCAAGTATGACCTGGTGCTGCATCCCTCGCATCTTTGGTTAACCATACACGAGTCTGTGGGCCATCCGACGGAACTCGATCGTGCGCTGTGGTGGGAAGCTGACTACGCCGGAACCAGTTTTCTAACTCCAGACAAGACTGGCAAATTGCAGTTTGGATCCAGGATTGTGAACTTCGTTGCCGATCGAACTCAGCGCGGCGGGCTGGCGACGATTGGATACGACGACGAAGGTGTTCCGGGGCAGCAATGGCACCTGATTAAGGACGGACTTTTCGTTGACTGGCAAACCACTCGTGATCTTGCGCAGATGGCACCTGCTAAAAAGTCGTATGGTTGTTTACACGCCGATAGTTGGGGGAGCATCTCCTTTCCCCGTATGCCCAACGTTTCACTGCAACCGGCTTCGGGGAACACGAGCATGGACGATCTGGTCGCGGGAGTGGAGAAGGGGATTCTCATATACGGAAACGGAAGCTATTCGATTGATCAGCAACGTTATAACTTCCAATTCGGTGGCCAGACCTTCTGGGAGATCAAGAACGGAAAAGTCGGCCCGATGGTCCGAGATGTCGCCTACCAGTCGCGCACCACTGACTTCTGGAACTCGTGTGATGGATTGGGTGGACAAGCGACTTACGAAATCGGCGGCAGCTTTAACGATGGTAAGGGCGAGCCAGGTCAATCAAATGCTGTCAGCCACGGTTGCCCGGTAGCGCGTTTTCGTCAAGTGAATGTTCTGAACACCGCCGCGCGCTAGAGGTTAGGTTCTCTTTTAAGAGCGGTTGGCAGTCAAACACGTCGCGCTTCCAATGGATGATGTAAAAACGGTTGTTTCGTGCAGTTTCGTGTGATTTCGTGGATCGTGTGTTTGCCTCCGATATATGAACGATCCACGAAATCACACGAAACCGCACGAAAGACTTTTAAGACTTTTGAGAGTTTACAAACGCGAGGAGCTGACGGAGAGCCACAATGTTACTAACTGAAAAAGAAGCCCGCGAGCTCACGGATAAACTGCTCGGTTATGTGAAAGCTGACGATGCCACTGTCACGGTGGGCAGCGAAAACTACTCGCACCTGCGATTCGCAGCCAACGCTTTTACTACCAGTGGGGCCCGCGAGAATACGACTGTGGCAGTGACGGTTTGGATCGACAACAAACGCGGTGCATCGTCAACGAACGAGGTCGACGACGAATCCCTCCAGGCCACCGTTGCTGAGGCCGAGAGTCTCGCCCGCATCTCTCCCGTCGACCGTGAATATCTGCCGACCCTCAGTGCGCAGACCTACAAGCCGGTAGCTGGTTACGCCGAGAGCACGTCAAATATTTCACTACAAGAACGCGCGCGGGCAATCAATGATGTGATTGCGAATTGTGAAAAAGCCGGGGTAATCGGCGCGGGTTTTCATCAGGCGCGTGGCGCGGCTGCTGCTGTGGCTACCAAAAACGGAAATTTCAACTATTCGCGCTCCAGTTTGGTCAGTCTATCGACTACGGCACGCACTCCTGATGGCGGCAGCTCCGGCTACTTCCTGAGAAATCACTTCGATGTGGCGAAGCTCGACGTCAAACGCGTCGCCAGTGAAGCCATTCGCAAGGCCCGGGAGTCGCGCCAGCCGCGCACTTTGGAACCGGGCGTTTACCCGGCGATCCTCGAGCCACAGGCAGTCGCCGATCTGCTTTCAGGTTTTGCCTTTGCTTTTGACGCACGCAGTGCAGACGAAGGACGCAGCCCCTTTTCCGCACCCGGCGGAAAGACTAAGGTGGGCCAGAAAATCTTTGATGAGCGGATCAACGTCTACAGCGACCCCTGGAATTCCGAATTACCTGGTTCTGCAAGTGCGCAGAGTGGTATCCCCGCTGAAAAGATCTATCTGGTACGCAATGGCATATTGGAGAACCTGATCTACTCCCGCTTCTGGGCGAAGCAAAAGGGCAAAGAGCCTACTCCCGGTCCGGTGAACAACATCATGGAAAGTTCCGATCGTGCATCCTCGCTCGAGGAGATGATTAAGGCCACTGATCGGGGGATCCTGCTCGGTCGTTTCTGGTATATCCGAGGTGTGGATCCGCGCACAGCGTTACAAACCGGATTGACTCGCGATGGTATCTGGTACATCGAGAACGGCCGGGTGCAGTATCCGGTGAAAAACTTTCGCTTCAATCAGAGCCTGATGCAGTTATTGGCTCCGGGGAATGTCGAGATGATTGGTACCCCGGAGCGAGTAGGCAGCGCCGAGGGCCAAGGGGGAAGCTCTGCTCTCTTGTCGGCGCTGAAGGTTAAGGAGTTTCACTTTACGTCGCAGTCAGAGGCTGTTTGACCAGAACGCAACGGAGTGTCATGAAGTCAGTACCGTAACGCGGTAGCGTCGGG
>JAMQPH010000253.1 GCA_023717605.1 Pyrinomonadaceae bacterium
TCCCACCTATGGCCCGCTAGCTCAACCCGACATCCGTACGGCGGCACACTTATCAAGAGTGGTAAAGCGGGGAGAGCCCCAAATCCGGCCTTGCAGGATGGCCTTTTTGAGCAGCCTATTTCTATTTCCAGGGGGTCTAAAGGGGGTCAGGTCTTGCAATCATACATTGGCCTCCTCGGCCTGCTTCAAGCGGCGGCTCACCGTGGCTGCATGCACGCCTAAATGCTCTGCAATCTCGGCCAACCGATACCCGTATTGCCGATAGGCCGTGTGGATGAGCCGCGCCGGCTCTCCGTTCCGCTGAAACAGCAGGCGCAACGATGGTCGCTGGGCCTGCGTCTGCCGACGGGGGATATCTCGGATCACCCGATTCGGTTGGTGCTGTGCCACAAAGTCTTCGGAGCCTAGATAGATCTGCCCCGTGAGTTGCTCCCAGGGCCGCGGTCCCCCACGACCGTCGGCCACAAAGGTCCGATAGCGCTCTCGAGCTGGCCCCACTCGCGTCCCAAACTGCCCGAGAATCCAGTCGGTGGTCAGCCAGGCGGGGGCGCTCGTCTCGCCCACCGTCGCGCGATAACTGCTCCAGGCCCACTATCGGGGATGCGGCACCCTGTTCGCTCGGACGGGATTCAGCACCACATAGCGACAGAGTTCCAGCAAATGCTCTTCCTTCTCCACCAGTATCGCCGTGAAGCGCCCCTGAAAAAGATGTCCCACCCGCGCATGCCGACGGTTATAGGCCTGCGTATACCGGCCGTTCAGCTGACGCATCCCTAGGGAGAGGTTGGGCTGCGGCGTTTCAAGGAGGATATGATAGTGGTTGTCCATTACACAATAGGCGTGGCAGAGCCAGACATAGCGATCAACGACATGGGCCAGCACGGAGAGAAACTGCGATCGGTCGCGGTCGTCCACCACGATGTCCTGCCGAGCATTGCCGCGACTGGTGACGTGATAGACGGTCCCGGGAAACTCAATGCGAAGTGGACGGGCCATGCGGCGCGAGTGTAGTGAACGGAGTGTGTGATTGCAAGACCTGACCCCATTTCTTGGGCATCCATTTCTTTTGTGCTGCGGAGTGTGCCAGGCGTGGGCCCGGTCCTCACCACGACGCTCGTCGCCAACTTACCTGAGCTTGGCACCTTGACTCGCAAAGAAGTGGCGGCCTTAGCGGGTGTCGCGCCGTTCCCACGCGACAGCGGCACGCTCAAAGGCCGGCGAGCTATTTGGGGTGGGCGCGCCCATGTACGGGCGGCACTCTACATGGCAGCCCTGGTCGCCACGCGCCGGAATCCGGTGATCCGGGCGTTCTATCAGCGACTCTGTCAGGCGGGCAAGGCGAAGAAGCTGGCGCTGACGGCGTGCATGCGGAAGTTGCTTTCGATTCTGAATGCGATGCTGAAGAGTGGGACGCCATGGCGGGGGCGGCCAGTCAGCCGACTTGATTTTCAAGACAGTTGCTGACCCCTTCTAGTTTTTCCCAGTCCGGTCCCAGCCCCTTATTGCTCTGATCACTTGGCGATCAACAGCGGAATGGTGACGATAGCTGCAGCAATCACGTTGAGGATCGACAGCGCACGCAACCAGAGTACAGTCGTACCGGAATGCTCGTGAGCTTTACACCACCCGAGATAGGCGCGTTCCGAATATCCCGGAATACCTGTCAGGCCGAACACAAGCTTCACGCCGTGTCGGCGAAGCCACATCCACAGTACAAAACTACTCATAACTTCAGTAAGAATCGCCAATACGAACCACACATAAATGGCGGCCTCGCCCAGATTTAGTTCGCTTTGCATTGGTTCGTATCAGGGAACAGTCGACGATAATTAGTTGTGGTGGCTCCGATACCCGGAGGTCCCTTGCCAAGACCGAAGGAGATACCGGCGTAACCTGGGTCTTCCTGATTCGACGGCGACTGGAAATATCCGCCAGTAGCTAGGCCGTAGCTTCCGGCAATGCTTTGGAAATCTCCGGTCCAAGCTCCATTTCCGGTTGCAACATTAAATTGCACACTGGGGCCAGCTAGGAGTCCGGCGGAGGAGACATCTTTTGGCGTGTATATGCGTACAAGTGGAAACCGGCATCAGATGTGTATTCAAGGTTAAGTCCGTAAGAGCCACCACCACCTGAAGTAAATGGATTGATCGTGGAAATCTCGAACGATATACCCGCAGCCCAAAGGCCCAGCGGATCGATCCTGCTCAGTGGATTCCCATTGACATAGGTATAGTAATTGAAACTTCCACTCAAGAGTCCAATTGGATCTTCCGCCACAAACCGCTGCACCCTCGGATGATAATACCGCGCCCGATAGTAGTATAGCCCCGAGCCATCATCCTCCCGGCCCGTGTACTTGTAACTGTTCGTGTTCGCCTGCCCCGTCTGCGTGGTATAGCCAAACGGTTCATAGGTGTACTGGGTTTGGAGTGTACCCGTGCCGTCTCCTAATGCAACGGTTGAGCCCAGGGCGTCTGGCAGCAACGATCGTACTCCAACCCCATCAGTTCGTGTGAAAAATTCATCGATGCCGAGGCCTGTCAGGAGGTTGGCCGTGACCGTGGCCCCCGCCTTTTCCTGTACCGGATTGAGCCCGTCATACACATAATTGGTCACGACTCCCTGCACCGTCCGTCCGGTCCGCCGACCGAAACTGTCATAGGTAAAGCTGGCGGCAAATCCGGGGTTACTGATGCTGGTTAGTTGATTTCTCGCATTCCACGCATACGTGGTCGTCACGCCGGCATCCGTCACGGTGGCCAGGTTGCCGTTCAGATCATAGGTCTCGGTGTTGGTGCCGAAGGTGGTCTGCTGATTGTTGGCATTGTAGCTGACCGTGGTGAGGGCTGGCGGCAAGTTGGAGCGGGCGAATGTGCCCCCCGTCTTGATCCGGTTTCCCATTGTATCGTAGGTATAGGTGAGCGTCCCCAGGGTCGTCGCGCCTTTCTTGTACGTCAAGGTCGTGAGTTCGGAGGCGGCGTTGTAGGCATAGGTGACACTGTTGGTATTGGGCAGCGTGAGCGAGGTGCGTCGGTCGGCGTTATCATAGCCCAGCGTGACGGTACTCGTCCCTTGCTGCACTTGCGTGAGGCGGTTGGCGTTGTCGTAGGTGTAGGTGACTTGGAGCGAGGGAAACGGTGCCTGGAACCGTTTCCCTCATTGACGTGTCTCATTCAGATACGCGTCATGCTCTGTACTAATGTCGTTCAATCCGCTTGAACCGATGCCGGCAAGCGACAGCAGAAGTTTCTTCTGACGCGCGATCAGTCTCCGCATCGCAGGTGTCTGCGTTAAAGATTGCTGCTTCTGTTTGCGGAGAGACGACTTGCCCTTTATGAAGACAGGTCTCTGCATGGCCGTAATGATAGCGTAGCGGCTTTGGCAGAACAATGGACGGTGAAGATTTCTCGCTCAATCATTGTCCAGCCGCACTGGCCCGTAGATCGTGCTGGCGCGTTTTCGATTTCTCAGCATACGACACGCGTGAAACAGTCTTAGACAAGACGGGTCTTCCCCGCTATAATTAGCCATCATGGGCGCACGATCACCAGCGAAAACTCAGTATCGGAAACGTGCCCGCCGAGGGACACAAGTTTCTCGTGGTCAAAAATCTCGCCCTGTGTGGGAGGAACTCCTACGCATTGCGCGAACCATACCTGAGTCCGATCTCCATAAGCTTCCTACCGACATTTCTGTCAATCACGACCACTATCTGTACGGCAGTCACACCGAGTGAAACGCCTCTTCGCGGACACGGCCTATTGGATCGCTCTCACTAATTCCTTCGACCAGTATCACACGAGAGCCGTCGAGATCTCCGAAGCTTTGAGTCCTTGCCGTCTGTTTACGACCGACTTGGTGCTCATCGAGTTCCTCAACGCCTTAGCCGACAACGGTCTTCATATCCGTGCCGCCGCGGTTCAGATGGTCGAAGCGATCATGAACAATCCACAAGTCACCGTGGTGCCAATGAATCGGCGCACCTTCATGCGCAGTCTCGCGCTGTACAAGGCTCGTCCTGATAAGGGCTACAGTCTCACCGATTGTAGCTCGATGCTACTAATGCGCGAACACCGCCTCTCGGAAGCTCTGACCACAGATCGGCACTTCGAGCAAGAAGGTTTCGTGGCATTGTTGCGCACGCCTGCTCGTCGCCACCCAACTGATAAGCCATAACTCCACCCCCATCAGTTTTTCTCTTCGGCAATCAGGCCTTGTTGAGTTGTACCAGCCCGTAGGTCATGCGGGCGTGGCGGAGTTCGTCGACATCGCGGCTGAGATCAACGCGACTTTGTTCGAACTGTCTTGGCGCGGAACCAGTCGGCAATCTCGCCGATGCTAGGTTTCGTGGTCGTCACGTAAATCGCAAATTGTTCTAGGTCGGGATTTGTTGCGGTCAGGCGATAGCCGTTCACCTGAAGAAACAGAGCGGCGGTGGAAATGCTGATCCGCTTGTTGCCAT
Source organism: Pyrinomonadaceae bacterium (assembly GCA_023717605.1). Lineage (GTDB taxonomy): Bacteria > Acidobacteriota > Blastocatellia > Pyrinomonadales > Pyrinomonadaceae > PSRF01. Next base: position 4,463 of record JAMQPH010000253.1, read on the forward strand.
CGATGAAGGCATGGTTCCTCGTCAGGCCATCCATCAGCACCGCAGCCTTGGTGAAACCATCTGGAT
>JAMQPH010000263.1 GCA_023717605.1 Pyrinomonadaceae bacterium
CACTCAGCATCACGCCCACTGGGCCTGTCGCGCGCAAGCGGCAACCAACTGCCTTCGTGAACAGCTCGCGAAAGGCCTCAGCGTACTCATCATCTGAACCCAAACGTACTTCCAGCTCTGCGTCGAGAGCAAAATAACGGCGTGTACTGACCCGGCCACGGCTAACCGTCATGCTGTGGGCAGGAGGTAACCGAAGAATGCCACGATAGAAAGTGGACTCATCCTCGACGAAGACATCGGCTAGGTGATCGCCCAGCCTCACCTCGTTAAGTTCGTAGGGGACCTCAGGAAGAGCGAAAACCGCCTTCATCTCGCTAGCGAAAACAAAAGCCTTCGTCGGAGACGAATAGTAATAGAAAGGTCTTACACCGAAATGGTCGCGCGCACAAAACAGTATCCGCTCCCGCTTGTCCCAAATCGCGAAGGCAAAATCGCCGAGTAGCTTTTCAGTGCAGCACTCCCCCCATTGGCGATAGGCCGCGAGGATCAACTCACTGTCCGTAATCCCTTTTACCTTGAGACCTGACGAGTCCAGGTTGCTGATGAGTTCATCGCGATTATCAAGCCGGGCATCGGTGGTGATCACGAAATCGCCGCTTGAATCCTGGAAGGGCAGCGACTCATTCAACGATTCGGGCGTGGTCCAAAGCATTCTCTGCCCCAGACCCACCGTCCCGTCGCACCATAGTCGAGAGCCGTCTGGCCCACGATGAGCCAACACCTCCGACATCCGCGCGAGGTACGACCGCGGAACTGGACGGTCGTCCAAATAATGCATGCCAAAAATTGCGCTCATGCCGCTTCTACTGGACGCAAGACGCCTGACCCAGGCCTTGCCACCCGGTCCATCAAATGGTACGGCTGCGAATTCAAAACACTCAAAACGTGTTGCTCGACCAGAAGTGCTATTTGAGGTAATAGAGATAACTCCTTAGGTCGGACGAGACGGTACATTGGCACCTGGTTAGCAATTTTCGCGCACTGTTGAAAGTGTGCTGCTCCTCCACAGTGTTGCGCGCGCGTAGGATACGAATGTCGCACCAACTCAATCACGCCCTGGCTCAGCTGAAGGCGTTCAATCTTCAATCCTTCGCCTCTTGCAAGTACATATATGCAGCTGAGCGGTAACCGGCCGCTCTCGAAGCCATTGTCTACACGGCAACCAAGCTTTTCTTGCGATGAGTGCAATTCATGTAAGGAATTGGGATCATAATCTAACGCTGCTGCTGCTTCCGGGTGTAGTTTGAACTGCGGAAAACCAGAAGTTACCATCGCAATATCCGAATCCGGGTCAACGGGTAACACATCATCGGTAAATAGATTGTATCCGCGTTTATAGAGGGCCGCCGCCATGGTTGACTTACCAAACCCGGACTCCCCGAGGAAAGCGACCGCGCCTCCACCCAGTGAGATGGTGGCAGCGTGTAAAACCAGGATTCCTCGCTGATACAGCACGAACGCCATCACTACGCCAACAAGACTCAAGCGGATCCTACTGTCATCCACGCCTGCCATGGGAATGACACAAACTTCTCTCCCGCCGCGCACGAGAAAAGTACCTACATCCTCACTTGAGATGATGACTTCTTCTGTGCTTACGCTGAAATATGATGGCT
>JAMQPH010000551.1 GCA_023717605.1 Pyrinomonadaceae bacterium
ACAAAGATGAGGTCAAGGTCTACGAGGGCGACCCAGTTGAGACTGCGCTGAGGTACCAGAATGATGGCGCACAGATGCTCCACATCGTAGATCTCGACGGGGCTTTCTCAGATCCCAACTCGCAAAATCGAGCAGTGTTCCGCAAGATCGTGTCGCAGACAGACCTTCCGATACAGTTTGGCGGCGGGATGCGCAGCGTTCAGGACGTGGAGCAGGTGATTGAGCTAGGGGTGGCCAGAGTGGTGGTCGGCACATTGGCTGTAGAGTTACCGGACGTGCTCGCGAAAATCGTCGATATGTTTGGCTCGCGAGTGTGCGTAGGGATTGATGCTCGCAATGGTCAGGTCATGACACGCGGTTGGGAGAAGCAGGAGTCAATAACCGCTGTGGAGCTGGCTCAACGCGTTGCAGCACTCGGGCTGGAGCGCATCGTTTATACGGATGTGGCGCGCGATGGCATGCTCACCGGTGTCAACGTGGAACAGACCTCCGCGATCGCGCGTGAGTCCGGATTGAAAGTCACCGCGTCAGGCGGAGTATCCTCGCTCGCAGACATCAGCCGCCTTAGAGCGGTGAGCGAGAGCGGCGTTGATAGCGTAATTGTCGGCAAGGCGCTTTATGAAGGTCGGTTCACCCTCAAAGAAGCCATTGCTGAGGGAAGTGTTCGCATATAGGCTTGGTCGGGGCGAGAGGATTCGAACCTCCGACCTCTCTTTCAAATGTGGGTTCCGGCAAAATGTAGGTTTTTTGCCTTTCCAAAAGTTGCAGCCCCCAAGCGTTTATTGGGGTTTTTGCATTCCTTCAGATTCGTTGCCATCGCGTAACGGTCGATTGCTGGAAATCTTGTCCGCAAATTCGCCACGCGTTTTTTAGCAAAGCAGCGTGGGAAAATCATCTTGGAGGTTAACTTTCTGATAGTCAGTCAGGCTACTGAAGTGGTAGCTTAACCCCGTATCGTACAGGTCATCTGGACCAGAAGCCCGAGTTCGTCATCTCTCCCCGTTTCCCGTTCAGTCTTACTTCAATGAGATTGGAAAAGTACGTGTCAGGATCGTCCACACTGGCATCTACACCTTACGTGTTGCTACTCGCGGCCTTTGGTGTCGCACTGCTCGAGTTAAGTCTGCCGGTCGAAGGGCAAAGAAGAATGCCCACCGGAAACCCGCCGAGCTTTGATGACATCGTCTTCGCTATTTCTTTCTCGCCTGACGGCGGGACGCTGGCCATCGCCAGAGGCGCCAGAGAGCCTGTGCAGCGCTTCGGACGAATCGAACTCTGGGACGCTGAGACTTTAAAGTTGCGTCACATTATCAAAGGCTTTGATGGTCCGGTGAGATCCATTTCGTTTTCACCTGACGGCCACACGCTGATTAGCAGCAGCACCGAGTTTCGCAGTCCCAAGCTCCAGCAGCAGGCGCGCTCGCGTGAGGGATTGAGCTTCGGTGAGCTGAAGTGGTGGGACACCCGGACGGGAGAGTTGAAACAGAAACTGACTATGCCTGACGAGCATAGCTACTCGATTCGGGCGATCCAATCACCCGATGGAAAACAGCTGGCCCTTGCCGAATCTTTTTGGCAGCCAACCCACTTCCTCTCCATGCCGATTATTGGACCTTCGGGTTCGAGAAGTATGGATCTCGATATCCGTCGCGGGTTTTACTTGCCAAGATCGTTCTTCAAGGTGGAAATGAAATTGGTTAATGCCGAAACCGGGGAACTGAGATTCAAGTTGGATATGGACCAGGCTGGGGCTGCGAGCTTTTCGCCCGATGGTAACCTTCTGGCCGTAGCAAACGGTAACCAGGTAAAGCTGTGGAACTCCCAAACCGGCAAAGAGGTGCGCAAGCTCAAAGACCTCAGAGGCACCGTAAACGCAGTGGCATTTTCGCCCAACGGCCGGAGCCTTGCGGTGGCCAGCACCAAGTATGAACGTGAGTACGCGGAAAATGTTATCAAGATCATTGGAATCAGCGAGGTTAAGCTCTTCGATGTTAACACCGGAAAGGTGACCCTCACGCTCAAGGATGTTGGTGCTGTTAACAGTCTGGCATTTAGCTCAAATGGAAGAATTCTGATAGTCGGCGGCGTTTTGCCGAAGAGCAAAGGTGGAGTCGCCGGTATGAAGCTCTTCGATCTTCAAACAGGGAATGTGAACGATCTTCCCACCGGCGCCGACTATCAGGAGGGCGTTGATTCTCTGGTGCTCTCTCGCAATGGCACCCTACTGGCCTTTCGTGCGGGCCCAGCCACAGTAAAGTTGCTCGACACGCAGAGCGGGACAGTGAAACAAACGTGGGACGCGGACAGCGTCGGCGATGCTATCGAAAGGCCCACCAGCCGTTTTGTGTTGTCTGTGACGCGGGTACTGGCGGTTGCATTTTCAGCGGATGGTACGACCGTAGCTGGTGAGAGCGATCATGGCGAAATCAAATTGTGGGATCAGCGGACCGGAGAAGTGAAGCAGCACTTGAGCGTTGAACAGGGCGATCCTTCGCTGGTTGCGGCCTCTCTGGACGGCAAATCCTTCGCAGAAGTCAGCCAGGGAAAATTACTTTTCTGGAATGCTAACAGCGATACGAAGAGAATAGTTCCGTTGCCGGATCCGCCCACGGTCTCGGCTCTGGCCCTTTCCGCCGATGGCCAGATGTTGGCCCTTGGGACCGGCACCGAGGTAGCCTTACTTTCGCCAACCGGCGAAGTGGCGAAGAAACTGAGCGGCCAGGCAGGTTCAGTAAGCCGCTTAACTTTTTCCAAAGACGGAAACATGCTTGCCGGTGCGGATGAAGACGGCACCATTAGCATTTGGAAAGTGGCAAGTGGGCGCATCGAGAAGCAATTTAGATCAATCACCGAGATCACGGCGCTGGTCTTCGCGCCCAATGGGGAGAGACTGGCAACTGCCGCCTCAGATAACACCATTTCGCTTTGGAACCTGCAGACAGGTCTGCCGCAGGGGAAGTTTCAAAAGCACGATGGCCCAATCAACGCACTCGCCTTCTCACCTAACGGTGAATTGCTGGCTAGTGGTGGCGACGATCGCACGATCGTTCTCTGGGAAGTTGCTGACGGCAAATCGAAGCGTACATTCAAAGGCCATGACCTGACGGTGGCCTCGCTGGCCTTCTCACCTGACGGTCAGCTACTGGCCAGCGGAAGTGGGAATGCTTCGGTTGTTTTATGGGAAGTAAGGACCGGAAAACTAAGCCGCGTTCTAAAATAAAAGGACAAGAGCCACCGGAGGCAGTGGCTCTTTCCCTAATAATGGTCGGGGCGAGAGGATTCGAACCTCCGACCTCTCGGTCCCAAACCGAGCGCACTACCAGGCTGTGCTACGCCCCGAAAAGCTACAAGTGGGATCTGACAGACGAGGCATTCTAAGAGCCAGCCAGACGAGCGGTCAAGCGTCGATGAAAAAGCGGTCAAGCGTCGGAGAAAAACCGCTCCAGGAATTCACGGGTTGCTGCCAATGCTTTCCCACGGTGACTAATGGTGTTCTTGAGTTGCAACGGCATCGCTGCGAACGTCACTCCGTAACCCGCTGGAATGAAGACAGGATCATACCCAAACCCCTCATGGCCCGCCGGCGCTTTGGCGATCCTTCCCTCACAGGAGCCATGGGCCACGTTAACCACTTCGCCGGTTGGTTTAGCTATCGCCACAGCGCACACGAAGCGTGCGGAACGATCGTCGCCGTCCGTTTCCAACAGCTTCGAAAGCAGTCGGCTTGTTCTGTC
>JAMQPH010000272.1 GCA_023717605.1 Pyrinomonadaceae bacterium
TTCTGGTGCAGCGTCCTACATTGTAGGGGTGTCCCTCCGTGGACACCCCATCGTCGCTTGCATGAGCCTGAAAGAAATCTCGAAATGTATTCCTGCGACGATGGGGTGCCCACGGAGGGACACCCCTACAATGTAGGACGCTGCACCAGAATAAATTCCACAACCCTACAGACAGACGCGTCAAGTTTTCTTATAATATCGACGCGCCCCAACCCCAGACAGTAGGAGGCCCGTTATGATGTTGATTAGAGATGTCATTCGGAACCGAGAACCTTATTCGTTGAAATCTTCGGCGTCGGTTCAGGATGCGGCCGAGTTTATGGCCGCGAGAAATGTTGGGGCCGTTTGCGTTGTCGATGACGGCGGAAAGCTGCTGGGAGTCTTTTCCGAACGAGATGTGGTAAATCGAGTCGTGCTGCAAAAGCGCGATCCAACCTCGCTGAGAGTTGGAGACGTTACCAGCGAACTGCGTGCCGTCATCCGCTGCGACGAGACTCCGCATCAAGCGCTCGAACGTATGGAACTGATCGGCACGCGCCACCTGCCGGTGGTGGATGGCGAGCGTTGGGTAGGGATGCTCTCGATGCGCGATCTAATGAGGGTGGAACTAAGCGAGCAAGGGGATGAAATAAAGCTCCTGCATGAGTACATTCAACACTGAGAGGATGGGAGGAGTAAACCCGCTCGCGACGATGATCGGATTATCCGACTGGTGCCGGTCAAGTGAGTGGCGACAGAGTTTTTTGAGCGAGGATCGCGGACTTGCTCCAACCGATGATCTCGAGAGGACGGAAGCGGTAGTGATGGACCACGCGAAAGTGGCGCTCGGTGTTTTGCAACACGGCACGCGGTGAATGTGATTTGAAGCGGAAGAGAATCTCCAGAAAGGCGCTAGCGGGCGTTGGTCTGCAAGGAAGGTGGAGTAGATGACCCTCCGGCGCGATCACTCGGGCAAGTTCGTCTAACCCTTCCTGGAGGGGAACGTATTCAAGGGCGCCGCTCGTGACCACTAGATCGAAGGAGTTATCGGCGAAAGGAAGTGAGAGAACGTTACCCTGGGTAAAGCTCACATCGCGTGGGCGGCCTGCACTCTGCGAAATCGCCTTCTTCGCCTCGACTATCGAAGTTGCGGAGAGGTCCAAAGCCGTAAGGTTTACCGGAAATCGGATAGCCCTCAGGAGAGCAAGCGTTAGCAAACCGGTGCCGCACCCGGCGTCAAGTATGCGAGCTCCGCGCGTGAGCGCAAGCGGGTTCAGCGCGAGATACTGATCCAACGAGCGCCCATAGCCGTTGAGCTTAAACGTGAGATCGTAGAGGCGAGCAATCTTGTCGTAATACGAGCCCGCTTTGGCCTCATTCTTGGTCGCGGTCAGCACATACTCCATCAAACTCTCCTGATACTCTCAGTCGCTTGGATCGTGGTACTGCTCCGGGCTCTAAATCAGTGGGGGGTAAAGTCAGCGCGACATTGTAGCTTTCTCGTCGCCTTTACTCAACATGCCAAAACAATCCCAGCCCAGTAGCCCAATCCGCCAAGATTGAGAAAGTTTTCTGTTCTGTTCCAGGTAAGTTCGCAAGATTCGAGACCCTGAAACGTTCTCCTGACAGGTCAGGCTTGTATTTCGCAATGCCGGGAGAAAACATGAGAAAAACTGTAATAGAAGCTTGCTGCGCCGTTGTAAGCATCATTGCCGCAGGGGTTGTTTTGTTTTCCATGGCCCCGAGCGAAGCTGCGGTTGCCAACTACCCGTTTACGTTACCTCCGTCCGAACAGCAACACCGTCCCATCGTCGCTATTAGTCGTTTCGAGGTCGATGTGCTGGTCAATGGCAGAACCCTGGAGGAGTACCATGCCCGCGGTAGATCCTATGTAGAGGCAATCGCCGGCGCCGAATACGAAGTGAGGATCCGCAATCCGCTACCCTATCGAGTCGCGGTTGCCTTGTCGGTAGATGGGCTCAACTCAATTGATGCGCGACGGACCTCAGCATGGAATGCCAGCAAATGGGTGATTGAGCCTTACGGCACTATTCACATTGGCGGCTGGCAAATGAGTTCGGACCGGGCGCGCCGGTTCTACTTCACCAGCGAACGCGACTCTTATGCAGCCAAGCTGGGCCAGACTTCTAATCTAGGTTTGATCTCAGCCGTTTTCTTCCGTGAGATCAGGCCGATTCCGACTCCTATCGCCCCACCACCGCGTCCCTATCCCGGTTATGAAGAAGACGGACTCCGCAGGGAGAAAAGATCCGAAGCCCCTGCGCCTTCCGCAGAAGCACAAGGAGCTGCGAAGGAGCGCAGTGATTTGCTCACCCGTATGCCAAATGACGAATATGCCGCCACGGGGATTGGTCGCTCAGTGAGGAACGACGTTCGTTGGGTGAATATGGATCTGGATTCACGACCGGCGGCTGAAGTGACGCTGCGATATGAATACTATCCGGCGTTAGTGCGCTTAGGTATCTTGCCGCGTCAATACGATCGGCCTGATTCCTTGCGCAGACGCGAAGGCGCCACAGGTTTTGAAGACCGCCGATTCAGCCCTGAACCGTAGGAGAACGCAAACAGAATTTCGGATTGCGGATTGCGAATTTCGAATTTGGAGGTGCTTGGGTCACCGTTTCTTTCCTGACGCTTAAATTCGAAAATCCGAAATTCGAAATCCGCTACGCAATCCGCAATTCCCAGATTATCTTCTGATGAGGTCAACTGTGTAGAGTTGCCGGTAAGCGCGATAGTTAGCCATCACTTTCTGTACGTAACCCTTGGTTTCTTCAAAGCCAATCTCGGCAGTAAAGACTCCGGGATCTTTGTGTTTGGCGCGTTTCACCCAGCGGGCCACATTATCTTCACCACCGTTGTATGACGCGGCCACTGCTTCGAGCATGTTGGGAAACATCTGCGACAGGTCGGCCAGATACTCACCGCCGACCAGAATTGATGTCTCCGGCCGGTAGAGCTCGTTTTCGGCCAGGTTGCTGAGCCCTGCCCCCGGTGCATACTTTCGAGCAGCGTCGATGGTGAGCTGCAGCAGACCTCGAGCGCCCGCTGGTGATTTAGCCGATGGCCGGAACACACTCTCCTGACGAATGATCGCAAGGATAAAACGCGGATCGAGCTTACGCGCTTTTGCCGTTTTGAGAATCGCCTGGCGATAAGGTGCGGGATATTCGGCGGCAGCGTCGGCGATTTGAGACTGGATGCCTTCGCTTCGGTCCTTAGCCGAGCTACGGCTCGGACCTTCGGCAAGCGCGTTGAGTCGCTCGGCCGCAAGCCAGCCGTAGTAGGAGCCAGGCGAATCCGGGATAGAAAGGTAGGCGGCGATTGCTTCGCGTCGTTTCCCTGACCGATCCAGACTGTAAGCTCTCAGATAAGCCGCCTCAGAATGAGTAGTCAGCACTCCTTTTTGAAACCGCCTGCGGCTGAGTTCATCCGCGGTCGCCACAGCTTGCTGCCAATCTGCTTCAGCGACGTCGAGACGCAGCCTCGCAAATAGCGCATTGGTTTCAGTTGGCGTGCCCGCAAAGCGCTGTCTCGTGCGCCCAATCCACACAATCGCTTCCTGAGTGCGACCTGCTTCGCGAAGAGCGTCGATAACATTCAAGTGCGCAGTGTCGATGCGTTCACCCTGAGGGAAGCGCTCGATGTACTGAGCATATCTGACCGCGGCGTCCGCAGATTGGCCCATGCGTAACAGTGCGGTGGCGCTGAAGTTGAGTCCTTCACGGCCTTCCTTGGTTGAACCATGGTCACGGACGAGCTGATCGAAAGTGGACAGGGCTTCCGCATTGCGGCGCGACTGCAGATATGACCTGCCAATGCCCAATAATGCTTCCGGGACCCTGGCTTCCTGAGGGTAGTATTCGATGAAGGCTCTCCAGTGCTCTCGCGCCTCGTCGAAAGCACGGTTAGTCATGTAGACATTAGCTCGGCGCAGATGTTCTGCCGGACTTAAACGCACGAGTCTCTTATCTGCCCCACGGGAGCTGTCATCACTCCGACGAACCGAAGCGAGCGAGCCGTCATTGGCCGATTGAACTAATCCAGCCACGGGCCGGGCGCTCGCACTACTCGAGTCCGGTTTGACGTGTCCTACGCCAAACATCACTACCAGGAATAAAGACGACGCTTTCAAAAGTCGCATGTTACTCATTTGCTGATTCTGTACTCCCCTCGTTCCAACACCTATGCTTCGATGATCTCAAAACTCGAAACGATTTCCGCGGTTGGCCTCAATGTACCTGCGACACTGCAATATTTTGTTTCGGAAAGCTCAATTGCTTGCGCCACTGACTTCTCTGAAATATTTCGACCCGTGATGATGTGGTGTACCTCCATCCTTGAAAAGCTTC
>JAMQPH010000322.1 GCA_023717605.1 Pyrinomonadaceae bacterium
TGAGTGAACGAGCCGCAGCGCGCGGGATTTTCGATCGCGAATTTGTAACTGGTCTCGTCGCACGCCACCAGGCAGGCGAGAACCACTCGGAACGTTTGTGGGCGCTGGTAAATTTTGAGATGTGGCTCCGTAGATTCTTTGACGGCGAAACTGCTCCACTTGAGGATCAGCCGGCGGCAGAACTGGCCCGAATCTCGTCGTAGACTCTCCGCCTTTTCTAGTGTTTCCGGCCTCTGGTTTGATTCGAACTTGTTCGCACCAGAGGTACAGCGCGGCCGCTTAGCCTGAACAAGAGGAACGATCCACGAAACTACACGAAATTGCACTAAGGTCATTGTTCGTGTTGGTTTGTGTCATTTCGTGGATCGTGTGTTTATTGAAGGAAGAGACTTCGCTCAGGAAACAAGCACCTGCTGAGTGTTTACAGAGAGGTCGACCGAGAAGATCAAAACGTGCGTATTCTTTGGCTGAAAACCGAACTGCTTCAGCCCGTCGATAAAGGGGGACGAATTCGCACTTACAACATGCTCCGGGAGCTGAAGCGCGACCACGAAATTACCTATCTTGCGCTTGATGATGGAACAGCTACCACAGAGGCGCGGTCTCTTGCCGATGAGTATTGCCATAAACTGGTCAGCGTACCCCACCATACCAGACCAAAGTTCTCAACTGGTTTCTATGGAGAGCTGCTCACGAATCTGTTCTCGCCCTTACCGTACTTCATGAAGAAATACGAATCGGCCGCAATGCGAGAGGCCACCCAACAACTGCTCAATAGAGAACAATTCGACGTACTGGTGTGCGACTTTCTCCAGCCCAGCGTTAACGTTCCTGAGAACTTATCCCTGGGTACCGTTCTTTTTCAGCACAATGTGGAGGCAATGATCTGGAAGCGTCACTACCAGGTGCAACGAAATCCGTTGAAGAAGGCGTACCTCTATAACCAGTGGCGAAAGAGTTGGAGATACGAACGCAAGGCCTGTCAAAGATTCGACATGGTGGTTGCTGTTTCGAGCGAAGACGAGGAGCAGATGCGCCGGGAGTATAGCTTGACGCAGACGGCGGCTGTTCCCACCGGTGTGGACGTTGATTACTTTCGCCCGCGGATTGAGGATGCGGCTGACAAACACAATCTTGTCTTCACGGGATCGATGGATTGGTTACCAAATGAAGACGCTATGCAGTACTTCATTCGTGAAGTCTTGCCGATCGTCAGAAGAACCATACCCGAGGTGAGTCTGACCATCGTTGGCCGCAACCCCTACGCCAGCTTGGTCGAACTGAGTAAGCATGACCAGAGCATTATTGTTACCGGCAGGGTCGATGATGTACGTCCCTATATCGAGCGTGCGGCTGCGTACATCGTTCCTATCCGGATCGGGGGTGGCACCCGGCTGAAAATCTACGAAGCGATGGCGATGGAGAAGCCAGTGGTTTCCACGACCGTTGGCGCGGAAGGATTGCCTTTGCATAACGAAGAGGAGTTGTTGTTAGCTGATACTGCCGAAACCTTTGCGGCGGCGGTGGTTAGGTTGCTGAAGGCCGGGGAATTTGCACAAAGCCTGGCTCAGCGGGGCGCTGCGGCCGTACGCGAGCGATTTGGTTGGAGGCAGGTCACCAACAGATTTGCAGAGATTTGCTCGCAGGCAGCCAGTCAGGCTAAGGCTGGAGCAGCCACACGGAACCGTCAGGAATTCCCTGAACCTGAAAGAGCCATGGACGGCCGTCTTTCGTGAAAAGTGAGACTAATTCGACGTTTTACTAGTCCTATGACCCCAAAGCTTTCTATCATCATTCCCGCCTACAATGAGGCCAGTCGTCTGGGGAAATCTTTAATTGCGATTTACGAGTATCTCAACGATGCCATTCCCAATTCCGAAGTAATTATCGTAGACGATGGTTCGAGTGACTCAACGCCCAGGGCCGCGGAGGAAAGTTTGAAGTCAGCGGGCAATCTTCAGGTCAGACTGATCCGCAACAGTCCGAACCGGGGCAAGGGTCATGCTGTGCGAACAGGTTTGCTGGCAGCCAGATCGTCAATAGCGCTCTTCTCGGATGCGGATTTGTCGACTCCGATCAGTGAAACTCCAAAACTACTGAACGCAATCGAGCAGGAGGGTTGTGATCTGGTTTTTGGCTCTCGGGCCCTTGATCGCAGTCTAATCGGAGTGCATCAGTCATGGCGACGTGAACAGGGTGGACGAGGCTTTAATTTGATCGTGCGGTCGGCGACTGGTCTACCCTTTGCTGATACGCAATGTGGCTTCAAGGCCTTTCGCATGGCTACTTGTCGTCCGATTATTGAAGCCGCTGTGATCGACCGCTTTAGCTTCGATGTCGAATTGTTATACTTGGCCCATCTAAGTGGACTAGCTCTGAAGGAAATACCGGTTCGCTGGGATCATAATGACGGCAGTAAGGTAAGCGTGGTTCGAGATAGTTTTAGGATGTTCCGCGAGGTTCAGCGAATCCGCAGCAGGTGTCGCCAGTATCTCGAGACGATCAATTCAAAGGGGCCCGCGAAGCGGGAAGAGCAGAGTCTTGTACGGGCGAAAGCCGAACCGGGTATTAAAGAAATGCCGGCAAGCTTGCTTTAGTGCCCACCGGTCATCCCGCTCTCCAATTCCAGCCATCGTCACAAACAATGCGATAATTCAGGGCTATGGACCGAAACCGAACCGAGTTTTGAGAAGTGATGAGTCACTCCGTGGAATCCACAGCGCTGGATCCCAAAAACGAATCGTCCTACACGGGGGCGCCGGCCGCCGAGCCGAGCACTGGCCCGAGGGCTTCAGTGTCGGTAGTTATCCCCTGTTTCAACGAACAGCGCTTCATCACCGCGGTTTTGCGTAATCTGGCGAACCAGTACGATTGCGACAGTTACGAGATTTTAGTTGTGGACGGCAGATCCACAGACAACACGCGCCAGGTGGTAAAGGATTTTGCCCAGGGCAATCCCGAACTGCGCGTTCGAATCGTTGATAATCCTGCGCGAGATATTCCTGCTGCTCTGAACCTTGGCATTGACGCTGCGGCCGGCGAGATCATTTTGCGCATGGATGCACATTCAGTTCCTTCTGAAGGATATGTGCGTCGCTGCGTTGAGCATTTGAGCAGTGGCACAATCTCAGTCGTGGGAATGCCCTGGCACATAAAACCGGGCGCAGACTCGGCCACCGCGCGCGCAATCGCTTTAGCCGTCGCCCACCCGTTCGGTATCGGCGATGCCCAATATCGATTGCAGACCGCAGCACCCCGTTTAGTGGACACAGTGCCCTTTGGCGCGTTCAAAAAGTCACTGTGGAAAGAGCTCAACGGATTTAACGAAGAGTTGCTTGCAAACGAAGACTACGATTTCAACTATCGCGTGCGAAAGCGAGGTGGTCAGGTGTTACTTGATCCAGCGGAGCACTGCGACTATTACGCACGTGTGAACTTGAGGGAACTCGCCGAGCAGTATTCGCGCTATGGACATTGGAAAGCGCAGATGATCAAGTTGCATCCTCGTTCCCTCCGAGTTCGCCATCTGGTTGCACCGGCCCTGGTCCTATATCTTCTCTTTTTTGGATTACTCAGTATTTGGTGGTCGCGTGCCTTCTGGGCCTTTTTGGCGGTCCTGGGATTTTACATATTGTGTTCGGCCTTTTTTGCCCTGGCACTTGCAGGCAGAACGCGGCAGTGGAAGTTATTTCCGATCATCAGTGCGAGTTTCTTTTGTATTCACGGCGCATGGGGACTGAGCTTTCTTCGCGGCTTAGTCACGTCCCGTCAACGTTGAGTTGGGCCTTGGAAGTGGCACAGACTTCAGTCTGTGATTCACGGATGCGATAACTTCAAGGATGGATGATACGCAAGCTGCAACACAGACTTAAGTCTATGCCACTTGGAACCCGCTGGTGCCGCTGAGACTAAGTCGAGCAAAGGAATAGAATGAGGCTAAGCGTCTTTGGGTTGGGGTATGTTGGCTGTGTTTCTGCCGCCTGTTTTGCAAAAGCCGGGCATCAGGTGGTCGGCGTTGATGTCAATGCGACTAAAACCAACATCATTAATGAAGGGCGGAGTCCAATAGTCGAGAGTGGAATTGGTGAACTGCTCGAAGCTGCGGTGAAGGCGGAAAAACTAAGCGCGACCACGAATTCAGCTAAAGGTGTAAAGGAATCAGAGATCTCGTTGGTATGCGTCGGAACGCCAAGCAAGCCTAACGGTTCGCTCGACCTCTCTTTCGTCGGGCGGGTGTGCGAAGAGATTGGCGAAGCTTTGAGAGATAAAGCGGCGCCGCATGTGGTGGTTATGCGTAGCACCATGTTGCCGGGAACGGTTGAAAGCATGGTTGTGCCAACACTGGAGAACTCTTCGGGGAAAAAGGCCGGCCACCACTTCTCGGTTTGCATCAATCCCGAGTTCCTAAGGGAAGGCAGTT
>JAMQPH010000361.1 GCA_023717605.1 Pyrinomonadaceae bacterium
TATTGTCGGGCGCGTCGTCCGGGTTTCGGCGAAGGTAGCCGTAATACTGCATCAACACGAAGGCCGAGTTGTACTGGGCGTTGAAGACCGATCCGCTCTCGACCACACTCTCGAGCGCAGCTGCGCGGCCTGCTGTATCCCCTGAACCGTAGGCTGTGATTGCCAGGTCACGTTCGCTTTGTGTTGGCGTCGCTCCGGCATTTGCAAAAAGCAACTCGACGTAAGCGAGGGCCGCAGCCCCCTGCGGGAACAGCGCCACGAACTCAGGGCGCGTAACGAAGTCTTCCAGGTATATCCGCCGGTTTGCATCGAGTTGTTGCTGGAACCCCGGCTGGCCCACGATGACGCCCGCTCCGATCTGTCGCTGGTCGCGCAGAAACACCTCATAGCGCGGATTACTCTTTAGATTTCCGAAGGCCGCCTTATGTGCGCGGATCACGAAGTAACCTGTTTGCTGAAATTCAATGGAAAGAAAAAAGGCGGTCGAAACGTCCACCCGCTTGGCCTGGCGGCACGCTGTGTCTGTGTCACACTGTTCGATCTGCTGCGTCCAGAAGTCCTCCCCGGCCTGATCCGACTGGCGGTAGAGGAAGTCGTGGTAGTGCGTACTGACGAACGTGCCGGAATCATCAATTGGGTTAGAAGTTGACTCGGCCGTGTTGTCGGAGATCTCAAGCGTGGCCGTACTCAAAGCGCCCAGCGTGCCGTTCGTCGGATGCTGAAGAATGAGCGTCGCAAACTCGAGGCCCTCGACGTAGCTGTCGTCGTTGATGAGCACCTGGAATGTCTTCTGAGTTTCCCCGGCTGCGAAAATTAAGTGGCCAACTACGAGCGTGTAGTCGCCTTTCTGTTTCGCCGTGCCGTCCTCGCTGGCGAGATCGACGGTGGCGATTGTGCCGAGCGCTCCGGACCGCAGCACGCGTACCGTCACTGCGGTGCAGTCTTCCTGGACTGAATAGACAGCCGAGTCAAACTGGAGCGTTGGCGGCGTTGGCGTCGGAGTGGGTGTTGCCGTGGGAGTAGGAGTCGGTGTAGGAGTTGGAGTGGGTGTTGGCGTTGGAGTCGGAGTTGGAGTCGGAGTCGGAGTCGGAGTCGGAGCTGCAGGGTTGAGCTCGAACGCACCGATGTCGGTGTTGTCGCCATCGATGGCGGGCGCGATTGCCGGGTCGTCGAAGGTGCGCGTGAAGCCGGCGCCCCGCTGGTCTGTGGTTAGCGCGATTAGTAAGGCCGCGGTGCCTTTGTCAATCGCGGGACTGCCAGATTGCAAAGCGATCGTCTTCGTTGGGCCGCCATTGTTTTGCAGTCCGGCTGGGTCGAGCTTCGGGTCGAGCGGCCCAGCTTGCGTGCCAGTCTGGTCGGTGGGCTGCGTGAAGCCCGTGCTGTTGTCTCTCTTCCCGATCAGGTTAAACCCTCCGGATGTGAAATCGCCTGAGACATCAAAGAGATTCGAGGCGATGATAGTGCTCCTGACATTCATCGGGCCCGGAAAGACTTTGTCGACCCCGCTCTTGTTACTACTGATTGTGCTGTTGGTGACATTCAACGTGCCGCGAAAATTTAGAATACCTGCCTCAGCGTTACCGCTGATCGTGCTGTTGGTAACATTCACCGTGCCGAAAATGATTGAGTCGCCGTCGTTTTTGATTCCGTAGCCGCCTGCGTTTGCTTCAAGTGTGTTATCGCTGATTGTGCTGCGGGTGACATTCAACGTGGTGCGGAAATTAGTTATTCCACCAAGGAAGTTACCGCTTACAGTGCTCTCGATCACGTTCACTACGCCGAAAGCCGTAGCGATGCCACCGCCCTGGTTGCCGGTAATTGTGTTACCAGTGATCGTACTCGACGTAATGGCCAGGCCGCCGCCAAAGGCAGCATGGTTGCCGGTGAATGTATTGTTCGTCATGCTCCCGCCGCCTAAAACGC
Source organism: Pyrinomonadaceae bacterium (assembly GCA_023717605.1). GTDB lineage: Bacteria > Acidobacteriota > Blastocatellia > Pyrinomonadales > Pyrinomonadaceae > PSRF01. The sequence goes on from JAMQPH010000361.1 coordinate 1,924, forward strand.
CGCCGCCGGCGCCTTCAGCGAAGTTACCGTTGAACGTGCTGTTGGAAACGTTCATAAGGGGACCCACTCCCGCAATACCGCCGCCACCTCTGGTGAAGAAGGTGCCGCTTTCAGGGGAGCCGGCAAAGTTATTATTGAATGTGCAGTTGGTGACGTTTAGCGCCGCCGCGGCGAAAATACCGCCGCCTGATCCGCCGGCAGAGTTGGCGTCAATCTTACAGTCGGTGACAGTTAGTGTGCCGACGAAAGTCAGGGTGCCGGCGGAGTGTGAGATGGCGCCACCATTATCCGGGCTGAGCCCGTTGCTGATGGTCAGGCCCGAAATCGTCACTTCTTCAGCCTGGCTTTTGAAAGTAAAGATGCGGTAAAAGCCTCCCGAACTGCGTCGCACGGTTAGCTTGTCCGCGCCGGGTCCGCTGATTGTAAGGTTGGTGTTTTCTATATCAGGCAGCGCCGAGGTCAAGTTGATGGTGTGCCTGCCTGTCGCTGGGTCAAAGCCCGGATCGCTCGTGGGAATGGCGAAGTTGATCACCTGGCTGTTGGTTAGAGCTTCAGCTTCCCTCATTGCCGCTCTCAACGTGCACTGCTCTCCTGGCAATCCTGCGTTGCTGTCACAGGCGCTGTCGCCGGGGTTCACATCGTCTGCGTCGCCGGTTGTATTAACCGTGAGCGTCAACTGAGGACAAAGCGGGCGCTCGAACGCGCCGACGTCCGTGCCGTTGCCACCGGTTGCGTTTGGCACCAGCGGTTCGTCGAGGGTGCGCGGGAAGCCAGTGCCGCGCTGGTCGGTTGTGAGCGCGCCGGTCAAACCGTCACTGCTCCCTTTGTCCACGACCAGGCTACTGCAGCGCGGAATGAGAATCCCGCTGATAAAACTGTCCGGTTGCTCTATGACGACGAGATCTGGATCAAACCGCGCGGAGGATGTTCCCGTCTGGTCCGTCGGCTGGTTGAAGTCCGGGGAGCCGCCTGTGTCACCAATGAAGTTGAAGCCTGCAGAACTGAAAGTGCCCTCGACGTCAATAATTGGGGCCAGAGCGCTGTTGACACTCCCGGCGACGATTGTGCTTTTCAGCGTCGCGAAACCCTGGAGGCCGCCGGGACCCGGGCCAGCAACGTTTCCCCAGATCGTGCAGTTGCTGACGTTCATGCCGTCGTCGGGGTCGATGTTGGCGATGCCTCCACCAAAACCATTTACTCGGTTGGCGAAGATGGAACTGTTGGTGACGTTCACTCGACCGCTTTCGTTATGAATACCACCACCGAGGTCACCTGCCTGGTTATTTCCGATGAGGCTGTTAATGACGCTCACCGTACCGCCGAGGTTGAAAATGCCGCCGCCGCGGCCGTCTGTTTGATTGTTGTGGAATACGCTGCTGACGATAGTCAGCCTCCCGGTGACATCATTAGAAATGCCGCCGCCATTGAGGCCGACGTTATTGGTGATCGCGCAACCTAGAATGGCCACGATGCCGCCGCCTGCGTTAAAGACGCCTCCACCATTTTCATCGATTCTTCCGTTATCAATCGTCATGTCCGCAAGCGCCACGCTACCCGCGGTCGTGACGGTGAAGATACGGTAGTTGCCGCCTGTGCTGCGCCGCACGGTGATCTTGTCTGAGCGATCGCCCTCGATGACGACGTTGGTGCTGAGGTTAGGCAACGCCCTCGTCAAGTTAATGGTGCAGCCGCCGGTTACGGCATTGCAGTTGGGCTGCGTCGTTGGGATGTCGATGATGATGTTGTCGTCGCCCGCCAGAGCGTTCGCCCTTTGAATCGCTGCTCGTAAGGTGCATTGCTCGCCCGAAGTCGCGGCGTCGGCGTCGCACCCGATGTTTGGGTCCACGCTGTCGCCATCACCAGTGGTGTTGACCACTATCACGGATGCTAGCGGTGCGGTCAGCATGGGGAGTTCATGAACGCCGTACTTCGGGGAGGAGACGTTCGCCCGCGAGATAGCAAACCCAACCGGAGACATTGACAACAGCGTGACGAGAGTGAGGCTCAGGTACCGTGCCCATACGAAATGCGATCGTGATGAATAAATAGAGCGATTTGATTTCATGGCGGATTCACTCCAACAAAGAAAATGCTTACGAGGCTAAAATCTCGATAGGGGAAGTTGTTGCAGTTCCTGGGATATTACTGCCGGCTTGAATATTTTTTGGGAGGGACGTTGTGCGGTTTCTCGTAAAGGCGGGAAGTGTATTGTGTGTCCGTTTGCGTTCCGCGAGTTCTACTTACCGACCTCGAACAACTAAATCACACGAACCGACCCGAAATGTCGGCTCGTGCCATTTCGCATGGTTTACTTGAATCGCATTGAGAAACAAGTGTCAGCCCACGCAGCCACCGTTAACGCTATTGTTTCCTTCGTTAGTAGATTCATTTACCAGGTTAGTGGAATCAACCGTAATTACGAAGGAGCAATCTGGACTGAAACAACCTGTCGGCAGCTTGAACAGAAGGTCTACCGTCCCACCGGCTGGGATGGGAGGGGTATCAAGGGTAAGAGGTTTATCACCAAATGTGACCGTAGTCTTGGAGGCGGGTGCATTATCATTTCCCTGATTCTTCACTGTAAGTCTCAGCATGGTGCTTTGTTCTATTCTGCAAAACGCTGCTGCGGAGTTTCCGAATGGGCTGAAAGGCACCAGGTCCGGCGCCTTATCTTTTGTTGACACTCTAGCCACAGGGCGTATCCCAAGGACTGTGACTTTATGACTTGAGGAGCGTGTGGGACCATCCTCCTCGTCACGGAGGACTGTTGCGAGCGTATAGCGCAAGGTTCCTGAGTTTTTATCGTAGTCCCATTTATCTATCCATACCCCGCCTTCTTGAACGTGCTGATCACCTCCACAGCCGTATTCCAATTCCCATCCTGTAAGCATGGGTATTGCAAATTCAAACGGGATCTTCTCAATGACAAACTCCTGAGTTTGGAGACCTACTGGGCCAACGGACGCACAAAATGAGCTGTCTTCTGCGGGAAGGATTGAAAAAGGAGGTTGGATTACCCCGACGTCGATGCCGCCTAACCCAGAAACTATTTCGCCAAACTTGTAATCCCTTCTCGCGCGGTTATCTTTGAAAATGGCGGATGTCTCCCAACTCACAAAACCTGAATCGGCCTGGCTTGCTGAGTTTGGCAACGAAGGTGCCACACTTTGACCCTGCTTCTTATACTTCTTGCCATTCTCAATAAAAATCTCGCTATGATCCAGGTTGTATGCAATCTGAAGCAGATGGTGATCCACACCACAAGCCCAGGAGAATCCGAATCCGCGGGGAAGTATGGCAACCACCTTACTGGCGGCGAAAGCAGGATTCTGGAGAAAACTAGGAAAAGATGAAAGCGCGGTCGTGGTTCCATTGTTTTCCGCGGTAAAGAAGTTTGCTTGAGAAGGATCACTCTCGTCGTCACAGCTTCCATCCTTATGGTCAACCGTGAGATTAAGGTTTGAGGGATTCCAAGCGATAACCGTGTAGTGGTAGCACCAGCTATATGCGTCATTGAAGTCGTCATCGGAGAGTACACCAGAGGCGTGCCATGTCAGGGTGTTACCATCTAGTCTTATGTTTTCAATCGCCGTTCCCAATCCCGCTACATGGTGGTCACCGTTAAGGTATTTCAAGTTCCAGCCGTTAAGAAAGACCGTGGCATTGGTCGCGTAGGCGGGAAGATTCAGGCTTTGTTCAACCCTCAAGAAATCCTCTCTTCCAGACTTTTTTGATTCCGCACAGCCATATCCGTGGTAGACAATGATTGTCCCTTGCTCTTCGAAAACAACGGTCTGCTGTGAATCAGTTAACTCCTTAAGCGGAGCGTCCTTTATCAAACCACATAGTCCATCGTCTACTATATTGGGGCAGAACCCGCATGACGGTAAAGAAACTGTGATTAGAGTTGCAAGTAGAGTCGAAAAATATCGGCTATGAAACAACTTTCTGGTGTCCATCCTGTTTTCCTCATGCAGGTGTAAATGAGTAAGCGATTCTTTGCGAGACCTGGATCTTCAGCCAAAGCATCGGTTCTACTTTTCTATCCAGCCGCCGCGGATGAGGGATGACTTTGGTCGGAGTAAACTCCAGCTCACGTCGCAACTAGAATCAGGAATTCACTTCACGCAGTTGTCATTCAATCCTTGATTCTCGAAAAAGGAAGTTGTCGAACTCTCCGCGATATTACTGGCGGTCTAAATTTTTTTCGGTTGGGCGTTGTGCGGTCTTCGCTGAAGGGGAAGGAAGGGATGTTCTATGTCGTTCGCGTTCCGCGTGGTCTACTCGCCGACCGGTACCCTTATTAGGCAAACCTATACTCCAACGGGAGTATCGAAGCAGGCTCGGTACCTAAGCGCGCGGAGTTGGATTGTGCCGTTTGGATGGATTGCTTGTTCATCTGCGACGGGATACTCCAAACGCATTCCAGATTGCTCAACTACCGGCATAACACACCTCTCGTGACTCGTGCTCAACGCCATTCCAAATGGCTGAACACGCTTATGGACCAATGCATCCACGTATCGCCCCTTGGTATTGTTAGGCGTCGTGATCCGGCTTCAGGTATTAGCCTTGGCCGGCTTATAGAACGTCTCTCTAAGACTTGTAGAGCCCTACGTACTAGCCCGGGCTGGCATCTTCACGCCGTCAGCCCCTCCTCCTATCGGGGCCCCTTCAGGAGTCTTGGTTCAGGTTGGGATGGTGGCAGGCGGTTGCCCGGCCAAATGTATGGCGCGCTCAACCTCTTCATTGATGAACCCCGTGAACAGTAGTAGATGCTCTCCCAACTCCTCGTATGAGCGGACACGAAGGTTGTAGGCCAGTCGTTTCCGCGTATCACTTAAACCTTGAGTCGGGACCAGCTCCAAGGCCGCGGCGAGCAGGAAGCCGACGAGAGCCTCAGCAGCTTGCTCACCTAGTTGTTCGCGAAAGAATTTCACAGCCGGGTGAGAATCCCCGAGCTGTTTTCTTCCCCTATCCAACACTGCTCGAACGAGCAGGCTGGCTCCGAGCCGGTATGTTGCCTCGGGCACCTCATCAGCGATGTCACCTGTGATCTTCTTAAGAATTTCAGTGTTCGGCGTCATGATATTGACCTCCATTTTAATTGGCGTCATTTAACTTTTAGTCAGCAATCGCTGCGACCTTGGTCGTTTACGATCGTGACCGCGGAACCTTCAGCGATCGATACTTCCGAAACCAGCGGTGGGAAGGACTACCCACCGGGAAAGAGCGGGTGGAGCTGGCCCGTATGTCAAAACTCCAGGGTGCGTACTCCAAAATCAACTTCGCACCCAAATTCCCAGTTTCGACTTGCCAGATTTTGTAGCCTTCCGGTGCATTTACGACCTCATTCCGAAAAGCTTCAGCCTTATCCTCAATGGTTCTCTTTGCCGACGGCCCAAGTCTCATTCCTCTAGCAGCGGCGCCCGCCAACATCAGTGGATGGCATATTGGCGGCTGTCATTCCAGGCGGCACACGACCAAAAGCGTCCCCTAACATCGTCTGCGCAGTATCCGTCTTCAAGAGCTCGAGGAATATGTGATCGACTTGTTATCAAGGGATGGTGACACGTTTACTACTGCTGAACGTGCCGCCGGCGTAAATACCACCAGCTGTCAGCGATGAAGGTGCTCCTGGCGTCGAGTTGGTAAAGTTCACTAAGACGCTGGCCAACCCGCCTGGAGCGAGGTTGCCCAACCCTTGGGGCAACGGCGTTCCGTTGGCGGCTCCCAGTTTCGCGGTGGTCAACGTGACATCGTTGGCTGCGTCCGAGCCGATGTTCTGCACGGTGATGAGCGCCTGAACTGTCGACGCGTTGATCCGTGTCAGCGCTGAAGTCGTTACCATCCTCACGCCTCCGCACGGACTGGTGCAGACGAAACCATTGGGGGTATTCACCCCGAGGCGCAGGTTGTAAGTGACAGTGCCCAGATTGTTGCTGCCATCCTGAAGCTGAAGCGTCGCTGTGACTAAGCCGCCGCATGTTCCGGCGACAGTGAAGCCGAAATCTCTGCCGACGGTCGCTCCGGGAGCCATGGCTCCGTAACTCTGCGGAGCAGTAGGCGCAACTACTCCACTTCCGGATTGCAGGGTGGCGACGAGATTGGAAGAGCCGGCTCCGTTGTTGACCAGGTTTAGCGTCACCGTCACACGCTCGCCGGGATCGATTGCATTGTTGACCGGCGGGCACGACTCATTTACCAGCGCTGAGCCTGCGGCGACCAGGTTGGGTTGGCAGTCTACCTGACTAGCGATCAGCGCCGTAAACGGGGTGTTGGTGAGACCAGTAAAGACGAGATCGTCTATATCCCAACCGGGGCCGCCTATTAAGTCGTCCTCACCAATGCGGAAGCGGACGCGGACGTTCTGGTTGGCGTAAATGGTCCCCAGGTCGATGTTCTGAGTCGCGAAGGCGGGATAGCCCGCACTGAGGCCCGCATACGCCTGCCGTCCGGCGAGTGGATTGCTACCCCCGAAGACGAGCGTTTGTGTATAACCGGATCCAATATCGGTCCAGTTAACTCCGTCCGTGCTGATCTCGATCACTCCGCCGTCAAAGAAAACTGTGCCAGCGCTTTCGAATGCGAACCGGTGACTGAAACTGAAACTGAAATTTCCCGGACCTACCGCAAGGTTGGGTGAAACCAGGGACCGGTCGGCAGGTGCGCCGAGGTCTGGGCCCGCCCAAACAGAGTTCAGCGGAGTGATCGCAATTTGTGTGCGAGCAAACAATCCTGACCCCAGAGCCACGCCCGGCGTCCACGAAGTTAGTGGGCTCTTGACACTGTCACTCGCAGAGGCGGCGGACTGAATATCGGCGTTGGCGTAGGTGGACAGGCCGGCGGTACCAGGTGTAGCCGGGTTCAGTGCGGGATCGTTTACCGAGACAACGAAATCGATTTGCTGCAGACCAACTGCCCCGTTTAAGGCGATCGTCACGGATGCGGTAGTAACTCCTATCGGCGGAGTCGGTGTGAGGTTAATGACGTTCCCATCTGGGAAGCTGACGTTCGGATTTGTCGTCGTCACTTTGGCTGTGGTGGCGCTCAGGGGCACCGAACCGACGTTCCGGAGAGAGAGTCTCAATTGGCCCTGCTCGCCATTATCCAGAAAACCATCGTGGTCGCAGGAAACCACTGAGTCGGTTAAGTCATTGACCTGAACGGAGACGAGATCAAAGCTTTCCACCAGCCCGGGAGTGTTGGTTTCGGAGAAGCGGTCCGGAGCAACAGCGTTGATGCCTGCGCCGCGTTTGGCGAAAGCCTGCCAGAACTCCAGATAGTCTGTGCTATCAGCTACAAGGGCTACAGCCAGCAGAGCGTCGCGGGCCTCCAACAGGGTCGGCTCTGGAGGGGTCATCTTGTAGGCGGCAACCAGATAGTCCTTCATCCGGTTCTGCGCCTCCTCAAAAGTCAGACGTGGGTTCGGCCCAAGCGTATCGCGCAACAGGGCGGCATAGCACTCCCACAGCATCGTGGCCCAGATCTCTCCGGTGTTGTGCACTTCCGCATTGTTGGATCCGTTCTGGCCGAAGGCGATTGGTACACCTGTTGGCAGTGGAACGCCATTGGCAATATGTTTGAACGTCAAAGGATCTTTGGCGAAATCAGTGGAATAGGGAACACGACGGACACCGAAGTAGTAATCGTCTGTAGCATAGCTACCAACTGTATAGATACCGTCGAAAGTCGAGTTGGAGGCAACCGCCGAGTCTTCCTGCTTTACGATGAGCAACAGTGCGTGAAAGTCTGCCCACCCCTCACTAAGCCCGAAGGCCATATTTGAATGGATGCTGACGAGTCGGAGATTGATAAAGTGGCCCCACTCATGAGCCACGACCTGGTTGTCGAGGGTCGAATCGCGGAAGGAGGCTAAGCTAAAGAGCACCGCGGTGATGGGCTCGCCGATGCCGAGAGAAGCTCTGAAGAGATTACCGTCGCTAAAATTCAACGAAAGCGCTCCGATTGTGATCGTAGGGTCGACACCTGGCATGAATGGCGGCGTTCCCGGATTGAATGAACTCGCTACATTCGCGATGATCACACCGACAGCACCGGCCAGTTGGGCATTCTTGACCTTTTCAGCAAAGGTACAGATTCCCCGGTCGATAAATGCGATCTTGCCGGCTAAGTTGTTCGTAATCCCTCCACAACCGTTCGCCGGGATCGTCGGAGAAACCGCTGCCGTAACGTTGAAATCCGATGGCCCGAAGCTGGCGTTTCCATTACTGAAGCTGCCGGTGACCCCACCCGTCGCAGTCACCGAGGTTAAGGTTTCACCCCTGAAGAGACCCATTTGCATGTGCGGGCTAAAGCCGTCGGCGGGAATGGCAATGCTTGCGTTGTTCTGCGAATCGAAGTCCTGAGCCTGGGCGCTAAAGCCGTCGCCCTCAAGGCCACCGCGGCCGTAGTTGGACACCTGCGCGTTGCCGTCAGCCTCCTTGAAGCCTGAATCGTAATACCAATCGTGGAACCAATTGATGTCGTAGAAAAGCTGGGTTACCGCAGCCTGGATTTGGTTCTGATTCTCCTGGGGCGGTCGGGTAGGATCAAAAATGCGGTCAAACACGTTTGGTGAAGTCGTAAACGCAAAGGTGTCACTCGATCCTGGGGTGAACCCATTGGGCGGGCTGAGGTCGGCAAACGCCTCCACATTGTTACCTACTGTCGTTGTCGCGTCTGGTGGCAGCCAAGGGTCATTGGTGCTTATCGGGCCGTTTTGCAGTGTTACCAAATTGGGGGTGACGAAGGGGGGCGGAGGGCCACCGGGCACTCCACTGGCATTGGGGGTCGGATCATTTCCGTGCGGGTTATCGAATGGCGCTTTCAACCCAGTGGTATCAGCCCAGACACGATAAGAGAAGGCGTCGTAAGCAGTAAGGTTGTTGCGCAAGAGGAGCTGTCCATCGACAGCCGAGATCACATATGAGTAAAAGCGCGAGATAGGAAAATCTTCGGTGGCAGGCAGTTCCACGTCCGCTTCGATGTAGTAGGCAGGCACGAACTGTCCCACAAGGTGAAACAGCACTGGTTTAACCCGCACCGGCCGGCCCAGTTTAAAACTCAGGTTCGCGTCCAGCCGAGTTTCGTAGAACTCATAAGGTGATTGTTGCTTGCTTGGTCTGGATTGGTGCGCGCCCTGGATAGCGGATGATTCGACCGGCGCTTCGGTGAGATCCCGTAAAGCCCTCACTGCAGCTTCTGCGGGCCCGAGCGAAAACGCTGCCGGTCCGGCGACGGTTTGATCGGCAGGGCCGGTGAGGTAACCGGCGACGGCTACTAGCTGCAACTGCCGGTTCATCAAGATGGCGATCTGATCACGAAAGACCTCAATGCCACCGATCACCTGCTTGAATTTCACAATGATCGGGCCCCTGCCGGTGTCATGGATTGACGTGCGCACCACCGTAGCGAGATCAACATTTGAGAGATGATAGCGTGGCGCGAGCCTCTCGAGGTGTTGGCGGGCAGCGGTCTCGGCTGCTTCGCCACGCTTCTGAGGCTGTGATGGCAAAGCCTTCGCGGGACCTGGATCTTCAGCCCAGAGAAAAGTCGGCACTCCCAGGCGCTCTTCACTTAGAACCGGGTGACCGGCTTCGACTCGCCGCTGCTCGTCCGGAGAAACCGTGGCACGTCGCGATTTGCTGCTCGTATCAAACGCATCGAAGTTTGGCAGCTCGCGAGACTGGGATTGCAGTTTTCCCCTCGCAGAGTCCTGAAACAAATTGCTCTTGGCGTTACTGCGACCAGTGAACACGGAGGAGAGGCTGACGACTAGCATCATTAGCAGCAAAAGCAGAAAAGCCTGCCGAAGCGTGGACAATCTCGCGGGTCCTTTGCGTGCTACCAGGCGTTTGGCCGCAAACTGATTACGTCGGGTCAGTAGGGCCGGCGAGAACATCTTCGTGAGTCTCTTTCCTGCGTTCATGATCTTTTTCTCCGTTTAGATTGCCTTCGCCTCGAAGCCAGCGGCAATCAGTTTTACTCTCCCGTCCAGCCGTCGCAGATGAGGCATAGCTCCGGCGTGCCACCGAGATTTATTCGGCAGCGGAGTGAGTTGGATAAGGCCTTGCATTTTCAATTGGTCGGAGTAAACTCCGGCTCACATCGCAACCAGAGTCAGGAATTCACTTCACCTGTTGTCATTCAATTCTTGAAACTCGAAAGAGGAAGTTGCCGAACTCTTCGCGATATTACTGTCGGCTTAAAAGTTTTTCGGCGTGCGGTGTGCGGGTCCTCAGTGGTGGGAAAAGGGGGTGTGTTCTATGTCGTTCTCGTTGTGCCTGCTTTCCTCACTAGTTTTAGGCTTGAGCCTCATCAGCCCTGTCCTGGCGCAGTCTCAATCACAATCTTCAGCTCTCGATTCAACGCATTCAACTCAATCACCAACCGAGGCTGCGGTGCGTGGGGTGGTGGAAAAGTATTTCACGCTTTACGCCAGCAAAGATCTTGACGGACTACTGAGCCTGTGGAGCGAGAAGTCGCCAGACTATGCTTCACTCAAACAGAATTTGCAGCGACAGTTCACGGCTGAGGACCACCGATCGAGCCTGCCGACGATCTCGCGGCTCAAAGTGGATGGAGAGAAGGCGAGCCTGCGGGCAACCGTAAATCTCTCGGCTACCGATCTGAAGAGCAAGCAGAAGCCAGAGGAGCAGATCGTGCGCAACTTTGACTTGGTCATGGAGGGTGGGAAATGGAAGGTTTGGCGATATGCGCCGGCGGAGGATGATCTGGCAGAGGCGCTGGTGAAGGCGAAGACAGAGGCGGAGCGGGCGGGATTGCGGGCGGAGGAGAAAGATTTGGTGACCGCTGCGTTGGTGAGTGCGCTGGGCAGTCAAGGCGACCGCCTTTTCAATCAAGGAGGTTACCCGCAGGCGCTCTCTATCTACCGCCTGGAGCTAAGCATGGCCGAGCAGATTGCTGACCAGACTGGAATTGCCCGCGCTCTCGACAACATCGGCAATGTCCACCTTCGACAAGGGAACCACGCGTCGGCCTTGGAGTCTGTACAGAAGAGCCTAGCGATGAACGAGGCTTTAGGTGACCAACTCGGACTTGCCCGCACGCTAATCACCCTCGGGAACATCCAATACTCACAAGGCAACTATGCGCAGGCGCTGGCGCACTTCCAGAGGAGTCTAACAATGCTAGAGACCCTGGACAACAAAGCTGGAATTGCCCGCGCGTCAAACAGCATCGGGAATGTCCACCAACGACAAGGCAACTACGTGCAAGCCTTGGAGTACATCCAGAAAAGCCTGACGCTGAGCGAAGCTCTGGGTGACAGACTGGGGATTGCTCGCGCGGTAGTCAACCTTGGGAATGTCCAGTTTTTGCAGGGCAACATCGCGAAGGCGTTGGAGTTCTACCAGAAGAGCCTGGCGCTGTGGGAAGCCCTGGGTAACAAACCCGGCGTTGCCATGACACTGAACAACATCGGGCATGTCTACTATGAACAGAGTAACTACGCGAGGGCGCTGGAGCACTACCAGAAGGGCCTGGTGCTGTCAGAAGCCATTGGTGGCAAAGCGGCAGTCGCCTACTCACTGAACAATTTCGGAAATATCTACCTTACACAAGGCAACTACGT
>JAMQPH010000371.1 GCA_023717605.1 Pyrinomonadaceae bacterium
GGACATTTTGACGTGCGCTATCAGGTCCGCGCTGAGCACAAAGGCGCAAAGTTTTAGAAATCGCCCAAAACCTGTGCGCCGTCCGCATGTCCAGACGAGGGTGAGCCGAGACGTGTTTTTTGGGGGTGGGGGGTGCCTCTCGAAATCGTTTCGGGCGCACCGTGGGTGTAACCGTAATTGTAACCATTGGCCCTCCGACCCGTCACATCCCTTGCAACGTGGTAAGGCAGTGCTCTGGATTGGTGCGTTTGATAGTTCACGGATTCCGCTTCCTTCACGTCAGCCACACTTCAGCCACAGGCCGAACAGTTCCAGAAGGAGAACAGTGCGTTATGGAGAGGCTGCGACTGTGCAATTCGCAGTCTCCCCATCTTCTTCCTCGCCAGCCGCCTTTTGAACAACTCCATTGCTTCAGTGGCCATGCGATGCGAAGCCGTTTGGCCTCCAAGACAAATTTTTGGCAACGAGTGTGCAGAAATTCTCATTGTCCCTTCTATTCCCTCTAAATTGAGTGTCAGTCGTAGGATGACAGGAATCTGCGAGAAATTTCAAATATTGTAGTCTCATCGTTCATGGTTCATTCATACACGCTTGTTTTATCAACATTTAATTTGATGCGTGACACGACTCAGATTCTGCCTCCAAACGCATCAGGACGCTTTGACAGACGTTCACCCTCCTAGCATTAAAGTTGATCAACACAAGTGACGCTCGTGGCTATGTCTCCACAAGACTAGCTCTACAGAGGAGTGACGACCACCATGCACACATTGACCACATTCAAGAAGGATTTCTGGCGTGGAGCGATGACCACATTCATCCTCGCGCTTCTTGCAACCGGCTGCGGCAGCAGTGGTAGTAGCAGCGGCGGCACTGGTACCTTGTCCGCTTCGCTGACCGATGCACCGGCCTGCGGGTTTAATGCGGTGTATGTGACCGTCAGCTCGTTACGGGTGCATCAAAGCGCCAAGGCCTCTGACACGGGTCACGGCTGGACCGATATCCCCCTCAATCCGCCGCAGAAAATCAATTTGCTCAACCTCAATAATGGCGCGCTCCTAACGCTGGGCGAAGCACCGCTGACGGCAGGCCATTACCAACAACTGCGCCTGGTCTTGGTGCTCAACAGTGGCAGTCAGCCCCTGGCCAATTGGGTGGTCCTGGTAAACTCGACCACTGAGATTGCGCTCGATACGCCCAGTGCAATCCACAACGGCATTAAATTGATTCACCAGTTTGACGTGGCTTCCGGGCAGCATGTGGATGTGGTGCTGGACTTTGATGCCTGCCACTCCATCGTCGCGCGCGATAACAACACCTACGCGCTCAAGCCAGTCATCCAGGTGAATACCGATGTGCTGAACAACGGAATCGACGGCTTTGTCGATAAAGCGCTGCTTGCGAGCAACGTTGTCGTGACAGCCCAGCAGAGTGATGGAACAATCATTCGTACGACAGTGCCGAACACGCAAACCGGCGAATTCTTCCTCGGCCGTCTTCCTGCTACGACTGCTACAATCGGGACCTGTTCTAACACGACATGCTACAATGTCGTGGTTACCGCAAACGGCTTTGCCGCAGCGGTCATCGAGGCAGTCCCGGTCGCCAATAACAGCATCACTACGATCAGCACCAGTACCAAGCCCTTTACGTTTAGTGCGTCACAAAGCTCCACCTCGCAGCACATCACCGGCACCGTAACGTTGTTAACCAATCCCGCCACCGATGATGGCACCGTGATTGTAGGCGCGAAGCAGACGTTGAACTCTGGTCCAACTGTAACCATCAAATCCCAAGTGGCCACGGTGTTAATCTCGACGCCCGCAAACGGGGATTATTTCTACAATCTCACACTGCCCATTGGCGCACCATTGCTGTACCCGTACAGCACCACCCTGCCCCTTACACTTAGCTCCACTGACCAGTCGACGGTTGCCGGTGTCTATACTATCCAAGGCACCGCCCAGGTCCTTCAAACGAATGGCGACATACTAACTTACACAACCCAGACACCATCGCCTCATTCTGTGACGATTTCTTCCGCAACGGATGTCACGGGAGACGACTTCAGCTTGCAGTAATTGACCCTTAGAGTTGGGAGGCGCTGTCCAAGAGGCAGCGTCTTCCCACGTTAAGCCTCAAAACTCCGAACATTTCATTCTTCAACCCCGGCCTCGCACTATAATAACGTTACCTGGATGGCGCCCATAGCTGTATGCCTCGTGCCAGTGTGGCTCAACTGTGGCAGAACTATCGTGCGCGATTGGGTTTGATCGGTATTTCATTCACCTCTGATTCGTCTGCAAGTGATTGAGATTGAACCGATGCGGGCAGATTGAGCCCTATAGTCTCTGAGGCTTCAGGGTTTTCAAATCTCGCCCCCTCCGCCATATTTTCCCGCATATTTTGAGGTTTTTGAATCGAAATTCTCGATATTATGGCTAAACTGTGGCTTAACTCGATCGTCCCCCAAAGCGACTGGTCTAGGACTGCGAGCTTCTAGAGACCTTCCGTCAGATCGGCCTCACACACAATCGCATGGCGTCGATACACGGATTCCGTCTTATGGCTGGTCAACTTCATCCCCACCGAACGCGGCACCCCTGCTCGTTCACGATTCCTCACTGCCGTTCTCCTGAGGTCGTGGGGTATGCAATTCGCAGCCCGAACCAATTCGATCCGCGTCACAACAGATCGTTTGAAGTATCCGCATATACATTGGGCTTGTTCAACGTGCGTCAGTAGAAATTGATGCCGATGCCAATGTAAGCCGTCATACCTTCCTGGAGGCCTGGGCGGAGCAGAGCCACGCTGAGCCCGAAACCCTCAGGATGCCGGAATTGCAAACCGACCGAGAAGGGCTGGCGTTGATCGCCGGTTTCCCTCGATTGAATCTCGCTGACGAGGAAGAGATGTTTCGGAAGTTCCAACTCTGCGCCCACATAGCCGACAGCGGCGCTGTCTCCGCGCTGGGCCAATGTCGTCCAATTCTTGAACCCCAACTCCGAATGGTCCTTCTGCCAGTAGTAACGTCCACCGACGTGGAGGCGGAATCCCCGGAAAAATCCGGTGTCACTGATGGCCACACGCTTGGAGAGCGCCGTAAAGAGCGTTTGGCGATCGAGCATCTCATTGCCCTCGAAGAACATGCCGCCCACGCTGACTTCAGGAAAGAGCCCCTGGTCCTTGAGCACCCGCACCCGCACATAGCCTCCCCCAGCTGCTACAGTTTGCTGATCGGCATTGTTGCTGCGGTCTACCACCTGCACTAGTCCTCCGACCTCGAGCCAGTCAGTGACACCGTAGCCGAGTAGGCCGTTGTAGTAGGGAAACTGGTCTTGCCCACCGGTGGGAAGGGTAGAAATGGGTTTGATTGTTGATCCGAACACCTGAGCTGAAATGGTCCCCTTGGTCAGGGTGCCCGACGTAGGATTCAGGAACATGCCTGTAGGACCAGAAGCAGTGATCAATCCGCGGCCACCACTGTAGGCACCCTCATTGTTGGCGAAGAATTTCGGAGCTCCTGATTCGGCCGTCTGGGCGAAGCTGCTGCTGGGATCCATGCCGACCCCAACGATAAACGTCAGTATTCCCA
>JAMQPH010000564.1 GCA_023717605.1 Pyrinomonadaceae bacterium
GCCGCGCATTCTCCACCCGAATAGCAGCCACCGACGCCAATGTGGTCAAGACTTTAAGGTGATCTTCCGTGAACCGGCCATCGGCGATAGGCGAATCGGCATAGATGATCCCAAAAACTTTGTCAGAGACGCCCAGAGGGACGGCTAGGACGGAGCGAATCCCCTGCAGCACTACTGTGCCGCTCGCAAATCGCGGATCATGCTGAGCGTCTGAAGTCAGGACGGACTTCCCGCGGATCACAACTTCATCCATGACGTTACGGCTAACCCGAATCTCACCAACTTCGCCGACTCGATCACGCAGCCGAGCCACTGCTACCCTCAGCTCCTCGCTGCCTTCATCGCGCATCATGAGCAAGCAACGATCTGCCGGCACGGCTTCAAACACCAGGGAGACGATCTGTTCCATGGTTTCGTTGAGCGTCGTCGAGGCCAGCAGAGTGATTCCTACTTTGCTGATCAAGGCCAGCAGGTCGCCTTCTCGGGCTCGATTCGTGTCAACGATCTCTTCAGGTTTTGTACGTGCGCCTTCGATGGCCTCGAGCAGACCCGCGGTAGTGCGGTCGCCTGATGCCAGGGCGATAGTCGCTTCGGGCAACGATCCGGTATTGTCCGTGATCATGGTGGCACCCATGCTCGAATTGTAGGTGCCATCGTCAAAGATGATCTCGGTCTCGCCGATTTGGATGCGGCCACCAGAGGTGAGCGGCACCGTACCGTCGACCGTCAACCCGTTGTAGACGGTGCCATTTGCGGAGCCCAGGTCCTGCAGAAAGTATTCATCCCCCTCGCGCCGCACCTCGGCATGCACACGCGAAGCGAAAGGGTCAGGGATGCAGAGGTCGTTTCGGGCTGAACGGCCCAAAGTGATCCGTAGACGTCCGAGTGGAAAATGATCCGGCGCTCGATCGGGATATCTGACTATTAACTCAGGCATTCTGTGAATCGGTCACGGTTAGCAGATTTCTGATAGGAGAACCTGGCGATTAGCCTTCTCGCACCACAATCGTGCCGGCAATGAGATCGTGTAGGGCCCGCCCGCGAGTACTCAGCGCAGCCATTAGAAAGCCAAGGCCCAAGGTTAAAAAGGATAACGGGTAACCAACAAAGTGACGAAGGAAGGCGCGTCCCATTTCCAGTTCTGCTCCATTTTTTCTCTGCACTCTGAGTCCGGTCGCCCACTTGCCAAGAGTTCTACCAGTGAATCCGGCAAGTACGCCCTGGTTAAGCACGGCCACGGCAATCGCGATCAAGACCCCGACTGTTTCAGCCGAGCTGGCCGCGGTGCGGGCTCCCCCACCCAACATGCGGGCCATGAGCGCGCTAAAGACCACGATTCCTACCAGGACGATGTAGTCGATCAGTATAGCCCCACACCGCAAAGCGAAGGGCGCCGGACGACTCTCCACGAGTTGTTTCCGGCTATGCGTTCTCGAATGTGTCCGCGTTACCGCGGCTTCTTCAACCCTGGCAGTCATTAAAAGTTTGTCAGTAGTCCGTCGTCAATGGTTAGTAGCAAGCAGCTGACTTGACGTTTGAGCCCACATCGAACAGAAACCATAGCCGAGTGTGTGTTCGTCTACAACTAACGACGGTCTACTGACGACGGACTAGTGACGAAGGCGGCCGCCTAACCTAAAAGAAAATGTAGTGTTGTTTCACCGAGCCGCAGTTTATCACCACTATCCAGCACTCGCGGCTGACGCGGCGCCAGTCTCACGGAATCGTTGATGACTGTGCCATTCACCGAACCAAGGTCTTCGACCAGGAAAGTCTCGCCTTCCAACCAAATTCGCGCGTGGCGACGCGAAACCTTGGTCTCGGGGTCAAACTTTGAGAGGTCGATTTCGGGGAAGATGTTCGAATGAGGATCGGTTCGACCAACCAGATTGTTGTCTTTCTGCAAAATGAAGGACGCATCGAGTTCGGTTGTCCCGGCCACAACCAGCTTCGCTGTGGGACGAGCAGCTCGCAAGGTTGCACTTGCGCCCACTCCCGCTTGTGGTTGTTTTGCTCCACAGTGTGCACAGAAAACATCGTCTGCTGCAATCCGTCCGCCACAAAATCCACAGTAAACGGTTTGAACCTGAACGGTCTCGCCGCCCAGTTGCGGAGCGGGTACTCCGTAGCTAACCCGACCGGCCAGCAACCTCTCCAGATGCGTAGCCAGTGCATCGCGCATCTCGCCTGCGGATACGAAACGATCTTCCGGCTTGTACTCGACGGCCCGCATCAGAACCTGTTCTATCTCACTGGAGAGCGAGGGCGTAATCTGGCGTGGCCTGGGATTCTTGGCAAAGTCAAAAATCAGCAGCGGATTATCTTGTGGATCCGATCCGGTCAACAGGTGAAACATGGTTGCGCCGAGGCTGTAAACATCAGATCTCGGTTCGACCCTGCCGGCGAACAACTCCGGTGGCGCGTAGCCCATCGTTCCTACCGCAGTCACACCCTTCTCTTCCTGCTTCACCCAACGGGCAATTCCGAAATCAATGAGCATTACGCGGCCGGTATTTCCGTCAATCATCAAATTCGCGGGCTTGAGATCGCGATAGATGATTTGTTTGGGACGGCTATGCAGGTACTGAAGCACATCAGCCACCTGCATGCCCCAGTCCGTCACAGTCTTCTCATCGATTCGCCCACCAGGCGCATTGCGCAAACGCGAAGCCAGATCGCCGCCGGAAATGTATTTCATCACCAGGTAGAAGCGTCCCAGCGGCTCGTCGTAAAAATAGTCGTAAATGGTGGGGATGCAAGGATGCTCAAGTGAAGTCAATAACAGCGACTCGCGTTTGAAATCGCCAATCGCTTTTTCGTGTTGAGCCGGATCGAGGTGTGCTTCAACCATCTCCTTCACGGCCCTAGAGGCGTCACCCAGATTACGGTCCTTCGCCAGGTAGACCGCCCCCATGCCGCCACCGCCTATACGACGGGCAATCTCGTAGCGACCGTTCAGGACGGTACCTCCGTCTAACTGCTTTATGGTGGGTTGATGCCCTCCCGTCGTTCCCTTGTGCGGAACACTGGTGGTGCTTTGAATCTTCACATCGTCGGTCGAAGAACCACCGAGAGAGGCGGACGATATACTTCGAGGATCAGCCAATTGTCCGGCGCCGGCGGCGTGGGCATGTTCTTTACTGGCCCCCCCAGCTTGGCTGTTGAGTTCACCGGTCTGTCTGTTTGCTTCAGGATCTGATTGGTTCACTTGCTCAACTAGTGCTTCTTCAACGATCTCAGGGGCGGGCCTAAGGTGGTCAGAGGGCTGGTCAGAAGGCTGGTCAGAAGGCTCGTCCAGGCTGGAGCTCGCTGACGCTTCGACAACTGCCGGCTGCTCAATCCCACAGCCGCCACAGAAGGACTGACCAGCCGCTACCTCGGCGCCACATTCGATGCATTCAGCCATTAATCGCGAAGCCCTTTCAGGGAGTCTCAAGAGCCGTCCGACTTGTCTCGCGGAACACTCCGCGCCTAATTCACCTGCCTACGTGGAAACGAAGAAAAGTTTTGCCCACAATGATCTCGTCTCCATCCTTCAGAGGTTGCAAGTGTCCGGGCATCAACCTCTTCCCTCGATTCACAAACGTTCCGTTGGTCGATCCCAGATCTTCCAGAAAATACCTCCCCTCGCGAAGCGTAATCCGCGCATGACGCCTCGACACCTTGGCCTCAGGGTCGTCAGCGTCGAGATCAACGTCAGGGAAGATGCCTCCGTCGGCATCCCAGCGCCCTATTTGTGACTCAACATTGCCCAGAGTGAATCTCTTGCCCAGCGAGCGGCCACGCTCTATCACCAGCCAGGCATGTGGCCTGGGTTCGGAGCCAAGGGGGGAAGCGAAATTGACACCAGAGTGCGAACCGCTGGCAAATTCCGGCTGCTTGATGGCCGAGGCATGTGAACCATTCTGACCTTCAACGTCCGCCTTCAAACCACCGGCACCCGTCAGGTTCGAGCGAAAATTCGGCCTTAAAGGGGCTCCACACTCGTCGCAATACTGCGAGCCATCCAAATTTTCTGTTTTGCACCTCTCACAGGTAATCATCTATTCGGTGATCCGCGGCTGGCGGTACGGTGTCTAAATCCAAAGTCGGATAGGATAGAGCCACGAAGGAGCAGGTCATTCTAGCGCGAAAATGGCGGGCACGCCAACGATAGGCGATTCCTGGGTAACCGGTTCAATTTTCGCGGCACTCAAGGGATCAACTAGGTTCAGAAGGCGGGAGCGCTGGGATCGTCGGAACTGTTCTTAAATGAAACTGTTTGGTATTTTCAGACGTAAAAGCTACTCGAACGCGCTGCTTGGAGTTAGCGAATTTCTGTGCAAAATTGTTACTTATTACAATCGCGAACTTAAGAAATCCTAATCGAAGGTACAACTCATGGCATTGACCCGTAAGAAGAAGATTATTATCGCAGTGTCCGCTGTGGCCGCTCTGGCGATCATCATTATTATCAGCGTTGTCGCCAGCCGTAAGGAAGAGGCTGAAGTGACCACCGTCAAGGTAGAGGTCAGACCCGAACTCCGACAGACCGTAACCGCCTCTGGGGAGGTACGGCCGATACGCTATATCAAACTAACTAGTGAGGTCCCGGGCCGGATCGAAGAGATTTATGTAAACGCCGGCGATCAGGTGGTCCAGGGCAAGCCGCTGGTGCGCATCGATCCAACTCAGCTTCAATCCAATCAGGAAGCGCAGTGGGCCGCTGCGCAAGCCTCGATGAATGATGTCCAATCAGCGCGTAACGCCGTGGCTTCGGCCCAGCAAAGTCTGGTCGTGGCCGAAGCTTCGGTGTCCTCAGCACGGCAGCAGTTGGTTGCGTTGCAAACCTCCGTCGACCGCGCGCGGGTAGATCTCAACTCCGCCCAACGAGAGCTCAAACGTTACACTGATTTGATCGAAGCAGGTGTGGCCTCACGCTTTGAGTATGACGCTGCGCGAGATAAGTATGAGCAGGCGAAGATTGCGGTTGAGACTGCGCACGCGAATCTAGAGTCTCAAAAGATCGCAGTAAAGGAAGCCACCGAACGCGCCAACCAGCAACGGATCGCTGTGAAGGATGCACAGACTGGTATCAGATCATCCGAAATGCGCGCCAGCCAGCAACAGGCTCTGTTGCGAGGCCAGTCGAGCCAGCGTTCCAAAGCCACGCAACTGTCTCCGCTGAATGGCGTGGTTGCGGACATCCCGACGCGCGTTGGTGAATTCGCTGTAGCCGGACTTTCCACTACACCCTTAATGACCATCGCCGACATGTCTACGATCAACGTGGAAGTCAACGTGGACGAGACCGAGATTTCCAACGTCGAAGTGGGCCAGCAAGTGAAAGTCAAGGTTGACGCCCTTGGCGACAAGGAGATTCAAGCAGTGGTGACACAAAAGAATCCCCTGGCAGTCTCCAAATCTGATACTCAGGGTGGCCTTTCAACTCGCGTGAACGTACAAGAAGCGAAAGAATTCAAGGTGACCGTCGAATTGCGTGACATGACTGACGAGGTCCGAAACAGTCTCCGGCCCGGTATGAGCGCCACCGCCACTGTCACCACCAAAGTGAAGAACAATGTCGTGGCAGTACCCCTGG
The DNA here is from genome assembly GCA_023717605.1 of Pyrinomonadaceae bacterium. Taxonomy (GTDB): domain Bacteria; phylum Acidobacteriota; class Blastocatellia; order Pyrinomonadales; family Pyrinomonadaceae; genus PSRF01. The sequence continues at coordinate 5,582 of JAMQPH010000564.1, forward strand.
AAGCGATCGTCGAGAAGGCCCCCACGCCGTCACCTTCGCCATCAGCTACCGTCGCCGGAAGTGTGCCGACGCCCGCTCCCTCGGAAAAACCGAAAAATCTCAAAGGCGTATACGTTCTCGACGGCAACATGAAGGTGAGGTTTATTGAAGTGACCACCGGCATCACCGGTGAAGCCGACATTGAGATCACCAGCGGCGTAAAGGCTGGAGATGAGATTGTCCGGGGACCCAGCCGCGTACTCAAGACGTTGAAGGATGGCCTGGCTGTTAAACGTCAGGAGAAAAAGACCGGCGCTAACGCAAACGCAAACGAGGCCAGCTAATGAGCGACGTTACACTCGCAACTCTTCCAGCCGAATCGGCCCTCCAGCAAGTGCAGGTCAATGGACAGCATCGTCCCACGGCCCTGATCGCGATGCGCGACATCTGGAAGACTTACCAGATGGGTACCGAAGAGGTGCACGCGCTGCACGGTGTCTCGTTTGAAGTTCACAAGGGCGAGTACATCGCGATTATTGGCCCATCAGGTTCCGGTAAATCTACCCTGATGAACCTGATTGGCTGTCTCGATACACCATCAAAGGGTGAGTACTGGCTCAACGGCAAGAACGTGTCCGAGATGGATGACGATGAGCTGGCGCGGATTCGCAATCAGGAAGTGGGTTTTGTATTTCAAACCTTCAACCTTCTGGCCCGTGCGACTGCCCTGCACAACGTCGAGCTGCCTTTGATCTATGGCGGAATTGGTTCCACCCAACGACATGAAATGGCCAAACAGGCACTCAAATCGGTCGACCTGGCGGACCGCGTGACCCACCGCCCAAACGAACTCTCGGGTGGCCAACGGCAGCGTGTCGCCATTGCCCGGGCCCTCGTGAATCACCCCTCAATTCTGTTGGCGGATGAACCGACGGGCGCTCTGGATACGCATACCAGTATGGAGATCATGGACCTGTTTGAGCGGCTCCACGCCGAAGGCAACACGATTATCGTTGTCACCCACGAGCACGACATCGCCGCTCGCGCTCATCGCATACTCTCTATCCGCGACGGTCTGATCGAAAAGGACGAGAAAATTAGATAGGGTCACCAGAGACAAAAGGGCAAGGTGGCTCTGATGAAACCCGCCGAGACCGATGAAGCAGAAGGGACGCCGAAGCGTAGCTCTGGCTTCAACCAACGTATAACCCCGCCACTAAAGACATCGTCATTACGAATACTGCGACTTGCACCACTCTGGGAAGCCCTCCGAGTTGCCCTCGCGAGTTTACGTTCAAACAAATTACGGACTGCCCTAACGTTGGTGGGAATCATTGTCGGCGTTTCAGCCGTGATCGCTGTCGTAACCATCATTAAAGGTCTGGATAAGACTGTCGCAACTACGTTTTCGTCGCAGGGCTCCACTGTCTTCACAGTCTCCAAGCGCCCTCGGGTGATCACCTCGCGGGAAGACTTTATAAAGTTTAACAAGCGAAAGGACGTGACACGGGAAGATGCCGAGGCCATCTTCAGGCTCTGCAGCTCCTGCTGGAAATCCGGAATTGCGGTAAGTTCGGTCGAGGTGGTCAAGCACAAGGATCAGAAATCAGACAGCGTTGTTGTGCGCGGGGTCGCGCCGACCGCGATGTTTGACATTGACGCCGTTTCGATTGAGGCGGGTCGGTTTTGGACTGAAAGCGAAGGCGAAAGGGCGCGCGAGATCTGTATCGTCGGCGCAGATATCGTGGAAAATCTTTTCGGAGGAAGCACACCCGATAGAGTGGTCGGTCAGGGAGTCAGCATTGCCGGACGCCCTTATCAAATTCTCGGAGTGCTACAACCTCTGGGCAAAATCTTCGGCAATTCGCGCGACAACATCATCTACATCCCTTATTCGACCTTTCAGAAGAGCTTTGGCGCACGTGACTCGCTCGTTGTTTTTGTCCAGACTGCCTCTGCGGATCAATTGGAGGAAACTCAAGATCAAGTACGTACGATCATGCGTAACCGTCGCGGCCGGATTCTTACCGAAGGCGAAGACGAAGGGTTTTCTGTCGAATCGTCGGATGTGTTCATTGATCTCTACGGCAAGGCAACCTCCAATATCTATATTGTCACCTATCTGGTGGCGGGTGTTTCGCTATTAGTCGGCGGTATAGTTGTGATGAATATCATGCTGGTTTCAGTAACTGAGAGAACCAAAGAGATCGGCATTCGCAAGGCGCTGGGCGCGCGCCGCCGGGACATACTTACTCAGTTTCTGATTGAGTCAGTAACCGTAACAGCCGTTGGAGGCGCCATTGGAGTGTTGACTGGTTTCGGTCTCGCCTACATCATCTCGGCACTTATTGGATTTCCGCTGTTAATTAGCATCGCTTCGGTATTGTTGGGTGTAGGCGTGTCGTCGATCGTGGGCATCATAAGTGGACTCTGGCCCGCGTGGCGCGCTGCCCGCTTACATCCGATTGAGGCCTTAAGGGCAGAATGAGCGTAAATCGCAAATCGTGAATCGTAAATAGACAGAACGAACAACGATTCACGATTTACGATTTACGATTTACGATTTACGAAAAATGAAGCTTGAAGATATTAAGGAATCGGCCCTGATGGCGGCTGACACGCTGCGAATGAACAAGCTGCGTTCGTCGTTGACGATTCTTGGTGTCTCGGTGGGAGTGCTTACGGTGATCTTCATGGTGTCGATCATCCAGGGGCTGAACAAGGCTTTTGCACAGCAAATAGAGGCGTTGGGATCGAATGCAATCTGGGCAACGAAGTTTGATCCGAGCTTTGGCCATCAACCGACAGCTGAAGAACTCCATCGCAAAGACCTCACACTCGAAGATGCTGATGCCATTCGCAATGAAGCTCCTTCGGTGCTCAGTGTCTCGCCCATCCATCGCAAGATTGCTGAAACCGTGCGCTACGCAGATAAGCAATCCGATACCCCAATTCTTATCGTGGTAACCCCGTACTCTGAACTCACTCAGTCGCGTTACGTCGGTCGTGGCCGTTTCATAACCGACTGGGATCTAAGAGAACGATCAAATATCTGCGTGCTGGGTCAGGACCTGGTGAGAGCCCTTTTCCCTTATGAAGAGCCTCTTGGTAAAGAATTAAAAATAAACGGCCGTCCTTTTCGTGTGGTCGGTGTGATGGAACCACTTGGCAACTTTCTCGGTCAGTCACGCGATAATTCCATCTTTGTCCCTATTACGACGTTCGACAAATATTATCCCGACGCGCCGTTTCCGGAAGTCGTCTTCGTGATTATTGTGCGACCAAAGTCCCGCGCCTACGTAAAGTCGGCCATCGATGAAATGACTGACATCCTGCGACGCCGACGGCGCGTGCCGGCCGGTGCGCCAAACACTTTTGGCATCTCATCGCAAGATGCCTTACTCGACATCTACAATCAGCTTACCGGCGCCACCGCGCTGGTTTTGACCGCAATATCGTTTGTCGCTCTGATGATCGGCGGAATTGGGGTGATGAATATCATGCTCGTTTCAGTCACTGAGAGAACGAAGGAGATCGGGATTCGAAAGGCTGTCGGCGCAACAAAGCTCAATATCCTTTCTCAGTTTCTGATCGAAGCTGTGGTTTTGACGGCGGTTGGCGGTTTGGCAGGTTTGGCTGTTGGAGAAGTCGCAAGCTTGTTGGTCAACAAGTACTCGCCCCTACCGGCGTATGTTCCGCTATGGGCAATTGCCGTGGGCGTCGGCATTTCTGCCGCAGTGGGAATCGTATTCGGGTTGTGGCCTGCCTGGAAGGCGGCGCGTCTGGATCCGATTGAGGCTCTGCGCTGGGAATAGTGGCATAGACTTTAGTCTGTGATCTCAAGCCCCCGTGGTTCTAACAATGATCCAAGCAATTTAATCGGCAACACAGACTAAAGTCTGTGCCACCTGCCTTGAACTCTTGCCCCCCAATTGCAACAATATCGGTATTCGACCCGTAGTAACTGAACCGTGAAATTCATCGAAACCCTGAAGCTTGCAATCTCGGCCATCTGGGCGCACAAATTGCGCTCAGCGCTGACGTTGCTGGGCATGATCATCGGCGTGATGGCGGTGGTAGTGGTTTACTCGTTGATTCAGGGCTTTAATACGTACGTAGACGAGAAGATTGCCGGCATCGGAGCCAAGTCATTTACAATTCAGCGTTTCAACCCGCTAGAGGATTTCAAAGACACTGATACCATCGCCGCCGCCCAACGTAGGAACAAAGATCTAACCCTGGAAGATTACGAGTATCTTAAAGAGAGAGCCGCACTGATCGGTAGGTTTGGAGCTCGGGCCCGGGGTACACCATCCGAGGTTAAGCGCGGTGACCAGATTCTCGAAGATGTTTTCGTTTCCGGTGCGACCGCCGCCATCGCTGACATCGAGAATCGAGACATCGCGGACGGCCGCTTTCTGGTGGACGCTGAAGACGATGCCGCACAGCGTGTCGCCTATATCGGAGCGGACGTGGCGACCAAGCTATTTCCGGTCAGCAGTCCGGTGGGCCAGGAGATTTCCATTTCCGGCTTGCCTTACCGGGTGATCGGGGTCGAAACCGCCAGGGGCACGGTATTCGGGATCCCACAGGATACTTTCATACTCATCCCACTCAAGACCTACTCCAACAACTTTGGCGGACTAATTCGACAGCGGTCTCTTTATTTCGTGGCCACCTCGAGGACGGACGATCTATTCAATGATGCGGTCGATGAAGCGCGGTTTCTGATGCGCGTGCGTCGGAAGCTGAGCCCTAATGAAAAAGATAACTTCGGCATTGTCACTCCCGATGCCATTACGGGACTGCGAGACCGTCTCTTCGGAACTATCTTCATTGTGGCTATTGCGGTGCCCAGCATTGCCTTGCTGGTGGGCGCGATCGTGATTATGAACATCATGCTGGTTTCTGTTACTGAAAGGACGAAAGAGATCGGGATTAGGAAATCGCTAGGCGCGCGTCAGATGGATATTCTGAAACAGTTCCTGGTAGAGGCTGTGACTCTTTCAGCGATTGGGGGAGCAGTGGGCGTCACGATCGCCTGGATCATCGGGCGAGTGCTGACGGCGATGTTCTTTCCCACTTTCCTCTCACTGGGGGCAATCTTTATCGCGGTAGGCGTTTCCATGGGAGTAGGGGTGATGGCCGGTGTATTTCCAGCGTGGAAAGCCGCCAGGCTTGATCCGATTGAGGCTTTGAGAGCAGAGTAGAGCTTGTTTCTTTGTATTCTGTACTTTGTACTTTGTACTTTGCTCTTTGCTTCGCTGCTTCGTGTTGAGTAGTTCCTTCAAAGAACCAAGTTCAAAGTACAAAGCTCAAAGTACAAAGATCGGTTTTTGATTATGAAACTCATACGTAGCGACATTTACGAGAATCTTAGGATGGCGTTGTCGACGTTGCTGGCCAACAAACTCCGCTCATTCCTAACCGTATTCGGCGTGGTGATCGGTGTGATTACGGTCATGCTGATTGCTTCAATCATCAGCGGTATCGACGTGTCCGTAAAGAAGGAAGTGGAATCCTTCGGCACGCGCTCGATTTTCCTTAGTAAGTATAGTCCGGGGATTCACGTCGGACGCCGATCGCGCGAGGAGCGCATGCGCAAAGAACTGACCTACGACGATGCGATCGCGCTTTCCAACCTACCCGCTGTCGAATTGTGTGTACCGTTTCTCGATATCACGAACAACTTCTTCGGACGGAAGCTCCTGGTTTCTGGTGGTGGAAAGACCAGCGCCGGAGTAGCTTTGCAGGGCACGTTACCGGAATTTGAACGTGCCGGAACTCAGGTTGTTTCTGAGGGCAGGTTTTTCACTCAGTCGGAGGAAGATACTAAGCAAGACGTGTGTGTGATCGGTTCAAAAGTAGCCGATGACTTTTTTAAGTTTGGTTCGCCCGTCGGGCAGACGATCAAGATCGGCTCTGATGAGTTTAAGGTGGTCGGCACCCTGCAAAAACGCGAGCAGTTTCTCATCAGTGGCGGCAGCGACGATCAAAACAATGTCATCTACCTGCCTTTTAGTGTCGCCAGGAAACTCAAACCCAATGAGGATGACATCTACATTATGGCCGTCGGAAAAGCGGGTCAGATGGATGAGGCGAAGGATCAAGTTCGTGATCTTTTGCGGGTGCGGCGGCAAGTGCCGTTTGCAGCGCCCGACAACTTCGGTATGGAGACCGCCGAGAGTATCCTCGATAACTTCCGCTCGATTACTGCCGGGCTCGCTATCGCCATGGTCGTTATTTCTTCGGTGGGCTTGATGGTGGGTGGAATCGGAGTGATGAACATCATGCTGGTTTCAGTCACTGAACGCACTCGGGAGATCGGCGTGCGTAAAGCAATCGGGGCCAAGCGCAGCGACATCATGTGGCAGTTTCTAATTGAGGCCGCCACCCTCACCGGCATTGGCGGGATAGTCGGCCTCTCGATAGGCTGGCTCTCAACTTTCCTGCTCCGGCTCCTGCTTCCTTCGTATGTGCCGCTCTGGGCGCCAATCGGTGGCTTCGTGGCCAGTGTGGGCATCGGCCTTGTCTTTGGCCTCTGGCCGGCATGGAAAGCAGCTCGCCTCGATCCTATTGAGTCACTCAGATACGAGTAGTCTACAGAACCGCGAGCGGTAGTGACCGGATCATTTTCCATTTGTCATTTGACATTTTTCATTGGTCATTTTCTGATTTCATTTCGTGTCCGTTCGTGTGATTTCGTGGATCGTTCTTCATTCTCAGTCAAACAAATGATCCACGAAGTAACGACTCAGCGAAA
>JAMQPH010000403.1 GCA_023717605.1 Pyrinomonadaceae bacterium
GAACTCGTCAATCTGGATGAGGCACTCAAAAGTCTTGAGACCGTCGACTCGCGCAAAAGCCAAATTGTGGAATTGCAATTCTTCGGCGGGCTGAGCATAGATGAGATTGCTGAAGTTATGAAGATTTCGCCTGCCACAGTAAAACGTGACCTACAGGCGGCCAAACTCTGGCTGCACCGCATAATGACCACCGCTGAATGAGCTAATTCACCTGAAGTTTTCGCTATACAAGATTGGGAAAGCTCTTCCTTTTGGGGATTCGTCTATGATCGACCCGGAACGTTGGAGACAGATCGATGCGCTCTTGGTGGCGGCGCTTGAGCGAGAGCCCGCGGAACGATTGCCGTTTCTTAAAGAAGCCTCACCTGGTGATGACAGTTTGAGAATGGAGGTTGAGTCATTACTTGCCTCCAGTGAACATGCACTGAGTCTGATCGATACTCCCGCTTTTGAAGTTGCTGCTGGTTTGCTGGCAACGCACATCCCGGAACTCGCTGAAGGCGAGTTTCTTGGCAATTACAGAATTCATTCATTCCTTGGCGCTGGTGGTATGGGGGAAGTGTATCTTGCCGAGGACCGGAAACTTGATCGCCGAGTTGCTATCAAACTATTGCCTGCAGGCAGCAACCTTGATCGTAAACAACTGCAACGGTTTCAACAGGAGGCGCGCGCTGCCTCAGCGCTAAATCATCCGAACATTCTTACCATTCACGAATTAGGTGAAGTGGATGGCCGCCAATTTATAGCGACCGAGTTCGTTGAGGGAGAGACGCTTCGACAACGTATGAAGCGCGGCAGGTTGGCAGCTCGAGAAGCGTTGGATATTGCGGTCCAAACCGCCAGCGCTCTCGGAGCAGCGCACCATGCCGGCATCGTTCATCGCGACGTTAAACCCGAGAACATCATGCTCCGTCCAGACGGCTACGTAAAAGTCCTCGATTTTGGACTGGCCAAGTTGACGCAGCAATACGAGCGAACTCCCGAAACCCGATTGGCGACACACACAGACACTTCGTCTGGCCTCGTAATGGGCACGGTGAAATATATGTCACCGGAACAAGCGAGGGGTCTGCAAGTAGATCCTCGCAGTGACATCTTCAGCTTTGGTGTCGTGATGTATGAAATGCTGACGGGCTGCAGACCTTTCAAAGGAGATGAAACTGCAGATCTAATCAAGTCAATTTTAGGAACAGAACCCACACCTGTGTCGCAATGTGTCCCGGGGCTGCCTTCCGAATTAGAGCAAATTGTAAGTAAGGCACTAGCAAAGAATCGGAACGAGCGCTATCAGACGATAAATGAATTATTAGCTGAACTTAGTCACTTAAGACGCAAACTGGAAGTTGAGCAAACGCTCGGCGACGGTCACCGCACAGAGTCATCGAGCAGCGAAGTCAGAACATATCAATCAATAAGCTCAGAACTTCCGACCGCTGCGAGTAGCCTGTCTATAACCCAGCAGGTAGTCAGCATCGTTGCACAGCACAAGTTGCAGGCTGGAGTGACCTTTCTCGGTGTATTAGTCGCAGCAGGAGGAATCTTCTACAGCTCGACGAGGCGTTGGCGAAGGACACCTGCGTTCCAGGAAGTACAGATGTCTCCGCTCGTCGAAACAGACAGGTCGAGAATGAGTGCAATTTCACCAGAGGGCAGGTACATCGCTCATACAGTTGTAGATCGAAATAAGCAGAGTCTGTTACTCAGGACAGTGGCTACAAACAGCAATACTGTACTTGTTCCCCCTTCGGACGGTTGGTTTTCCGGGGTGACTTTTTCGCGTGATGG
>JAMQPH010000412.1 GCA_023717605.1 Pyrinomonadaceae bacterium
CCTGTGTAGGTTGGATCTGAAACATCCACCCACTCCCGTGGGTAGGATTTTTGAGTTTTCATCCACCCGCTACCGCGCGGTGGTACTGACCCGTTAGGCCGCAGCGAGCTCAATGCAGCGCCCGAGGCCGACGAATGAGAATTCCACACCAACAAGGTGGCGAACAATGCAAGAGCGATGATTAACCCCAGTAATCGAGACTGTTTCCATCTTCTTCTCATAAGTTGAGACCGATTCACCTTAAGAGTCTTTCCTGCGGCCTCCCTCCGTTAGGAGGGACATGTTTATAGAACTCGAAGGCCTGGATATGAATGCCGCTCCGAAGGAGCGCAACGCACGTTCGGAATTTCGCTCCTAACGGAGCTTAGACCGATTCTTAAGATCACCGTGCTATAAACATTTCTCCCCCGCTGGGGGCGAAACCAGCCTTAGAAAATAAACTTCAACTGCGTAAACAGCGAGTAGAGCGGCTTGCTCGGATTAATAACATCAGGCTCGCAAAAGTCACTCACGTTTGGCGGACAATTACGCGAGCGGTCCGTAAAGATGTCTCGAAAACCCCGACCGGTTTGCAGAGTCGACGCTCCGAAGGTGATTTGCACGTTATTGATTAAGAACGGACGGTAGGCTACGCCGAGGCTGTAGTCGAATCCGATGTCGTGCCGGATACGATTCTGAAAGAGAAGGTACTCCAGCGGTTCGGTGCGATGAAAACGAAGATAGTTGGCATTGAATACTGCTTTGACTCGTTGCGTCACCTCGACATCAACTCCTGCGTTATAAATGAAGATTCCCGGATTAACGAAATTTGACTGGCCCTGGGTCTTGCTGCTACGAAGACTGGGCAAGAGACTGTTTGGCTGGACCAATCCCACGCCGGTTTGCGTCAGGCGAATGCCATTGCGGTTCCAGAAAGAAAATTGACCACCCACAAAGTTTGGGTCGTCGAAGATTGCGTCGAAGCCAGTGCCCTTCTCGTCAGTAGGATTCTTGTCTCCTTGCGCCCAGAAAAAGGATCCTCTGAATCGGAGGTAGTCCTTGTCGACGGAGGCCTCGACGGCGGTCATGTGCGATTTGACCCGCACTTTGCGTCCGGCAATAGGATTTCGACTATCGGTACCGAAAGCGTAGTAGTAGGAGTTCGTTAGATTCAGTCGGCCCAGATGGCCGTCTCCGTTTACTCCAATGTAGCCGACTTTAAGAGCGTGGGGGCGAACGTCGCCGATCAATGATGGTCGGACCAGGAAACCGTTGCGATCAAACTCGATGCTGCCGCGATCGTCGTTGTAGTGAAGGTTCGCCTGGATCGTGTATCCCTTGGTAATGAAATCCTGACGAAAAAGATTGGCGATGTAGACGTTTTGATGCCGCGTATCGAAGCGATTCAACCCGCTGTTCGTGTCCTTCTCGAGCATTGAGAAGTAAATGCCATTGAATTGATAACGGTTGTTGTCGAACGCTCCGAAGACGCGCGCACCTAGATTGTTGTCCGAGAAAAGGAATCCGCGAAAATCGGAAACGAAAGGCTGAATACCGGCGCGCACCGAGACAAAGTCGTAATTTTCATTCACATCTGTCAGTTTCACTTCGGCGAAGGCATCTTCCAACGAGAAATGCGTGTCTGTACGATTGGTTCCCCGCCTCACGTCAATGTTAACCACGCCATTCTCGCGCGCGTTGAGGTAATTGGGAATACTGAACGTCGGCGAAATCTTGATGGCCCACTCTCTCGGTTTGAAGACGGTATCGCCGTGAAAGAGCTCGAAGCTGAGCTGGAGAGTTTGGTTGACAGCCAGCTGTTCAGGCTGGCCGAAAAACTCACCGCTACTGGGCTGGTCAGTGCTGATGTCCGAAGAAGTTGGCACTCGGCGTAGTTCGAGAGTCGAGGTGCTGGCCGCCGAGAGAATCATAAAAAGCTTATTGCCTTTGATCGGGTAATCGCCTTTGAGAACGCTCTGGTTGTACGGATTCCACCAGCGCCCCTTAGTGAACGGAATGTCTCGTCCTCGAGCACCACGATCACCGTAGCGATCGTATTCGGGAAAGCCGATGCGCCAGCGATCTCGGACTGCGCGCCTCTCCGGACTTGTTTGTGGTTCAGATGCAACGCTCTCGTCACCGGCATAGCCAATAGGTTTCTCAGAGGTCGTTGCCGGAGCAGGTTCGGGCTTTGCTTCCTCGACTATGAGGTCAAGTGGCTCCTGCTGGCCTCCCTGGATAATCAGATTTTCGAGCGAGTCACCGCGTGCCAACGCGAACGTTCCATAGTTCTTGTCTTTATCAAACTTTCCCAGGTAGGGTAGCTCTACCGTGATGCGATAGGCGCCGGCGGGTAATTGAATCGAATATGTGCCATCTGTACCGGTTCGGGCGCGTCTGGATTCGCTGGTAACCTGGTTTGTGAAGACTATGGTTACTCCCGGCACGTTCCCGCCCGCGGCATTGCGGACCACGCCTGCTATTCTTCCATGATCCTGGCCAAAGACATCTGCTCCCGCTGCCATAACCACAAGCAGGAACAGCAAAGCGTGCCGCAACGCAGGGATTGAGTTTGATCGTTGCATCTAGCGAACGCGGGTAATCAGTCTACAGCGGTGCTCGACGCTTCTTCGAGCGCCTCCCTGGCAATCTTGGCTTGCCAGAGATCGAAGTGCGGATTGAGTGTAATCGCCCGGCGCAGGAAACCCGTGGCAATGGTCCGATCTCCGGCAGCGCGTGCGATCATGCCGGCGTGATAGAAAAACCGGGCGTCTTCGGTGCCCAGACGTAGAGCATCTTTCATTGCCGCCTGAGCTTCATCGAGTTTGCCAGCCTTCAGTGCTGCCCAGGCCAGAGCGTCAGCGCCATAAACATCTCGACGCGTCTCATACTCCTTCCTGGCAAGTGCGTAGGCCTGGTCTGCTTTTAGATTGTGATCGGCAAGGAATAGTGCGAGATGCCGGTTGTAAAGTGCGGAATGAAGTGGACTCTGTTGACTCCAACGTTCGACTGCGGAGTATTGTTTTTGCGCATCACGATCTCGTCCTGCGAGTTTATACAGATCTCCCAATGCCGCTCCGTCGATCGGATCTGAATACTTGCGCACTAGCTCTTCAAACGTCGCAATTGCCGCCACGAGATCGCCCTGGAACGCACGGAGACGGGCGAGCGACGTTACGGCGTGAGGGTAATCCGCAAAAACCTCGAGCGCGTCACGATAGTGGCGTTCCGCCGTCTTATAGTCTCCGGTCGTCACACTGACTTCACCGAGTTGCCAGTGGCACCAGGCAATGGTCTCTGCAGATGGAAAAGAGGACCTCGTGGACTGTGTCAGCGCATTTGCATAGCGCCGCTGAGCTGTTGCTGCGTCTCCGCGAAGCAGAGCCAGATGGGCCAGTCTGGTTTCAGTGCCTACCGCTCCAGGGTCAAGCTGCTCCATTTGTTTGTACGCGGCGATCGCGGCGTCGTAATCACCGAGTTCGAGTGACGCGTCACCCAGCAGCTGGAAACCGAGCCCGCGGCGTGGCTCATACTCAGTTAATTCCTTAGCGTGGTCGCGGGCCGAGCGGAAATCGTGGGTCTCGTATTCCGCCTGGGCCAACGCCCGCAAGCCGCCCAGATTCTGATCCGCGGGGAGCACGCGCAGAGAAGATTCACCCAAACTCAGTGCCAACCGCAGATATTTGACCTCCTCAGTCTCGCGATTCAGTTGCAAGTAATACCCTGAGAGCTTATTGAGCGCCACGATGTCGTCTGGATCGTCCTTGACGCGGTCCTCCAGGAAGCGGACTGCCATCATGGTGCTCTTGTTGCCTCCGGCGGGCGCGATTGCGTTGGGTGTGTCCGAACTGTTAGGTAATGAAGTTGAACTGGCAGGAGCCGACTTGCGATTACACGCTCCGGTCACCAGTAGGAGAGCCCACAAAAGCACAACCGGAGCTGTTTTAACTCCGCACTGTTTTAGTATGTCCAAAATCCCGCCGTTAAAAGCCATCGAATTATCCCCAGGAACAGCTCAACCCCAGCTAGTTTGCAGTCGGGAAGGCGGACCCTGTCCCCGCCTCAAGCTTGAATGAACTCAACGTAAGAGCGGGGACAGGGTCCGCCTTCCTGACTGCAAACTAGCGTAGGTCGTCTTTGTTTCTGTTTTTCAGCCTTTATCGCTCCTCGGTTCTGACATTGATAGTGCAATCAACCTTAGCGCTACGCATTCAACCTGGCGCTTGCCTATCTCTAGTTCCGCGTTTGGTCGTCTGTTGTGCCAGGCACCCTTGGCTGATGTGACGGTGCCAGAAACGGAAAGGCGCTCCGCAGCGGGACTTCATTACTGTTTGCATTGTCCGGAAGTGGCTGCCTGTTATTGATAAGGAAATTGAGAATATCAACGACATCGTCAGTCAACCTGCGACCGTTGGGGAAGGCGGCCTCTGAATTCGTACCTGTGTTCGGCACGGTAACATCCAAGCGAAGATAGTCACCCCTCTTCACGAGAAGGTCCTCGAAAATCGCGATGCTGGTAGCGTCCGTGCGATAGAAGTTCTGAAGCGTATCAAGAATGCCCGGCCAAAAGCGTCGGTTCGCGTCGTCGACAGGCGTACCAGCGTTATGGAGATTCTTCTGATTGAAAGGTATGAGAACGACATTCACCGCTGGAATGCCCATGCGATCGATAGTGATCCAGCGGCCCACGCCGGCAACCTCACCGGTGCGCGAGTTGTGGAACTGTGGACTCCGGCGCTGACTCTCGATAACCACACCAATTTGGTTGGCGTTTCCCCGAATCAGCGTCATGGGAATACTCAGAGCAATTGCCATTGTGTTGTAACCAGCAAACGTGTCACGGCCGCGATTGAAGACGCTAGGATTGGGAGTGCCGGCCCGAATTGAAGCGTTGAAACGTCCGAATGCGGGTATATCGAAAAAGAAGGGGTCGTCTGTTAAGCCGGCGAAGAAGATTACGTTACTTTGTGGATCCGTTGTCAGCACAGGCGTGGGTGCGACGTCCGCGGTATTGCTTGAATTGGTCGAGGGCGCAGTGAAGGTTATACCGTTAGGCAGGTTGATAGTGGCTGTCTGCGCTTGGGGGGAGCCACCAACTGAGACTCGTTGCGAGAAACGCACGTCGATGGCGCCATCGGGCCTGGCATCGCCCGTGTTTTCGAGTTCAAACCTGTAGCGCATAGCGGGATCGAAAATCCCGAAGTTCGAGGCTTCGCCTGGCACGATGAATCCGTGCACAGTCATGATCAGAATCAGACGCGAGTTGTCATTCGGATCGCGGAAGAAATAGACGTCGTTTAGATCTGCTCCGCTATCGTGGGCCACAAATGGCGCGTCGCCGTGATCGGCAGCGTCAAACCTCGTCGCCGGAACCAACATGATGGCAATCACGAACAGCACAATCAGAACAGCAACTGGAGGTGTCCGTACGAAACGCATCTTGCGCCTCCTCTCAAAATACATTCGACCGGCTTGTCTCATTCACACCGTGGCTTCAGAGACTGTGAAAACTCAAGAATCCCACCCACGGGAGTGGGTGGATGGTTCAGATCCAACCTACATAGGTGGCCCGTGAATTCACGAATCCCACCAACGGAAGTTGGTGGATTCTTCAGATCCAATCTGTTCATCTGCGTAGAAGGGCTCATGAAATTGGAACTTGGCTTTGAATGCCCTAGCCGCTGTGTTTCGGAGGCCGGATCTGAACAATCCACCAACTTCCGTTGGTGGGATTCAAGAGCTCATTTACTACTTTGTAGGCCGGCCTTGAACCATCCACCCACTCCCGTGGGTGGGATTTCCTTTCTGCTCGGTCGGGGTGTCGCGCAACGCTCGCCCACTTCAAGCTCGCTACCCACTACGTTACCCTTCCTCATCCGGCCGGCCCAAAGCGCAGTCGAAATTCGCTCGAGTCCAGGAAAGCCTTGACCATTTCGGCGTCAATGAAGTTGCCGTTGAACTGGTTGAGCTTGCCGAGCCAGCAGTTGTAGCCGTCGAAGTTGTTGTCCGGCGCCTCGTTGGGACTGCGTCGCAGATAGCCAAAATACTGCATCAACACGAAGGCCTTATTGAACTCCTGACGGGCGAGGACTGCATTCTCAGCGACTCGCGTCAATACCCGCGCGCGCGCATCGGTATCCGCAGTGTTAGTTGCGGAACCAAACTCATTGATGGCCGCCTGACGCTCAGCGGCGCTTGGGGTTACCCCGGCGTTCGCGTAGAGTGCGTCAACGAACACACCGGGTGCGAGAGTCACCGGATAAGCCGTTGTGAAGCGCGAGCGCATAACGAAGTCTGCTACGAAAGTGCGCTTGTTTTCCGCTAACACCAACTCCCAGCCCGGTTGACCAACAATCACGTCTCTGCCGATCTGCTGTGTATCCGTTAAGAACTCCTTGAGTCTGACAGGCACGGGAGCACCGGGTAGATCGCCATGTGCAGCTTTGTACGTGCGGTAAACAAAATACCCAGTTTCTTGAAACTCTATCGACAGGAAGAAAGCCGCTGAGACGTTGATGCGCCGTAGTTGCAGGCAAGAAAGATTGCTACCGCAGCTGGTTATCTCGTTCGTCCAGAAATCCAGTCCGGCCTGATCCGGGACGCGGTTTAGGAAATCCACGTAATGTTGATTAACGAAGAACCGTGCCGTATCAACCGGGTTGAGAGTCAGCTGAACCGTATCATTGTCCAGGATGGTCAACGTCGCAGTATTGAGGCCGCCAAGAACTGAGCCTGACGGGTTACTGAGAGTCGTCGTTAGCGTCTGGTCACTCTCCACAAATACGTCATCAGTAATGATTACCACGAAGGATTTGCTTGTTTCTCCGGGGTTGAACTTGAGGGTGCCAAAGCGAAAAGCGTAGTCTGCGCGATCCGTTGCGGTTCCATTCACGGTGGCAAAATCGACGGTTGAGATTGCGCTAGTGTCGCCCGTACGCAAAACGGTGAGTGTAGCCAGCGCGCTTCCCTCGCTAACACTGTAATCAATGGTGCTGAACTGCACAGTAGCTGCGCCTGCTGGCGGAGGCGGAGGAATCACCCCCTGTGGCTGTAAAGCAGGTTGCAGGTCGTTGGCACTATTCGTGGTTAAACGGGTCAGACCGGTTCCGTCTCCGTTCATCAGGTAGATTTCCAGATTATCGTCACGGCTGGTCGAGAACGATATTTTGGCTCCATCGGTAGGTTGAGATGGATCGACGTCGAGGTCAGCATTGTTGGTTAGCCGGACTTGATTCTGACCATTGGTGCTCATCGAATAAAGCTCGTCACTGTTGTCCCGATTGCTCTGGAATGCAATACGTTGCGAAGACCAGGATGGATTGATGTCATCCCCTTCGGATGTAGTCAGGCGAGTCGGAGCAGCGCCGCCCGATCCCAACGCGCCCATCGTATAGATCTCATACTGACTATCTTCCCGCTTACTGGAGAACGCGATCTGAAGCCCATCAGGTGAGAAAGAGAAAGAAGCATCGTCAGCCAGGTTATTGGTAAGGTTTGTTTGATTGCTGCCGTCGGCGTTCATCAAATAGATTTCATCGTTGCCGTCACGGTTTGTCACAAATCCAATCTGCGATCCGTCACGCGTCCAGGCTGGAACCAGGTCACCCGCGGTGCTATTGGTCAGTCTGGTCTGCCCACTACCATCCGCGTTCATGACGTAGATCTCCGAATTGCCATTGCGAGTGCTGACAAAGGCTATTCTCTGGCCGTCGGGCGACCAAGCAGGGCTATGATCTTCGCTCGCATCCTCTGTCAACCTGGTTTGCCCGCCGCCATCCGTATCCATTGAATAGATCTCAGCGTTGCCATCGCGATCGCTGACAAAGGCAATCTTGCCGATTATTCGGGCGAGCGCTACGTTGGTTGACGCTGTTGAGTTAAGCCGTCCTGATAGAAGTTTTACATCTTGCCGTTTGATTACTATTCGAGCTGACGCTGGGCTTGATGCTACTGGCAGGCAGGAAGCGGACATGATTAGGCAACTCATGGTGCGTGCAATTGCCGTGACAATAAAATTGCTCATGACCACCCGTCCCTAAGTGCACGTTCAAAAAATATTTCTCGTTTCGGAACCGAAACGAAGAGAATCAGTGGCGCGACCATAGTTTAGGGCACAGCGGAGAGTCAAGGAATTTTTCCGCACTTGTTTTCGCACCTATCGGAGCCTTCACTTCGTAGGAGCGAAATGTCTACAGTCCAAACAGCTTGCTCGCATCAACGCCGTTGGGAGGAACGAATCTAGTAATAGCCTACTGATGCAGTTTTATCAGTCGAGGAACGTTACCTAGTAATAGAATCATCTTGACGTAACGAGGTTTAGTGATAAATTGAGCGGACATGTTGGGTAGCCCGTCCTTTACCAGCCTCTTTGATGATCAACATGGGTAGTCGAATCTTCTCTCGCGGGTCTTCCCTTCTGGCGCTGGCTGCCATGCTGGCCCTTTCACTTGCGACTGGTCTGCGGTTTCCCCACACCTCCGCTCAAACAGCTTCAAACCCTCCGGTCTTATTTAGCGAACCGCAATCGACTCGAGCCATCGCAGTCGAGTCAGTAGCGAAGACGCGCGAGCCATTCTCGGCTGTGGCCACGGTCTCGTTTGCTGCTGACAACAAGACTCGAATCATGCTCTTCGCCGGCAATCTGGTACTTGCGCCCAGTGAAGGAAGCAACGCCGTTACTGCAGATGCGGAAGACGCTGCACACAACATTTATCCGCTAACCGTGGAGCATGTCGGAGCTGTTCCCAATCAGAGTTGGGCCACCGCAGTTGTAGTCAAGCTCCATCAAGACATGGGTGATCTGGGTGACGTACTGGTAAGGATCTATTATCGCGGGGCAGCCAGCAATCGCGTGCGCGTGGGTATTGGGCACGTTGGCGGTGGGCCACCGGACGACGCGGGAGCAGTACCAACTCCGGGGCCAATCGCCGCTGAGGTTGATATCAACCCGATTACGGCCGGCACCCTCACTCCCGACGAGGTGCGCACGATTATTGCGCAGGCAGTCTCCGCGGCCGTGGCGCTGAACAAAACCGTCACGGTGGCCGTCACAGATCGCGAAGGAAATGTCCTTGGCGTATTTAACATGACCGGTGCGCCGACGATGATGCAGATTCGCGGCGGCGGTCCTTTGCAAACTCCGGATCCGACCACCGGTTTGGTTCCTGTGGGACTTGAAGGAACCCGGCTCCTGTCACGCTTCGGAGCAGTTTCAAAAGCAGGTACTGCTTCGCTTCTCAGTACGATGGGAAATGCCTTCAATACCCGGACTGCTGGTTTCATTATTCAAGATCATATCCCGCCGGCCGTGAGCTTCCGTCCCAGTGGGCCTCTGTACGGAGTTCAGTATTCGTCGTTGCCCTGCTCCGACATCAAGATACCCGGTCTCTCCCTCGGGCTCAGTGCGGATCCCGGAAGCATGCCTATCTACAAGAATGGTATCGCGCAGGGAGGAGTGGGGATTGAAGGCGATGGTGTTTATGGGATAGATCGGGATCCGGCTGACTTTGACCTGCCCTTTGAAGAGGTGATTGCTCTCTCCGCGGTAAGAGGATTCGAAACGCCGGCACTCATTCGCGCTGACAACATCCTGGTTGATGGTGTGCGGCTGCCGTTGCTTAACGCAACTGAAGTGCTGCGGCCCGCCACTATTCCATTTGGGAGCTTGCCGGGACTAGTTGATGCTCTCTTCCCTATAAGGGAAGCACAACCATCAGCGTTCTTCGCGGCTACGGTGGGCGGAATTGTGGGCGAGGCAGACCCGCGTTTCTTTCCTTTCATTTCGAGTCCTACAGGCGGACCCAATTCACTGACTGCTACCGACGTCAATCTGATTATTTCCCATGCCGCTCAGCAGGCGAACATCACCCGCGCGGCGATTCGCCAGCCTTTAGGTAGCAATGCGCGCGTCAGCATTGCGGTAGTCGACACCGAGGGACGAGTACTCGGTCTTTTCCGCCAGCTGGACGCTCCGGTGTTTGCTTTTGATGTTTCCGTTCAGAAGGCGAGATCTACGGCATTTTTTACGCGCGCCGATGCCGGGGCCGCGCTGCGCGCCGCAGGTTTCGGTTCCTATGTTGATCGTGCGGCTGCCGACGGATTGAGGCTCGACGGCTCAATCGCTTACTCTGATCGGACCATCGGCTTCCTGCATCGCCCGTTTTTCCCTGATGGAATCAACAACACGCCAGCCGGTCCATTCAGCAGGCAGATTAGCGAATGGAGTGTCTTCAACGTCGGTCTGCAGCTGGACCTGATCAAAACCAACTTCCAGGCGGCTATCGTTGGCGCTGATGTTCCGTGTACCACGATTCCGGGTCTGGAAAACGGCCTGCAGATCTTTCCTGGCAGCGTTCCACTATACAAAAACGGCGTGCTGGTGGGAGCGATAGGGATCAGCGGAGACGGAGTTGACCAGGATGACATCATCGCCGCGGCTGGCGCCAACGGATACTCGCCGGCGCCGGCTATCAGAGCGGATCGGTTTTTTGTGCGAGACGTGCGTCTGCCCTTCTTGAAATTTCCAAGAAGTCCTAACCTCTAGACCACCTTCTTCGGCTGCCTCGCAGGCTGCTCAAATGGCTTCAACTCAATCACCATTCCCTATTGCAAGGTCACACCGTGGTCTTGGCGCAGCCGTTGTCCTTTTGCTAGCGGTCATTTGCGTTGCTCAGACACCAAACGCGACACCTGCCCAGGCAACGGGCGTGATCAGATTGAGGGTGAGAGTGAAGGTGGGTGAGTCGACCAGGGGACTTTCGCGCAAGCGCTTTTTCCTGATCAAGGGAACGCGCGAACAGAACAAGAGCTTGATCGACGCGATTGAACAACGCACCTTGACCTCGCGCGATTGCTACTATCGCCAACTCGGCGCTAGTGAAGCTTTGATCAAATGGTTGAACGAGAGCGACTGCGAATCAGTCTATTGCCGGGAAATCCAACCCGAAGATATAGACGGTGCTGGGGCCGTGCCCGAATTCAAAGTGGCGGTGGCCGCGGGCGAAAAAGAGTTCGTCAGTCGGGATCTGGCGCGCAAGTGGGCGACTGTAAATCTGCCGGCGAACGTTCGGGATGGCTTCTATAAACAGCGGCAGGAAGAATTGCGCGTGCTGTTAAAACAGGCAGAAGAACTTTCGCAAGCCCCGGTGCTGTCCGTGATGACCGACACCAAGGGCACTGCCTACTTCACAGAATTGCTGCCCGGAACCTACGTCGTTTCAAATTTAGTGCCCGGCGAGACCGGCAATAGGAGCATCTCCTGGAACTGTGAGGTTCAGGTCAAGCCCGGAGATCTTGCGACTGAGAAACCTTATTTGATTTCCAATGTGCAGGAAAAGAATGTGAAGTGTGTCGGTGTAGAAAAACCTCTGCCGGTTTGTGGGCCAGCTGCCAACGGCGGGCAGTAAGAGCACATTTCAATGAGTAATGGCCGCCCAAGCCTCTCGATGACAAATCAGCAGCACTCAAATGGTCGCGGTGTTCTAACATCGCCTGCCGCCTGTTTAGGGGCCATTCTGTTTGTTCTATCAGGGGTTTGTTTTTCGGAGGCGACGCTGGCCCAGCGAAGGAACCCGAGCCGGCAGGCCAGGCCAGCAACACAACGCGCGATCGACTATTCGAAGTTTTCCCACTCGACAGAAAAGCACAAACAGACCTGCAACACTTGCCACAAAGTGCCCACGAGGAACTGGCAAAAGGCAGCAGACTTTCCCGACGTAGCTGATTATCCCGACCATCACGCGTGTGTCGCCTGTCATCGGCGACAGTTTTTCAAAGGCGCACGCCCACCCATCTGCACGGTATGCCACAGCAAAGTATCCCCGCGCGATGATGCCCGTTTTACTTTTCGCAACCCGGGGGTGATGCGGCAGTTTTCAATCGAGTTTCCGCACGATAAGCATCAAGACGTGATTGCACGAGTTCCGCCGGCGGTGAAGCCCTGGAGGCAAGTTGAGTTTCGCGCGGCTTCGTACATCTTTACCTCGCCGGCTTCCAGTTGGCCAGCTGCGGGCCGGTGGGCGACTCAAACCCAGGACGACAAGACGAAAACCTATAACAACTGTGCGATTTGTCATGGGAATGGCGCCCGCGATCCACTTGCGCCTGCCGGTGGCTGGATTGATTCGTTTGTACCAGACACAGCTACTTTCAAAGTCGTTCCGACAGGCCACTCCGCTTGCTTCAATTGCCATTGGAGTTCGCAACCACCAGTGAGCCACGACTGCGGAGGTTGTCATAAACCAGCCACTCCCTATCAGGCGATTGCGTCTCCGACGAGAATCTCAATGAAGTTCAGACATGGGCGCGAGCAACACGTCGCCGAGTGCACCACATGTCATATCAACATCACTAAGGCCTCCAGCCTGCGAGGTCTCAAGCCGGACGTGCCAATTACTTCGTGCACAGAATGTCATAACAAAGATGGGTTGCGTCTCGACGTTGCTACGGAATTGCAGGCGGTAGATAAAAACGCTGAGTTTGTTTGCAAATACTGTCATACCTCGGATGCTGGTCGACGTGATCCACCGGCGAGCCATTATGTGATTGCCGGGCGAGAGCCGATTAAGCGTAGCGGAATAAGATGAAAGAGTCTGCGGAGAAAACTAGTCTGCGACGGCGACTCATAATTCTGAGCGTGTTCTCGGTAGTCTGTATCTTTTCTATTCGTGGTGTGAGCGGAGACCTCACTCGGATCCTGCACGGAGAGTCGAACCTGACGTTTGCGGCCGGCGCCCCAGCCACCATCGCCCAGGGTCCACAGCTCGACTACTCAGCATTCATCCACAGCAGCCAACGTCACGCTTCCCTGGCCTGCACTGCATGCCATGAACGAGGCAGCGACAATTCGGCTACCCCAAAATTTCCAGGTCACAAGGCCTGCACTAACTGTCACCTGGCCCAGTTCGTCACTCCGGCAATTCCTATGTGCCAGATTTGTCATACGAATGTGCAAAGCGCCGACCCGCCGCTTAAGAGTTTCCCTTCGCGGTTCAATGATAAGTTCAATGTGAACTTTGACCATGCCGAGCACATGACCGGCGCTGCTCGCCCGCGCAATGGTTGCAACGGCTGTCACGACAAACCGCTTCTACGCGGTGCCGCGTTGTCCATCCCGGTTGGCCTGAATGCACACAACGGTTGTTATACCTGCCACACGCCGAGCAGTAAGTCGAACGCTGGGCAAGAAATGGCGTCGTGCGGCGTTTGTCATGATCAGAAACCCTTCTCCCGGACGTCGACCAACTCACGAGCTTTTCGTTTTGCTTTTAGTCACGCCAAGCATGGTCCACGCCAGCGTCTCGCGTGTGCCGATTGCCACTCGTTGACCGCGGGCGCGCCTCAATCGCGCCAGGTAAGTTCACCCGCAGCGGCCGAACACTTTCCCTTAGGTCGCATGAACTGCCTGACGTGCCACAACGGAAAACGATCGTTTGGAGGTGACTTGGCATTCAAAGACTGCCGCCGGTGTCACACGGGCCAGACTTTTCGGATGGGTGGATGAGTCCTGATTGCACACCCTTTCCGGCTTCGCCGCGTCCCAGTGCGGTAAGGCTACGCCTTACCGAAGCAGCCGACTTGAATTCGAGGCTACGCCTCTGCGAATCTGACGGAGGCATAGCCTAAGTAAAATCGGGCAGTGGACGGTAAGGCGGAGCCTTACCTCACTGGGTTGCGGCAAAGCCGCGCCTACCTTAGGGCTCGCCATCACAGGAACAAATCGTTGACACTTCCCTGACGCCTCACTAAGATTAATCCGCCCTAACACCTCCCCAACTATCAGTCGTAGAAGGTCTGATTCCGAGGATTTTCAATGAATAGAATACTTGTTTCACTGATTGCGATCTTAGGTTGTGCAGCAGTGTTTGTGGTTGGAAGCCAAGCTGCGTTTTCCCTACAGGACACTCCCAAGGAGAGCAAGGTTCAGCCCAAGGAAGTTGTGCTGGGAAAGGATAGTCAGTCAGACAAGTATGGAGAGGTACCGTTCAATCACGAAAATCACTCAACCAAGAATTACAGCATTGACGGCAAGAGTGTGTTGGCGTGCATTGAATGCCATCACACGGATCAGCCGGCCGCGGGACTCAAACCGCCGTTAAAAACCGGCGAACGACCTATGGTGTTGACTGCCGCAGTCTTGGCGGCGGCTGACTCGAAACCTGTTAAGGCCTGTCGCACTTGTCATCTGCAGGCGGGCGATGACAGCGCACCAATGCCGACGATAACTTACCCTGACAAACCCGCGCCCACCAAGCTGAACAACGAAGTTGCATATCACCTCAACTGCAACATCTGTCACGACAAAGCAATTGCAGCACGTCCGGCGGTTAAGGGGAAAGCCTCTGGATCGAATGATTGCGTGCCCTGCCATAAACCCGTGAGCTAGCAATGGCGAATGGCTAGGTCCAGTTAGGCCAAAGCATTTTCCATATCTCGTTTGACAATTTCTCATTCGTCATTTTTTCACTTGCCATTTGTGGCTGATTGTTCGTGTCAGTTCGTGTGAGTTCGTGTGAGTTCGTGGATCGTTCTTCATCCCTCGGCTAAGCACGCGATCCACGAGTAACCCGAATCAACACGAAAAGAGATCAGAACAATGACAAATGAGAACTGTCAAATGACAATTGAAAAATGAACCCTCCCACTCATCATCTACTGCTGCCGGCATGCGCCAAAAGAGATGGGTTCCAGTGTTTGCTGTCTTTAACGTGCTGCACATGACACGAAGTGCAGTTGGGTTTGTCTTTGGCGATCAGCACGCGATTACTTTCCGATTCAACTCTTCCGTTATGACATTCACCGCACGTTGTCTTCGGAGTAGTGCGATCGATGGGATTGAAGGTTTTATGACAACTGGAACAGGAGAGTTCACCTTGAAGGTTTCCCCGCATCCCCGTTCCGCTGCGGACGCGTTGCACATGGAGGGCGTGAAACTGTTTGCTGCGCCATTGATCATCGCTATCAGTGGGCAAGCGGGCGATTTCGATCTTTTTTAACGCCCAGTCGCCGTCGTCCAGTCCGTCCCACGTCCATTTTTCATTGACCACAGGATAGCCAACCGTGCCGCCGTGCGGAGTGCTGACCTGCCGGCCGTTGTAGACGCTCTGGTTCGCATCATTGTGGCAAGCAGTGCAGGTGGCGAGGGCCGCCATGGCAGGATTGAATTCCGAACCCTGATGCTCCGCGTGACAGGAGACACATCCAATGCCCGCGGCAACGTGTGGTTTGATGATCGTCGGCGAAAACGCCTCTGTGTTGTGACACACGGCGCATTTAGTTTCCGTGCTGCCAGTCAGGGAATGGCAGTTGGTGCAGGAATCGGCATTTGCCTTGATGGCGATTGGCGGAGTCATTTCCATCTTGTCCAGCACATGACTTCGAGAAACTGGCG
>JAMQPH010000413.1 GCA_023717605.1 Pyrinomonadaceae bacterium
TGGTCGCCGGTAAGACGGTGTGTGAATTCACCTGGCACGCGGTAATAGTAGTCGAGCTGATCAAAACTGAAATAGAGTGCGCCCGGATCGTGCGGTTTCTCCGGCGGGTGTGTGAAGTCTTTGACAGGCAACTTCTCCTGCGCCTTGGGCGGATCTGCGCTGCTCAGCCTTTGAGGGGAAGCAGCACTCCCGAAGATTACGATGGCAACCGAAATCATAAGGACCGCGAAGCAGATTGAAAGTCTACGAGTAGGCGCGTTCATGCTGGTTATGCTCCTCATCGCTGAAGAATAGCTTATCCACCCTTGACGTATGTTAGTTGTTAGTGCTTGGAACTTAGTGGGTTGTGCGTTGTGCTTTGTACTTTGACATAGGGAGCTTCGGCGCAGGAGACAATCTTAATCACATCCAAGCACAAAGCACCAAGCACAAAGTACATACTGCAACGGACAATTGACTAAAGACTGACTATTTCGTCGCTTCGCCTTTGACGGTGAACTTTATATCACCCGAATTCTGAGCGAGTTTTATATCATTGCCGTTATAGGCTTCCGCTGCGCAAGTGTATGTGCCAGGCGAAAGCGGCTTATCCAGAACGAAAGAAAGCCCATCGACTCGCCTCTTAATGAAGTCATACTCAGGCTTAGCTCCGGTGTCGGTGTCGGCGTAGATGCTGAACTTATAATAGGCAGCGTCCGGATAAGAATCCCATTTCACTTCTATGTTATTCCCGTCAGTCTTAGCGCCCGCCTTCGGACTCACAAGTTTCAAGTCGTTCTTGAAAAGATTTGTGTCGGGCGCGAAAAACGTCTGGTCTGGTTCGATCTTGTACTTCGCCGTTTGGACTATCCCGGAGGTTGCGAAGACGTAATAGTTTGTATTGAAGACTTTCACCGTCAAACCTTCATAAATGCGGGGCGGTACGTTTTTGATCAGGTACTGGCCTTGACTGTCCGTACGAGTGGTGAATGTCTCGCCGCCACACCCGCTCCCGAACCGACTGAATGTTTCGCACAGTTTTACTTCGACATTCTCAGCTGGTTTTTCATTGAAAAAGGCTTTGCCCTGGACGTTAGCCTTCCCGGGAGCCGGCTTCTCTTTTTCTACGCCTGTTCCCGAAGGAATCGTGCCGTCAGCGTTGGTTTTAACGGTCGGGACGACAGGTTTTGCGGGCTGATTCGATGAATTGGGGTTTGCTTGTCGTGAAGACTTACTACAGCCCAATACGCAAATAGCGAGGAGCACTATGGAAAGAGCGGTGTCCCTGCCTTTGATCATCCGGATGTCTCCTCCGTTCGAAATCTCTTAACTGATCACATAAGCTAAAAATGGCAGTCGCTTTCACTTGAAGTCTCTGTGGTTATAGCTCAACACGCGCGCAAGTTTCCATTCTCCATTTTCCTTCTTCCAAAGATGGGTGAAATTGGCAACCTCGTTGGACTTGCCTTTAATCAGCGGATAGAAACGATGGACACCCATTTGAACGGCTCCATAGTTATGGAGAGGGTAAACTGCGAGGCTGTTTCTTACGAGCACTCGTCGGGCTCGATAGTCTGTGCCTTTGCTTTGTCGCTCGCACATGCTTCTTATTGAGTCCACAAACTCCTTCCCGGACTTTGCAACTTGACCTGATTTATCGTGATAAAACTCGAAGTCTTCAGTTATTAATTCTCCCAGTCTTTCGACGTTGCACTTGGTGAAAATAGTATCAAAGAGTTCGTCGTCCTTTACCGCAAGTTCGTTAAATACCTGACGTGAGATTGCGGCCTTAGAACGGCTCGACTGCGCAGGTACAGAGGTGGCGGAAGACATCACCCCCACGGCGAGAACAGCCATGATAACTGAACTAACGGAACGCATATGAAGGACTCCTTTGAGGCCGGAAGTTCAGAGTTCAACCTTTAGGTTGCGGCTACGGTGCGGACAAGCTAAAGCTCGAACTCTGAACTGTTGCCACCACTGTCACTTGTGCAGAAAAAAAATCAGCGGCACGTCAACCCTCTTACGCCACGCTCGTTCCGAATGTTCGTCGCCGGCAAACTTCCGCGTTATCCAGTTCTTTCCTTCCTTGTATCCGGCCTTTCGCATCAGCTCATCCATTTTTCGTTGATACGGTTCATACCCCGCATCCAGCGTCTCCGTTCCAAAATCGAAGTAGAACTCGTGCGTTTTTGGATCAGGCAAGTGGTCTTTGAGATAGTCAATCACAATACCGTCACCCACAGGCCAGTGCGTCGAAATGCAGCCGGCGCCGCCAAAAACGTTCGGATACTCGGCTATGGTGTAGACGGAGATCAACGCACCGGCGCTGGAACCCATGATGAAAGTATCTTTTCTGTCGGCACGAGTGCGATATGTAGAGTCAATAAACGGCTTTAACTCGGTAACTAAAAACTTCAGGTAATTGTCCGAAACAATTTGGTCGAGCCTTAACGCTGGAATGCCCTTGAGCGGCCAAGTTGAATTGACCATGGCTTTTTGCGGCAGGTATTCGAGAACTCGTTTCGGTGTATTCCACACGCCGACTACAATTGCTTCACGAATCTTCCCCTCGCCAATGAGACGCGTCATCGTTTCGTCAATGCCCCAATCAACTCCAATAAATGAAAGCTTCGGGTCAAACAAATTCTGGCCGTCATGCATGTAGACTACTGAAAATCGCCTTGACTTGTTTTGCTCGTAACCCGGCGGCAACCATACGTCAACGTTGCGCGGATCCACATACGTTGAAGTGAATCTCTCGTGCCGCTTCAAGTTGCCCGTGACGCCAGCCGGCGTCGGCAAGGTCTGCGGCGGCGACTGTGCGCATGGAAGCAAAGACCCGTAGATGATGAGGCTGACGAAAAGAAGCTTCACGACGACCTTCTCCTGTATTCGGAAGAATGAAATGAGTTGTTAGACGATGGTTGCTCCGGCAATCCTTTAGCCTTCCACTGCGACCCATCCTCAAATCGAACTTCATCTACTCCTACATAAATCACGTACTCGCCGTTGAGGCTCCCGCCCCTAAGCAAAGGCCGGACAATTTCGACGAAGTTGATGACGGCGAAATCCGTCCTCCTCATATTTTCCTTCGGAATCTGTAACTCGATGTATGGTGTGTGTCCTGAGAGCAATGCTGTATTGGGCGTGAAGCCTTGTTGCGCGATCGTCGCTCGATCCTGTCTTCTCGCAATTATCCATCGAAGTTGTACCGCCGCAACGGGATTAAGCGTGCGGTTCTTCAAAAGCCCACACCCAAGCCGCACCCCTCTGTGTCCTATCCTGCCCTGAATGGAACCCGCCATAGCCACGACCACAGGAATTTGGGCATCTCTGGCTTGCCAAGTATCTGGGATGACATCAGCCGACCAGTTTCCTTCGGGCCCTTCGGGAACTTCAAAAGAATGATTGAGGGAGATTGTTGGGTGTGTCACATGGGTTAGCGTCTTGTGCATGTAGACTCGATCCACTTGCAAGATTAAGGAAGACGAAGAGCAGGCCAGCAGGAAAGTAGCTCGTCAATTTCCTCATTTCGCACTCCTTCAAATTGTAGAGAAGATATGCTCGTTATTTGCACAAGTCACTAGGATTCCGGCAACCGGGACCTGAGATCATCTGCGGACTCTAACTCAATGAACATCTTTTCGCCCTCTGCCAAAAGGAACCGTGTCCCGGCATCCTCACGTAGGTACGACTTACAATCAATCCACGCATCCATGTTCATTCCGTAGAAGTCAGGAAAGCCAAACACCTCCCGGCACACTTCATGAAAGGATCGCCAATCAGTAATGCGCTCGGTTGGTAGGCGAACAGTAGCCATACAGTTCACTCTTGGATCGCAACGCCAGCCAAGTATTAAGTAGGCCACGGCAGCGCAGCCTAAATACTTGAATCGCGGCACTATATGCGCTTTGTTCCCGTTTCTATTCGCCACGAACCCAGAGCAAATGACTGTGGACGACCTGTCACGCATGTGTTACATTCCACATTGTTTAACTGATAAACAAGTGCACGGCCAAAATGAAGGTGGTAGCGTGGCCCGACCTTCAACCTACCAGGCCCGAGCTCAAATAGTGAAAAGCGTAACCCATTGGGCTTTTATGAAGGACTAAATGGCTAAGCGTGCAGGTTCCGGATCTTCTGACCCGAAGACAGAAGAGACCCCAGGCGCGCGAGGTGTGGTCGATCTCGCAGACGCGCGCGTCCGTCTGCGTTCAAAACGCCCCTCCGAGGCTTCCCTCGTCAAAGAGCTGGATCAGGTCCGTTCGCTTCTCGATCAGGGACTCTCCACTGAAGCTCGCACTCGCCTCACTTCGTTGATCACTGCCGCGAGTAAAAGTCCCACTATTCTGGCGCTCGCCCGTTGTTCACTCGCTAACGCCCTGGAGATGCAAGGCCATTACCGCGAGTCGCTGGCTTCCGTGGCAATGTACGAGACCCCCGAGTCACGTGCCGGCCTCGACGAAGAGGCGGTTCAATCCCTGCGCGTGCAGATTGGGCTCGCCTACAACTACAACGGAGATCACCCCAAGGCGATCGCAATTCTCAAGGCGGCGTTGCGCGATTATTCCGAGAGCGGTGCGGAAGCCAAACTGGGCCCAATCTACGCTGCGCTCGCGCGAATCTATCGGACCATCAGCGAGTATCCCATTGCGCGCGACTACGGTCAGCGGGCCCTGGAACACTTCCGTCAGACTGGCGAATGGCGCGGGCTTGCCGAAGCCTACTTCGGCGTGGCTCTGGCGGACACTCAGGAAGGAAACTACGCCGCCGGTCTCGAGAATTTCGAGCAGGCGCTCAAGCTGGTTGGCGATCATCCGGCCAGCTATCTGCTTGGGAAGATCTACGCCAATATGGCCGGTGCGTGCTGGTTTCTCAAACGTCCACTGGACGGCATTCGCTATCTCGAGAAGGCCATCTCGTATTACGAACGCACCGATCACAAATCCAGCGCTGCGGATGGCTACAACAATCTGGGAATCAACCTGATTCTGATCGGGCAATGGGAAAGGGCCCAGGAGGCGCTGGAGCGCGCTCTCGCGCTCGCCTCAGAAGTCGACGAGCAGGACGCCAAGGTGCCAATGATTCTCGACTCGCTCGGAGAGCTGCACATGTTGCGCGGCGATCTGGACGAAGCCAAGTCTTACCTCGAGCGAGCAGTTACTCTGGCGACCGAGAACGGGAACAAGTGGTATGCAGGGCAGGCTTTGCGCACCCTCGGGCGTTGTTACCTGGCAATGGACGATCCCGGAAAAGCTCTCTCACAAGGAAAGCAAGCCCTCGATCTGGCGGAGATCATCGGCGATCGCCAGGCTATCTGCGAATCACGTCTGCTGCTGGCGGAAGCACATTTGTGCAGTCGTCAGTTTGATGAGTCAGCAGCAGAACTTCATCTTGTGACTGAGAAAGTGACTGACTCCACGGCTGACCTCGGGTTTGCCGGCGAGGCGCATCGACTTGCAGGCCTGCTGGCGCTGGGGCAATCGGACGCGAGCGCGGCAGCCCAACACTTCGGCAGCAGCGTTTCAGTCTTCGATATGCTCGGTGATCGCTATCGCGCGGCCCGCGCTTACTATGAACTTGGTCGCGCCTACGCCGCAACTCAGCCCAACCGCGCGATGGAACAATTTACGCGCGCCCGCAACACGTTCCGTGAGCTCGGAGCCCGAGTAGATCTCACTCGCGTTGAAGAAGCTATCGATCATCTCGATCAAACTACACTTACTCAAAATGTAGAACATTCGGCTTTGACTCAACTCCTGACCTTGCGTCTGGCGGAAGCAGTGGCCTCGCGAGAACTACTATTGCGCGAGTTGGCCGCAATCATGCGCCAGGAGACTTCCGCCCAACGCGTGCTGATCACCGAACAAGGCGAACATCATCATCCACGCGTGGTCATCGCCCACGGCTGTACCCCAGCGGACAGCGTACGGATCGCCGAGGATCTGGATCAGTTGGACACCGAAGAACGTCGCGAGCACTATGCGAAGAAGCACGACGCGTCTATCACCGTGCTCAAATCATCCAGTGCTCCGCCGGCGACTCTTTACATTTCGCCGCGCAGCCGGGCCAAGCTGCCGGGTGGTATGTCGATGGAACCGCTGCTGCGCGTAGTTGGTTTGGTGATGGACGTTTGCGCTTTGCGCGCGGGTCATCAGAAAGCCACGGGAACACAAAAGCCGGAAGAACTTGCCGGCACAAGTTTAATGCCTGGTTTCATCCATTCGAGCCCGGCGATGACGCGGCTGGTGGAAGAAGTGCATAAGATCCGATCGTCTGATGTGACCGTGTTAGTGACCGGCGAATCGGGCACCGGCAAAGAGCTGGTAGCGCGGGCGATTCATGCCATTTCGTCGCGTCGCGCCAAAGTCTTTGTACCGTTCAACTGCACTGCAGTGCCCAAGGAGCTTTCCGAAGGCTATCTTTTCGGCTATCGACGCGGTTCGTTTACCGGTGCGGTTACGGATTCGCAGGGTGTCATCCGCACCGCCGCCGGCGGCACACTCTTCCTGGACGAGATCGGCGACCTGCCCTTGGACCTGCAGCCGAAGCTGTTGCGTTTTTTGCAGGAAGGTGAGATTCAAGCTTTGGGTGAGCAGCGACCTGCCAAGGTCGACGTGCGTATCATTGCCGCCACCAATACGGATCTGGAAGAGATGGTGGCCCAGGGCCGGTTCCGCGAAGACCTGTACTACCGCCTGAACGTGATCAGGTTGCGCGTCCCGCCGCTGCGCGAACGTCGTTCCGAGATCCCGACGATAGTTAACTACTACATCAACCATTATTCGTCGAAGTTTGGAAGGAAGGATATTCAGATCACTCCGCAGTCGGTGGATCTGCTGATGGTAGGCGACTGGCCGGGCAATGTGCGCCAGCTCTGCAACGAGATTCAGCGCATTGTGGCCCGTGCCGAAGACGGGGCCACCATCACTCCTGAACAACTCTCGCCCGAGCTGAAGCGTACCTCTTCTCCAGTATCGCCTCCGGCAACGGTAGCCACGCTCGGATCAATGTCCGCATGCAGCCAGCATGAAACGCTCGCCGACGCTCTGGCGGAAGTTGAACGCCGGATGATCTCCGAAGCGTTACGCAAACACGGCGGCAACATCTCCCGCGCAGCCCGCGAACTCGGCCTCACTCGACGCGGCCTCTACCTCAAGCTCGAACGCCACTCCCTCAGCGCCAGCGCCTAGTCAGAACCGCGAGCGGCTAGCGGGTGGGTGACGGTAGCAACTACTTTTGTTACGCGATGAAATCGTGGCTGGTTGATGAAACCGTTGACTTCAGAACCGAGGCGGTCCGCTCAACTACAGAACAGGAAGCGGTAGCAACCTGGCCGTTGCGACAGACTCCGCTTGTGATCTGGCCACTTGGTTGAGTGAACTCCCAACAGCCAGGTCGCTACCACTTCCTGTTCTGTAGTTGAGCAATCCACGTTCTCAGGCCCACCCAATCAATTTGAGTTTTCACACAGCCTCGGTAGCGACCGGGTCTGATTTCCATAACTAGACGCCATCATGTGTTGGGAAACTAATGTACTGCGCGTACTATGCGTCCGAATAGACGCTTTTCAACACGGCCGTTAGGCGGTTCAATTAGACAGTTGGGCTTCTGCGCAGATTTCGAGGAGTTTTCTAATGAAACATATATATATCAGAATGGTGATCGGCGTTTTGGCATTCACCTTGGGTGTTACTGCACATAAAATTTGGACGAAATTTCAGTGGCATTCTATGAGAAGTGCAGTCGCTCCGACGCTGTCGACTGATGAGAAATGGCATCGCTTGTATGAAGCCGCGCTAATGAGCGGCCTTGCTGACGATAGAGAAGAAGTGGTTGATCGGCTCCTTTGCTCTAATCGGGAAGGGTTGCCGGACGCTTGGCTAACAGAGAGAGACGGACAGTCGTGGTGCCAGAACGCTGACAGAACAATTCACGAGCTCCGAATAATTGAATCTAGCGAGTATGGCTCGTTTTCCAAACGTATCACTACGTCCCATCGGTTGTGGGCGATGCGCAATTTGGATTTCGTTCGGAGTATCGGTACCGCGAAGAGCGCCAGGGCGTACGTTCTCAGTCACAAATGGCCGCCGGATAGGTAAGGCGAAACCCAACAAGCGGTTGGAGCCGACCACCCATCAGCTAGTCTCCTAGGATAAAGAACTCAGGCGGCCGCTCAACCGCAGCGTTAGGCCGAACAAGGCCACTCCTACAAAATGACCGGTGTGTGCACTGTCTCTCGGGCTACGGTATCGGGGCGCACCGGCAACGGCCAAGGGCGCGGCCAATCTGCTATCTGGAGGAACGGATGAACAAGCCTCGCATCTTCCTAGGCTCATCAGGA
The DNA here is from genome assembly GCA_023717605.1 of Pyrinomonadaceae bacterium. Taxonomy (GTDB): domain Bacteria; phylum Acidobacteriota; class Blastocatellia; order Pyrinomonadales; family Pyrinomonadaceae; genus PSRF01. The sequence goes on from JAMQPH010000413.1 coordinate 8,327, forward strand.
AAGCAGGAGAAGCTGCTCCAGGCACTGACACGCGGTCTCGAAGATTGCGCGCACGTAGAACCCTGGACGACATCCTTCAATCCTGGGACCACCACACTCGAACGCCTCCTTGAGCTTGCGCATGAAGTCGACTTCGCAGCAATCGTGTTCGCTCAGGACGACTGGACGACTAACAGCCCGCCCGCATCGCCTTCCCCCGAATCCGGCCAGGCTACTCCGCGAGATAATGTCGTCTTCGAAGCCGGCCGTTTCGGCGGAGTCCTCGGAATGCGCCGCACCTTCATCCTCCATGCGAGCGGCTCGAAGCTTCCCAGCGATCTCCTCGGCCTTACGTGCGTACGGTACGGCGAAGCGACCACCCCGGCCGAGATGAGAGTCGTTAACCAGAAGCTCCGGAAGGCGATCGAGAACGAGGGCCGCGTTGCCCGTATCGAAGGCCTGTGGTGGCAGTTTTCCTGACGGAGCTCACCGCTCGGGAGCCTTCCGCCGTGAGCCTTCTGAGGATTTCGCGGGCCCGCGACGGCGCGCTGGAGTTGACCGGCCGTTCATGGCAAGAGGATGGCAGCCTGTCAGCGAGATACTGGAGCGAAGCGGTGAAGGAGAGAAAGGAGTCTTCGGGCATCTTCTACTATTGGAAGGGAGAACGGCCGCTGAACCCGAACGCGCCGCAATTGGACGGGACAGGGGAGATCCGGATGGAGTCGGCCGAGCGCGCGTCCGGATACTTCACGACTCATGCGGACACGCACCCGAGAGTGAACGCGCGGACGGCCGGTGTCTACTGGCGCGCCGATCCAGAGGACATGAGCATCATGGACGGACGCGACGATCGGAAACGCGCGGAGCTGATCGCAGAGCGGCTGACGCATTGGAAGTCGATCAAGAACACCTGAGATCAGCGTATAGAAGGCGGGAATTATTGTCACCCACGCACTTGGACGGTGCATCCCCGGCACCTGATGACGGTCGCTGGCTGGCCGAGGTGATCAAGTCCGAGGCGTGCTTGTATATGGACAGACCTCTGAAGCCATTGGTCAAGCTCACGCTCGGCGGATCCTAGCTGATCGCGAGTATGGTGAGTATTAGATGACTTTGATGACGCGAGACGAATCCGGCAGGTGAGTTAACTTAGTACGCTAATTCGGAAACTTCGCGGTCTTCTTCCGCTCGGCAATCTCATTCGCGATCGCGGATATCTTTCCAATATCGAACGGCTTGGAAATGACGTAATCAGCCTTCGCCGCATTGCGCGTGTCCCAACCGATAGCTTCAGCCCAGCCGCTGACGATCGCCATCGGAATCGTCTCCGAGCGTTTGCGAATGGCCGTAACCAGATCCCACCCACTCATCTCAGACATGCCGATGTCCGTAAACACCAAATCGATCTGGCCTTTATTGTCGTCGTAGAGTTTCAGGGCTTCCTCGCCGCTTTCGGCCGCCAGCACTTCGCACCCGTCGTTCTCCAGGGACTCTTTCAGCACCTCGCGCACCACCGCTTCGTCGTCCACTACCAGCACGCGGAGCCGGTCACTACCTGTCGCGAATACTGAAGCGCGAGACACTGAAGCCTTGCCCTGCGTCTGAGTGTTGCTGGCCTTGGGAAGCGCAATCAAAAACGTAGTGCCGTTGCCCGGCTCACTCTCGACTTCAATCGAGCCATTGTGCCGGCGGATGATACCGAAGCTCACTGCCAGGCCCATGCCGGTGCCGGCTTTGCCTTTGGTGGTGAAGAATGGATCAAACAAGCGCGACTTCACTTCCGGCGTCATGCCCGTGCCCGTGTCGGTGACCTTCAGGATCACTCGGTCGTCCACTTCCTGGGCGCTCATGCGAATCGCGCCTCCGGAGGGCATGGCGTCGACCGCGTTGTAGATCACGTTTACCAGCACTTCGCGCAGCTCGACAGGATCGCCCATCACGAAAGCCTGAGAATCCGCAAACAGAGCGAAGTTGATGGCTGTGCATTCGGCGCGCGATTCCCAGCGCGGGCGGGCCATTTCGGAGACGTCCTTCAACAGGTCGGCCACGGAAACTGCTTCGAACTCACGGCTAGGCGCCTTGCGGGCAAAATCCTGTATGCGACGAATGATCTGGGCGCCGTCGTCGGCACTCTTGATGATCATGTCCAGGCCGGTGGACATCTTTTCGGGATCGTTGGTGCGCCGCAGGAGCTGCGCCCGGCCGAGGATTCCGGTGAGAGTGTTGTTGACGTTGTGGGCCACACCAAAGGAAAGTTCGCCCAGGGCAGCCATCTTCTCAGCGTGGGCCTTTTGTTCGCGCTCGTGCTCAAACTCAGCGTGGGCCGCGGCGATGCGCTCCAGACAACTCTTCAGGCGTTCGCGAGTGGAAGCTTGTTGGGAGTTGGCGAGCAACTGGCTGGCCTGGGCGCCGATCTCGCGGCGCTCATCATCGCCCAACTGCTCATACATCTCTTCGATCAGGATCAGTAGGGGTTTGCCGGCGCCTTCATCGTCGCCACACCGCTCGGCTACTCGCCATGCTCTTTCGAGAGTCGGTTTGGCTTCATGCTTCCTGCCAAGCTTGCACAGCACCAGACCATGAGTCGTCAGAGCTTCGGACAGCAGAGCCTCTTCGCCACTCGTTTCCAGCGTTTCTACCGCAAGCCTGACAGAGCGCTGCGCGAGTGAGTATTGCTCAGAGGAGAGGTAGAGTTGCGCGAGCGTTTCATCCACCTGGGCTCGCCGGACACTGTCGCCGTATTCATCAAAGAGTTCTCGTGCCCGCTCAAGGTGTACTTGCGCTTCGTCCAGTTTCTTCAGGGTGAGGAGAAGGTAGCCATGATTGTTTTCGACGATTGCTGTATACCGTCGATTACCAATTTGCTCAAAATGAGATAGTGCCTCCCTGTAATGCGCCTGGGCCTTTTCAAAGTACGAACTTCGACTCTCGGCGATCCCAAGCTCCTTGAGGGCAACGGCAAATTCGAGGTGAAAGAGGCCTTTGGTCCAAGCTCCTGACGTTTCCACAAACCGCTCTGCTTCGTTTAGCAAATCGACGGCGTCGTGGAGGCGAACCGTATGAATCTCAACAACAGCTAGTCGAATTAGACCGATGCTCTTTATTTCTGGTTCATCGTCGGAAAGATCCTGGAGCGAGGAACGCAGATTGGCTCGTGATAGATCAAAAAGTCCCTGCCGGTAATAGCACCAGGCCAGTTCGACGCGAGCCTCTGCCACTCGCGTTTTATCTCCAAGTCGCTCGAAAAGGGTGATGGCCCCGTTTAAAAGGCTTTCTGCAGGTTTCTGGCCTCCAAACGTTTGTTTAATACTTCCGACCAAACCGCTCAAGACGCCCGTTGTGAAGAGCAATTCCGCAGCTGCGTGGTCCTCGAGCCCGGCGTGTTTTGGCCAGTCACCTACGGTCCACCATCGCTGAAGGGCCGCACACGCCTCTTCATAATCCCCACCTTCAACCTTTTCACGCGCAATCGTGCAGCATGCTTTGACCTGCTCGCTCACGGTCAAGGGGTAAGGCTCAATCTGGGTTTTTACCTTGGCATCCATACTGAATACGTAGTATCCACTGCCACCGTGGTATACAGGGCAGGGCTGGTTATTTGAAATGAGTTTACTGGCGTCAGTAAAGGAGATACGGTACGTTGCGGGCGTAACTGATCGAAATCTGTTTACGCAGTAGCCAATCTCTCCTTCTGGCTATCTCTAGTTGGATCTGACTCCTCTCTAGCGTTAAGTTGTTGTCTAAGAAATGGTTGTTGGCCTCACTAAATTTCACCTGCTTGCGGCACGCTCTTTGAAATAAGAACTGCCGTAACAGATATTTGCAAGGCTAGCTCGAATGAGGAAAAACTCCTCCAAATAGCAATTCCCCATTCAAGCCACCTTATCCCCGGCAAACGTTCAAATTTACCAGGAGTATCACAATGAAAAAGATTCAATCAGTCCTTTGCGCAGCGGCCTTGGCCATTTCACTTTCCTCAACAGTTCTTGCCGGTAACATCCACGGTGTATCCGCCAACGGCAACATCCACGGTGTGAGCGCTAACGGGAACATCCACGGTATCTACGGTATCCTCGTGAGCGACCTTCTTGTGAGCATCTTCGGAAACATCCACGGTTAGTCAGACTGATTGATTTGGTCAGCCCGTGACCGGCCAAACTTCAAATATCGTTCAACTTGGCGAGAAAACAGCTGTTTAGCTGCTCGCACTACAGAAAGGAGCAAGCCATATGCCGCAGATAACTATCAGGCTTAAACGAGAGTTTAGAGATATGCATCTCGATGTGCATCTCTTAGAGGGGTTCATCCCGCCAAGCGAGTGTGTTTAGGACTAAAAAATTGCGGACGATTCTTCAAAACATATTGGTCCCGACCGGTGGTTGGTAGGGGAAAACGCCTAACTACCACCGGTTGGCCGCGCATCGTAACCCACCGGGGCCTTAGCGATACGTTCATGGCACTTGCGAAGCCGTTCAAGGGTCAGTCTCTGTTGGGAATGACCGAGCAACACGTCTAGGCGGTTCCCTAGTTCGAGTCTCTCTCTATCATCCAACTCCTCACACATCTCCTCAATCACAATGAGAAGCGCGCGTCCGGCCCCTTCGCTATCACCGCAACTCTCAGCCATTCGATTTGAACGCTCCAAAACACGCTTAGCTTCACGATTGCGTCTCAGACGGCATAGGATCACTCCGTGGGTAGTCAACGCCTCTGCAAGAAGCGCTTCCTCACCGCCTGTTCCTAAACTTTCCACTGCCCGCAAGATTGCCATTTCAGCAAGATCAAATCTCCCGGCTGCAACGTGAAGCTGAGCGAGAGTCTCATCTACTTGGGCGCGGCGGACCTTATCATCAAGTCCATCGAATAACTTTCGGGCGAGAATCAAACGTTCTTCCGCCTCATAGAGTCGCTTTAAACTTAGGAGCAAATAGCCATGGTTGTTTTCTACAATCGCCTTGAGACGATGATTTCCTATAGCCTCAAATTCGTAGAGAGCTTCTTGGTAATGCCCGAGAGCTCGTTCGAAGAGGTCGTCGCGCGTTTCAGCTATTGCAAGGTTCTTAAGGACAGTTGCTAACTCCAAATTGTAGCGACCTGTTGCCCAAGGGCCCGCAGGCTCTACAATCTCGGCAGCCGCATCGAGCTGTGACAGAGAGTCATAGAGACGCCCTGCATGACATTCCACCCCCGCCAGCTTAATGAGGGCCATGCTCCTTAGGTCGGCATCCTCGTTAGATAACACCAGAATCGCTGCCTGGAGAGTACTTCGCGCTAGATCAAACAGACCTTCCCGGTAATAACAATAAGCAAGTTCAATTCTGCCCTCGGCCCCTCGCGTCTTAAGTCCAAGCTGCTCGAAGAGTGCAATCGATCCGTTTAGGAGGGCCTGGGCGTGTTTCTGTCCTTTGGGTACTTGCCTGGAACTGGCAAGCCAACCAGCTAGCGCTCCGGTGGTAAAAAGCAGATCCGCAGAGGAGTGAGGCTCTAAACCGTTCACCTTAGGCCACTCTCCGATAGTCCACCAGCGTTGAAGCACGACGCACGCTGCCTCGAAGTTGCCCGCTTCGATTTGTTCGCGAGCGACCGTGCAGAAGACTTGAACCTCCTCAGCCGGGGTTAGATCGGCGCCAAGAGATGTTGACACCTGTGCATCGACCCTACGAGTTGACCCATCGTCCCCAACCTGACACTCATCATCCGTCTCGCCAGCGGCCTCCCGATACAAAGCGGCTGAAAACAAGTAGGCTGCATGCCATTGGTGTGCGGCAGGGTAGGTGGACTTAAGCTCGATGGCGCGCTTGCTCTCTCGTTCAGCAGCCTTTCGGTCCCATTCCTGGCGCATCTTGAACATCCCCGGAAAGAATTGAGCGTCAGGAATAGCGTCATCTTTTTGTGGTGCTCGCAGCCTCAGCGTTCTTGGCTGCGCATCCACTGGAGGTATGTAATTTGTCGCCAGTCTCAAGTAGCAGTCCACGATCCCGGCGTATGCCAGTGCATAATTCGAGTCCAGGTCTATCGCCTTCCGAAAGTGCTCTATTGCCTGTTGCAACCCTTCCTTAGTGTACTTGCTCCAATAGAAGCGACCTTTGAGATAGAACTGATATGCTTCGGTGCTTCGAGTATGTCGTTTGGCGAGTCGGCGCTCCTCCTCTCCACTTAACTTCAGCCGTAGGGCGCCCGATATCTGTCTGGCAATCTCGTCCTGCACCTCAAAGATGGCCCCAGAGCCGCGGTCATAAGTCTCACCCCACAGTTGCCAGCCATTGGCAACGTCCACTAACTCCGCGCCAATCACCAGCTTCTGGTCGTATGAATGGACACGTCCCACCAGCACGGCATCCACACCTAGTTCACGCCCAATTCGCTGAGCATCAAGCTCGCCGCCTTTGTAACGGAAGACCGTGCTCCTGGACATGACACGCAACAATGGCAGCTGGGCAAGGCTGTTAATGATGCTTTCCGTGATGCCGTCAGAAAGGTATTCCGTTTCCGCGTCATTGCTAACGTTGACAAAAGGGAGCACAGCCAGAAACCGGGTTGTCCGGGTGCCCGATAAATCCGAAGCCTGGTCAATTGCTTGATAGCTCGCTGTCGTCTTAGCTAATGTGGATGAGACCTCCAAGACTTCATCAACCTGGGCCACGAAACGATAGCCACGCCGTGGAACCGTTTCGATGTACTTCAAACCCTCGGCGCTTTCACCTAAGACTCTTCTCAGGGTGAAGATGTTCTGTGTGAGATTTGACTCCTCGACGCAGGCGTCCGGCCAAACTTGCTTCATCAAGTCGTCCTTCTCGACAACGTGTCCCTGTTTTTGAACCAGAGCGACCAGAGTGTCAAAGGCTTTCAACGTCAATGATACGGGCTTGCCGTCGCGCAATAAGACACGCTGGCTCGCGTCCAGGCGGTAAGGGCCAAAGTGGTAAGAACTTTTGCTAGCCTGCATAAGGTTTAAGAACTTTCTGATAACTCTTTGAGGGTCTTCTAAGGACTTCCCACGGAATTGTGAGTAGCTTAGCTTCGAGTGAGAGCGGTACGAAACTTGGAGCCGCTTCATTCTAGTTCGAAGAGGGCGCCAAGGCAACAAAAGAGACCGGATTCTAGAGACGAAGGATACCCAATGATCAATAAACTGCTGAATCGGTTACGGCCCGCGCGAGAACTTAACAAGGCTGCTCATTGGCTTTACTTAAGAGAGGCCTTTGCCACCTGGCGAAGCGTGGCACTGGCCAGAGATACTGCCCGGATAGCGGCCGATCACGACAAGGTCCTTCGGCTTTGTCTGCTTTCGACGGTTGCGTGGCGCAGGTATGTGCGACGTCGCCAAAGGTGTATTCCTTAGGGAGGCAACCATGGACCAAAGAGTTCTCACCGTCATCGCCCTGATGAAAGACGATCCGCGACGGGCTCTTCCCTTAAGCAGGCTGGCGCAGTCAGTCAACCTCTCTCCCACTCGGCTTTGGTATCTATTTAAGGCCGAAACCGGAACTCCGCCAGCGCGCTACCTCAGGACGCTAAGAATGCAGGACGCGGTGACGCTTCTGGTTACTACCTTCTTTAGTGTTAAGGAAATCATGGCGCGCGTGGGCTTCACCGATGAGAGCCACTTTGTCAGGGACTTCAAGAGAATTCACGGAGTCACTCCAACCGAGTATCGGAAGCAAAACATGGTCATCGACGTAAGTAGAGTGGCAACGACAAATGGCCGAAAGGATCGGCCAAGGGATAGTAAGAAGCGCCAATGAAATTGGCTTGCCAGAAACAACGCGAAGACTTATTGTCCGCTTTCACAAGTTCCTCACCCCAGCCATCCCTGCTGATCCGCTCTCGACGATAGCGAGGCTGGCAAATCGGAAGCGTTCTGCGGGGGGCCAGGGCCTCGTTGGTAGTCAACTACCAGCGGGGCCCTGATGGGATCTGTGTACCCTCTCTCTCAATTTCATGTACAGGCATCGGCTAAGGACAAGATATGTGAACTAAGGCTCCGGTCTTTTCTACATCGGTGCTCTTATTGATTGGGCCCTTGCTGCGTCGCCAGCCATGGGCGTCGACCGACACATTGTAGGGGCGGCACTCTGTGGCCGCCCCAGCGTTCGTCGCGACTCTACTTGGCGCAAAACCTACTCTGGATTTTCTCAAACTCAGGCCGTGCTCGTGCGACGCTGGGGTGCCCACGGAGGGACACCCCTACAATTGCTGCGGAAGTTCTCGGGAGAGACGGACCTTGTGCTGGTGCATGCCCGGATAACAAAGGACCACGCCCACGACAAAAATAATCGCTCCCAAGATCGCCGGCGCCAGATGAAACAGGTCCGTGTAGCCCACCACCGGATGAACACCGATGGCCGCGGCAAAGCCCACCAGGCCTGAGAAACAGAGCACCTGCCAGAGACTCCGCGAGGGCCTGGCGCACCAGACACAGAAGAAGACCGTGATCCCGGTGGTGCAGATGGCCCCGCCAAAGCCGGCGCGATCATGGGCAATCAAAGGCACGAGCCGGGCGCTGATTGCCTGCAGTTCAGCCGGTTGCAAACGCATGTATTCGAGATCCTGCGGCACAAAGACCCGGGTCATCCCGACAGTCATCACCGTCAGACCGCCCAGGATCATCCCTGTCGCCGTCGCCAACAGCAGTGCGCGGCCGATTCCAAAGAGTGATCGCCATGGGGCGTTTGCTCCCGGACTTATGAGCGTGCGCACACCCGCTGGTGGCTTCAGATGTGAACGTGAGCGAGCGAGTCCAATGATGAAGAAGGGAACGAGCAGCGCGGTGCCGACGCCGTGCCAGGTGTCGAGATAACCGTAACCAAGGTAGGCAAGGAAACTGGCAAACCCCGCAGCGCCGCTCAAAATGAAAAGCCACCAGGCCCACGCTTCGCCCTGACGAAGGGGAAATTCCGCCAGCCACATGTAAAGCGCGCCAATCGAGATGAGTGCCCCGCCAAAGGCCACGCGATCATGGAACATGAAATGGACCACGCGGCAATTGTTGATGCCGCAGAGCTGTTCCGCGGTAATTCCCAGGAACTGCACGTCGTGTGGCAGGAACTGCTGGTTGATGGAAAGGAACAGGGCGAAGCCGCCGCAGAGTATCAGACTGACACCCATGAAGATGAGCAACGGCCGGCCATCACCGACCAGGGCCGCGATCAAGCTCTTATCGTCGTGACTGGTTTCGTCGGTAGCCTCTTGTCGACTCTGGCCCATATTGACCTCGAACTGACGCTCTTGCTTCGTTTGAACGATCCACTAAATCACACGAACCAACACAAAACATGCATCCGGTTCGTGTCGTTTTCGTGGATCGGGTCTGTCTTTCATCCCGCTAAAGCCGTAACGATTTCCAGAGCCATCTCATCTGCGGTCTTATTTTCTGTAGCTGCTACATGCAAATCCGCGGAAGCGTAAGCAGCGCGCCTTTCGGCATAGCGACTGAGTGCGTCCTGTTCGTTCGGGGCGAGGGGGCGCACATCATCGCTCGCCATGATCCGCTGCCAACAGAGATTAAATGGTGCGTCAAGCCAGACGCTGACGCCGCCCGCCGAAGTGATCAGATCGCGATTTCCAGGCAGGGTCCAGGCGCCACCGCCGAGCGCGATAACTCCGGACGCATTGTTCTGGAGTACATCGCGAAGCACACGGGTTTCGATCTCACGGAACGCGGGCTCGCCGTCTTCCTCAATGATCTGCTTTGCTGAGCGTTGTTCCTGTTTAAGAATCTCGCCGTCCAGATCGACCATTTGTGAGTCGAGTAGGAGAGCGAGAGCTCGCGCAACGGTGCTTTTGCCTGAGCCCATGAAGCCGGTGATGACGATCGGGGCATTTGTCATTTGTCGTTTCTCATTTTCCATTTGTCATCGCTGAACCTTTATCTTTCGACGAGCGATTCCAGGAGAGTGAAAAACTCAGGGAACGAGACGCCCACGGCCTCGGCTCCCGCGATCTCTGAATCATCTTCGGCGGTGAGCGCAGCCACCGCGAAAGCCATGGCGATGCGATGGTCGCCGTAGGAGTCGAGCATCGCGCCGCGCAATTGCGTGCGACCCTGAACTCTCAGACCGTCTTCAAACTCTTCGGCTTCCGCTCCCATCGCCCGCAGGTTCGTCACTGTAGTCGAGATGCGGTCGCTCTCCTTGCGTCTTAACTCTGCAGCGTCGCGAATCTCGATCCCTCCCGGCATCTGCGTGCCCACCACCGCGAGTAACGGCAATTCATCAATCAGTCGGGCGATCAAATTACCACGCACCAGTGTCGAATCCACCGGGGTGGGAGGCTGATCGCTTAGGTTTCCTTGTACCCGAATGCGACCCACCGGTTCATTACATTCATCACGTTCATCAGTGACTTCAATCATCACGCCCAACGATCGAAGCATCGATACAAACATCGTGCGAGTCGGGTTGAGTCCAACATTCTCGACGTCCAGCTTCGATTCCGGCAACAAGGCTGCGGCAGCGATCAGAAAAGCAGCGGATGAGATATCGCCGGGAACATGAACGTCGCGGGCGGCAAAACTCCGTGGCCCATCGATCGAGATCGAGCCCGCCACACTCGCTTCCAGCGGCACCCCAAACCACTTCAGCATTCGTTCCGTGTGGTCGCGCGTTTCTTCTCGTTCAATAACTTCGGTGCGTCCGTTGGCGTTGAGCCCAGCCAGCAGCACACACGACTTCACCTGCGCACTAGCAACCGGCAATTCGTAGCGAATCGGATTCAGAGGCTTGCTGCCTTTGACCGTGAGAGGTGGCTTTCCGTTCTGCGATCCAATCGAAGCACCCATCAATTGGAGAGGCTCAATGATCCTCTGCATTGGTCGCGAAGATAAGGAATCATCTCCCGTCAAAGTCGAAGAGAATTCCTGTCCGGCCACCACCCCCGCCAGCATTCGCATCGTCGAGCCACTGTTGCCGCAGTAGAGCGGTTCGTTGGAGGCGCGCAGACCCGACTCGCCGGCGCCTTGCGCAATCACGCTGCTGCCTTCTGATTGAATTGAGACTCCGAGTTTTCGCAAACAGGAAAGCGTGGCGGCACAGTCCTCGCTGGGAGATAAGTTTGTGATCCGTGACGTGCCGTTTGCGAGTGCGGCAATGATCGCTGCTCGATGTGATATTGATTTGTCGCCTGGGACTTGAACTCGCCCTCTGATCCGGCGAGCCGGTGTGATTTTCATCGCGCCAATCTTACCCTGTGAGTCCTCACCTCATGAAGGCTGGACAACAAAGGTACAGAAACAATTCTACTAACTGAAAGGTAGTAAACGATCCACGAAACCACAATAAACATAACTAAACTCCCTGGTGAGATTTCGTGTAACTTCTTGGATCGTTCTGAACAATTGAGGAAATGCTTGGGCCTTGAATCTTGGACTGGGCTTTCTGGCACCGTCTTTGTCCGAGGTCTATGCAAACCCACTATAACATTGTGATATATAAGCTCGGGTCATTCTATGATAGGCGGAACATCCTCATTGCGTTTCGGCTCGTCTTCTCTCTGCTGACTCTTGCCGCCCCTCTCCGCACAGCTTGTTGTCCACATTCAGGGCGGTTTCGGCGTAGTCAACTACTTCAGCTACTTCACGAATCTGTCCAACCTCTTTGCAGCCGTCGTCATGCTTATTAGCGCGATTTCGCTTATCAGGCATCGTGAACCAACTGCGACGGATGACCTAATTCGGGGGGTAGTGTCCTAATCTAAGATTGAGAATCGTCAGTATGACACGCGCATTGTCCCGAAAGAATTTGACAAGCCCTCCCGCCATGAGATAAAAAGCAGCCTCTCCCGATTAAAAGCATACTAGAGGGTACTCCCCCATGCCGTCTCCTATGTCCAAATGCTCCCCTGGGGAGTGGTATCTAGTTATTACTTGCGAGAAGTGCGGCGCTCGCCAGCCCATTATCCATGATCTCACCAGAGGCGAGTCCACGACCGTTGCTGCAACGTACACTTGGCGTTGCTCAGAGTGTCAGCACTCCGCTGACTACGAATCGGAAGTTATCGAACGCTACCTACATAGCACGGGAAAAGCAGCCTCAGACTAAATGCGTAACCTACTGCGTTAACCACAAGACAAAAGCCGACGTTACGCTACCCACCTTTATCGAAATAATTTGAAAGCCTCCTGAGATCGACGCCCCTAGCCCTTTGACGCCCGCTCTCATCCCGCGTAGACTCCAACCGTTCGATCTCTCCTCATAAATAAAGCGCGAAAACTGAATAAACGAATCAGTGCCTGAATTAGCATTTTAGGCACTGTAAGCGACGGAACGATTGGCACAAACTCTTTTGGGGAGTCTGGGGCAGATTGCCCAGAGGGGTAATTCCGTCTCTTAGAGGGCGGTGACGCGCTGGGAGAGGCGTTGCCGCTCTTCTTTTGAGAATTGTTGGGGAGTTGCCGAAGACGGTGAGATTAGGACACTACCCTTACGGGGCGTTTTCTTGACATTCGGGTAGCCAGCATGTTAAACCCTCGGACTTCCGGTAGCTTGTTGGTGGTTCCAAAGCACAACCAAGGTCAGCCTTCGAGTGGCTCTTGGACAGGCCATGCTTTCACCAGTGACAATAGAGACGATTGAACTCACGTTGCCCAGCCGTATTGAGGCTATTAATAAAGCTGCCACCGCAGTTGCCGAGCTCGTTACCCGCTCAGGGATTGACGAGGAGGCCGCGTTTGGAATCGATTTGGCCGTCCGTGAGGCCCTGGTAAACGCGGTGATTCACGGAAACAAGCTCGACGAAGCAAAACTCGTCGAGATCAATGTAAAGAGTTCCCTCGATTCTTTTGAAGTCAGCGTGCACGACCAGGGTCAAGGGTTCAATCCAGAAACCATTTCAGATCCGACCAAAGAAGAAAACCTCCTCAAGAGTTCCGGGCGCGGCATCTTTTTTATGCGGAACTTTTTTGACGAAGTCGATTGGTCGATTTCCCCCACAGGCGGCACCACGGTGCGCATGATCAAGAGACGAGCTAACCGATAAAGGAGATTCCGTAACATGGCTGAGTTGAATATTGAAGAGCGTCACGCCGGAGATGTGACCGTGCTTGATATGAAGGGAAAGATAACGATAGGCGAAGGTAGTGTGGCTCTGCGGACGGCCGTCCGTCGCATGCTCGAGGAAGGCAAGAAGAAGATCTTGTTGAACCTCGCCGGTGTGGGTTACATCGATTCGAGTGGCATCGGCGAACTGGTTTCCAGCTATACCGCCATCGAAAAAGATGGTGGCCAATTGAAGCTGCTAAACCTCACCCAAAAACTCCAGGACCTGTTGACTATTACGAAACTACTCACAGTCTTTGACGTATACGAGGAGGAGTCCGAAGCTCTCAACGGTTTCAAATAAGGCAGGGCAGAGATTTGCAGATCCTGGTTTCGCGACTTACTAACAGTTAATGGAGATTTGAGTTATGGCAGAGCTTGAGCTGAAAGAACGACAAGCAGGTGACGTCACCATCCTCGACCTGAACGGACCCGTGAGAATGGGCGAAGGCAGCATGGCTTTGCGCGATACGACGCGCCGGCTAGCCGAGGAAGGCAAGAAAAAGATCTTGCTCAATCTGGGTGGCGTT
>JAMQPH010000417.1 GCA_023717605.1 Pyrinomonadaceae bacterium
GCCTGCTTTTCATTTTCAGCAGTCTACTGGAGGATAGAGATCAAATTTTGTCACCCACCACGCCCAAGGGCGGCATTGGCGATTTACTTGCTAAAAAGTAGGTAGAGTGCACCATTGTTCTACTCGTAAGAGCTTGTGAGCTATTGTTTCTGCCCACTTATAATGCCGGTTCCCATGTTTGTACCGCCCTCGGACGCACTATAATTTACGAGAACTAAGTCCTGATCAAAATTCAGTGTCACACTTGTATTTTCAGACTGGGATCCCCCAACGAACATACCAACGTAGGGAATGAAGTTTGCAGCGTTCATCTGATGCTGTGAATAAACGTACATCAGTGTTCGCGTGGCGGCGTCCCGATCGTGGTGGAAAAATAGAAAAGGCGTATTCTCTCGGTATCCCAAAACAAAAACTGGCTCTTGGCGAGAGTCAGACCGAGGAGGAATACGCCTATGAGGAAAAGTATCGAATCTTTAGATCAAAGGGAAGCTCTTTTAGGACCCGATCCGCTGAGTGAAGCGTTGCGTGGAAGGATTCGGGAGGTGATTTTGACATTGGCAGAGGCGGAGCTGAGGGAAGTGTTGGCGGCCATGCCCTATGAGCGCAATAGCGCACGACGGGGGTACCGAAACGGTAAGCGGGAGCGCTCGATGAGCACGGGGCTGGGTCAGACGGTTATCGAGTTACCGCGGGCGCGGCTGAGCCAGGGGGATCAGGAGAAGGAATGGCGAAGTAGGCTGGTTGAGCGATATCAGCGTCGAGCGCGGTCGGTGGACAGTGCGCTATTGGGTTGTTATCTCAGCGGCGCGAACGGGCGGCGAATTCGCGGGGCCCTATCGCCACTTTTGCGCGGTTCTCCGCTTTCCAAGAGCGCGATCTCGCGGATAGTGGGGCGTCTTCAGGCTATGTTTTCACAGTGGCGGGAGCGGTCGTTGAAGACGGAGTCGGCGGTGTTTGTTTATCTGGATGCGATAGCGTTGCGGGTACGGATCGCCAACAAAGTGGTTTCGGCCCCGGTGTTGGTCGGCTTGGGGGTGAAAGCGGACGGTGAGAAGGTGGTCTTGGACTTGGAGCTATTACAGAGCGAGTCCAGTGAGTGCTGGGGCGGGTTCGTTGAGGGGTTAGCCAACCGTGGGTTGAAGCGACCGAGCCTAGCGATCATTGATGGGAACAAAGGGTTAAGAGCTGCGGTGGCGAAGACCTGGGTGGGGATCGAAGTCCAGCGCTGCACGGTGCATAAGCTGCGCAATCTAGAGCGGCACACACCCCGGCACGCTTTGGAGCAAGTAAAAACGGATTATCATACCATCGTGAATGCGAAGTCATTAGAAGAGGCCAAGAAAGCATACCGGGAGTTTGTTGTGAAGTGGAAGAAGCTTGCTCCTAAAGTGGTGGCAAGCTTGGAGGAGGCGGGAGAGGAGCTGTTGACGTTTTACCGTTATCCCAACAGCCAATGGAAATCGCTACGCACCACCAATGCTATTGAGCGGCTCAACGGGGAATTTCGCCGAAGAGTGAAGACCCAAGGCTCGTTGCCGAGTGCGCAGGCAGCCGAGCTGTTGCTGTTTGGGTTGATCATCAGTGGTTAGATCCGTATGCGGCGCATCGACGGATGGCGAGACGTAAAGCAAGTGACTTTGTCGAAGGCCGCATGAGGGGGTAGTGTAGCCCTTGGTCACATCGAGATCGTTCGTTGTTGGGCTTTAAAAGAAGAAATTTTTCAGGCATGGATACCGAAAATACGAATTTCCACACACCCAGGGACAAAACCTCATCATCCGAACCAACACTCTATCCCCCACATTGGCTGTGAAAGTATAAGTGTCCACGTCAGCCAAGCCATCAATCGAGCCTGGCACAGTCTGTCCAAAGCTGATGGACACAGTATTGCCCGGATTGTTCAGGCGCTGCAGGTAAAGGTTATATCCTCCTGTAAACGTCCCATTGAAACTGTCAAAGGCCTGGATCGTATGAAGACCACTGCTCGTTAAGATGCAACTGACAATC
>JAMQPH010000571.1 GCA_023717605.1 Pyrinomonadaceae bacterium
AAGTTTCTGTTAGGTCTGTTCGAGAACCCTTACGTTGATCCCGAACGCACAGTGAAAGTAACGAACTCGCAGGCCCATCGCGAACTGGCGGCCGAGGCGGCGCGGCGGTCTATCGTTCTCTTGAAGAACGAAAACAACCTGTTGCCCCTCGATCGAACCGGGCTCAAGTCAATTGCCGTGATTGGGCCAAATGCTGACCGCGCGCACCTTGGCGGGTACAGTGACGAGCCCGGACGAGGAATCAGTGTGCTTCAGGGAATCACTGATAAGGTCGCCGGAAAAGTAAAGGTCACCCACGCCGAGGGTTGCAAGATCACGAAGGAAGGCGGTAACTGGTGGGCCGATACTTCGCACCTCAGCGATCCAGCGGAAGACGGTAAGCTGATAGCGCAGGCGGTGGATGTAGCAAAAGCAGCCGACGTTTCCATACTGGTTTTAGGCGGTAACGAAGATACAAACAAAGAAGGCTGGGCTGACAATCATCTGGGCGATCGCGATAGTCTCGAATTAATTGGGCGGCAGAACGATCTGGTTAAAGCAGTGTTGGAAACCGGCAAGCCGACCGTCGTCCTACTCATCAGCGGCGGACCGCTTTCAGTCAATTACATTGCAGAGAAAGTGCCAGCTATCCTCCAGGGGTTTTACCTCGGGCAAGAGACCGGCGTCGGGGTCGCTGATGTGCTCTTCGGTGATTACAACCCGGCAGGCAAACTTCCAGTCAGCGTGCCACGCTCTGTCGGCCAGTTGCCGATCTACTACAACCGCAAGCCCACGGCGAAACGCGGCTACCTGTTTGCGAACAAGGAACCACTGTTTCCGTTCGGCTACGGCCTGAGCTACACAAACTTCTCATACTCGAAGCCGATCGTAAGTCCGGCGCAGATCGGGCCGGCGGGGCAGGCAAAAGTAAGTGTGACGGTGACCAACACCGGTAAGCGTGCTGGTGACGAGATCGTGCAGGTCTACATTCACGATCTGGTCAGTTCCGTGACACGTCCAGTCATGGAGTTGAAGGACTTCAAGCGAATCTCTCTATCTCCCGGCGAGACCAGGACCGCCGAGTTTGTGATCACGCCTGACAAACTTTCATTTTTGGATCTGAACATGAATCGCATAGTCGAGCCCGGCTGGTTCGACATTCTGGTGGGAACAAGTTCAGTCAAATACGAAACGGCGAAGCTGGAAGTGGTTGCCAAGTGATCCGTTATCCGTGCGCGATGTTTCGCTGCGCGAGAATGATGTCTATTTGATCATCGACTTAAGTTGTTCAAAAAAAGCTCGACCTTCAACCGGCGTTGAATTTATGTCGGTAAGGGTTGCTTGATAAAGGAAACCCAATGACACAAGAGAATTACAAGCCGAAACCAGAACACAAATTCACCTTTGGATTGTGGACGGTTGGGAATCGCGGGCGCGATCCGTTTGGGGACGCGACGCGCCCGAGTGTAAGCCCGATCACTATGGTTAAGAGATTGAGCGAACTGGGCGCCTATGGCGTCAATCTTCATGACAACGACTTGATTCCTATCGACGCGACGGCATCAGAGCGTGAACGCATCGTGCGCGAATTCAAACAGGCGCTCACAGACCACGGCATGAAGGTGCCGATGGCGACGACTAATCTTTTCTACGATCCGGTTTTTAAAGACGGTGCATTTACGTCGAGTGACCCGCGTGTGCGGCTCTATGCGATTCAAAAAACCATGCGGTCGATGGACCTGGGAGCTGAACTAGGCGCGCATATCTATGTCTTTTGGGGCGGCCGCGAAGGCGCGGAGGTCGATGCAGCCAAAGACGCACGCGAAGCATTGAAGTGGTATCGCGAGGCGCTCAACTTTCTTTGTGAATACTCGAAGGACCAGGGTTACGACTATAAGCTGGCGCTCGAAGCCAAGCCGAATGAACCGCGCGGAGACATCTATCTGCCGACCACCGGCGCGATGCTCGCGTTTATCGCAACCCTGGATCATTCAGACATGGTTGGTGTTAATCCGGAAGTCGGCCACGAGCAGATGTCTGGCCTCAACTTCTACCACGTGGTGGCCCAGGCGATCGAAGCCGGCAAGTTGTTTCACATCGACTTGAATGATCAGAAAGGCCCGCGCTTCGATCAGGATCTACGCTTCGGTTCCGAGTCGATCAAGAACCTCTTCTTTTTGGTGAAACTGCTGGAGGAGTCTTATGAAGGACCTCGGCATTTCGATGCACACGCTTATCGCAGTGAAGATGAATCCGGCGTGTGGGAATTCGCCGCCGGTTGTATGCGAAATTATCTGATTCTTAAAGAGAAGGCGCGGCAGTTTGATGAAGATGCGGAGGTTCAGGCACTACTGGAAGAGATACATGCTACGCCGGCGGGATTTACCGAGCCTCTCGGCGGTTACAGTCGCGTCAAGGCAGACCGAGTTAAAGGGCTTGCACTTGACCGGGCGGACCTGGCGGGTAAGCAGTTGCCTTACGAGCGTCTCGATCAGTTGACCGTGGATATCCTGTTTGGTGTCCGA
>JAMQPH010000572.1 GCA_023717605.1 Pyrinomonadaceae bacterium
CGTCCAAAATTGCGGTGAGCGCCGCGGAGTTTGCCATCTGCTTAGCAGGATCAGCGAATCTTGGATCGCTCAAGAGATCAGCACGACCAATTCCATTCGCCAGGGCCGGCCACTTGTCGGGAGTGAGCACGATGAGGAACCAATTGTCGTCCGAACTTTTGTAGACATTGAACGTTGCGTTAGGTGGCTGCAACCGATCATGCAGCGGGTAGAACGTAGCGTCAGCAAGCGCACCCTGAATCGCGACGGCAGCCGCCCACGTTCCTGAGGCAAGGAGTGAGGTTGTTACGTAGGAACCCTTTCCCGTTTTTTCGCGGCGATAGAGAGCCGTCACAATCGCAGAATACAAGCTCACGGCGGTGGCGTGATCTCCGCTGCCTGCGACGGGTAGCGTCGGAGGAGCACCGGCATCTCTTGTCAATGAGAGCAGACCACTCCTGGCCCAGTATGAAGTGATGTCGAATCCAGGGAGATCGGCATCAGGTCCTTTGTCTCCGTACCCGGTGACGTCGGCATAAATCAACCGCGGATTCCATTGTGCGACATCCTCATAGGTCAGCTTTAGTTTCTTACGCGCCGGATGGGGTGTATTAACGATAAGAATGTCCGCCCATTTGACTAGTCGCTCGAGAATCTTTGCGGCATCGGCTGATTTCAGATCAAGAGCTAAGCCTCGCTTGTTTCTGTTGTTCAAATGCCACGGATAATTGTCTTTTGCGCGTGGTTGCGGTGGGATCTTGTAACCGATTCTCCACGTATCGCCTGTGGGCGGTTCCACTTTGATCACCTCGGCGCCATAGTCGGACAAGATCACTGCGGCGCCCGGGCCAGCGATGAAGCTCGCCAGGTCTACGACTTTCAATCCGGAAAAAATGTTGTCGGTTGTCATTGCGTCTCCTTCAAATCTATCGATGGCAGAAAGTAACTCATGCAGCGATCGAGGACCTTGGTCCATATGCCGGCCCTTCCAAAATGGACGCCGTCCAGGCAAGTAATCGCTCTCTCACTTCCTCTCGGTTAATCTCGTTAAGCATTTCGTGTCGGCCGCCCTTATAAAAATCGTGCGAGATGTCATACAGACCGGCCTTTTCATAGCGGTGGATCAGAAGCGCAAGGCCTTCTAGTTGCTGCCCGACTGGATCTTCCCACCCGGAGAAGAGGTAAATCGGCAAGTCGTCGCGAATCTCGCGCAGCCGGAGCGGATCGGAAAGTTCCGACGCTGCTCCCAGAAACGATGCGAACGCCTTGGGCTGAAGTAGCTCAAAGCAAAGGGGATCGTTCATGAACGCCTCAACGGCTGCCGTATCCCGGCTTAACCAATCGAACGGAGTGCGCGCCGGTTTAAAGTTAGCGTTCAAGTCGTTGCTTCCCGCCGGCGCTGATGTCGCGAGTCGCGCCAATCCATCTAGCGCGCCTGATCCAGAAAGAATCAGCCCGTCGATCTCACGGCTGTGGTCCAGCACGTATTGTTGCGCTGCGAATGAACCCATGCCGTGACCGAAAAGGATGAACGGCAGATTTGGGTTTTCGTCTTTGGCTATACGACTCAGGCGAACCATGTCTTCCACCAGCAAGTCGAAGCCGCCATTACCGAAATCCCCGAATTGTTTTGTGGGTGTAGCAGTGAGTCCATGACCGCGGTGATCGCTTCCGTAAACCGTCAAGCCGGCTGACACCAAAGCTTCGATGAATTCGCCATAGCGCTGAATATGCTCGCCCATGCCATGCGCGATCTGGACCACACCGCGGACCGGCGCGTGACCGTTCCACCGCGCGCACGCGATCTGCAATTCATCGGCGCTGCTGAATCTAAACTGAGTCGAAGAAATCATCGTGTTTGCCTGCCACAACCTCAGATTATTGTTCCGGTTAGAAATTCTCTCCAACCAGTTCTTCACTCTTCCTCCAGAGTGCCTCGGCGGCTTTGCGATCGAGCGCGTACGCGCGAACGCCTTCGCTGTTGACGCTCAAGGATTTGTCATCCGGGACGATCTGCCCAACACTGCAGTTCTCGCAATAGCGTCCCCCGATCTCTTCGGCAGAGGCGACTACGGCAGCCCAGACCGACGTGGCTGCTCCTTGAGGAATCGTCTTGTATTGGAAAGGCTGCGTACCTTCTGCCGCGGATTGCTTATTCATTTGATCGATGAGCTCTTGCAATTGAGCCGGATCCAAATGCCGACTAAGCTCGGTTCGTATTCCTCCAGGATGGACAGCGGCGGCTCGAATTCCCCGGTCGCGATGTCGCGAGTCGAAGGCTACAGCAAAAAGAATGTTCGCGGTCTTCGATCGACCGTATGCAACCCATGGGTCATAGGGAGTCCGTTCGAAGTTGGGATCTTGGAGATCTACATTCGAGAAGCGGTGCCCTGCAGATGTGAGATTAACCAACCGTCCTCTCGCTCGGAGAAGAGGCTCAATCCTGTTCACCAGGACGAAGTGGCCGAGGTGGTTTGTGCCGAACTGAGTTTCGAATCCATCTTCGGTACGACCGAACGGTGTCGCCATGACCCCCGCATTAGCAATAATTACGTCGAAGGGCTCACCCTTCTTTAGCAACCCCTCGGCGCACGCTCTTACACTCTTTAGGCTTGCAAGATCGAGCGCGACGACTTCGAAGCTACCACCGTTAGCGGCTGCTTCCTTCCTCACTCTGTCCGCGGCAGCATCCGCTTTTTTTAGATCGCGGGCAGCGCCAACTACTTGAGCCCCATGCGCGGC
>JAMQPH010000462.1 GCA_023717605.1 Pyrinomonadaceae bacterium
TATGGCTTTGATGGGGGCGCCACGCACGGCCGCGCGCATACCGCTGCCGCCGGCGCCGCTGTAGTCCACGTTGCCGCTGACCAGCGCTGCAATAGCGGTGGTCCCGGGAATGACGATGGTTTCGTTCTCTAAGCCTTCACTACGAAAGAATCCCTTCACTTCCGCGACAGGAAGCGAAAGGTAGTTGACCGTTGCGCGAGGAATAGCGGTCCTTACGAGCTCGGCCGAGGCAGTGGCAGCAGCGAAGCAACTGAGCCCCAAGACAACGACCATCAGTGTTAAGATCATCGGACTGTCTCGTTGTGACCGCTTCATCATGATCTTTTCTTCAACTCATTAGTGGCAACTGCGAGCAACCATCCATTAATATATCAGCGCTTCTACCGCAAGGGACGTAAGACGGGCAGGTTATGTCTTTTATTTTCCTAATAAGTCCAGTATAGCGTGAACCACTTATTACTACAGGAAAGGACCAAACATAATATGCCGCTGGGACGAATCTTGGTAGAAGAATTCCAACCCGATGTGCTCAAATGGTTGCGCCAGAAAGTGGAGCTGGTGGTCGTAAATCCCTGGGTTGAACCGGAGCGTTGGGAGTTGGAGGCGAGCCGGGTCGATGCCGTCATCAGCCGCAAAGGCAAGATCACGAGAGAACAGATGCAAAAGAGCGCCGGCCGCCTCAAGATCATTGCCCGAACCGGCGTTGGCGTCGATCCGTCAAGAGTCGATCTCGACGGCGCAAAAGAATTCAAAGTCTGGGTAACGAATCAGCCCGGAAGCAATTCCGTCTCAGTTACTGAATTGGTCTTCGGCCAGATGATCGCTTTAGTGCGTCACACCTTCGAGGCGAATAAGGCTGTGAAAGAAAATCGTTGGAGCGAATACCTTAAATTCATCGGTACTGAGCTGGCTGAAAAAACCCTAGGTATCATCGGCATGGGCAATATCGGCACGAGAGTGGCGCTCCGGGCGCTGGCGTTCGAAATGGATTGTCTCGTTTACGATCCGTATATTCCCGAATCTCATGTCACCGCCTTGGGTGGCAAGTGGGTGGGATTGGATGAGTTGCTGGCGGAATCCGATGTCGTCACGATTCACTGCCCGCTGACACCGGATACCAATGGAATGATCGATGAGCGGAGACTCGTGCTGATGAAGGCTTCGGCGTACTTGATCAACGCCGCCCGCGGTGGCATCGTCAAGGAAGACGTTCTTTGGAGCGCGCTGAAGCAAAGACAGATTGCCGGTGCAGCGCTCGATGTCGTAGAAAATGAGCCACCCCCGAAAAACCATCCTTTATTTCAACTCGGCAACGTGGTCCTAACACCCCATATAGGGGCGCTCACATTTGAAGCTTCGAAGCGCGGCGAGTGGGGCGCAGCTGAAGAAGTGATTCGTGTGCTGGAAGGGAAGAAACCGAAAAATCCCGTGATCGAAGGGGCCTGAACCTTTTTTTGAATCAAACGATGAAGCGCAGGATTGGGAGCTACAGCTATTTTGTCAAACCGTTTAGCGGAGTCTGCGATACTTCGACCTTGCCGTGTACGCGTAGCCGAACAACGTTAACGGTCCCGGCGTATTCCGGGGAGCCGGAATAATAGGCGCTGACGTCGCCATTTCCCACTGGCGTCGCCTGATTCCAGTGACCGAGGGCGATATAATCTGAGCCGGTTGCAATCAGCTCTTCACGGTGAATGAGCCAAGAACCGATCAGCCGGTTCGGATCTCTTGCTTCGTCGACATAATGCCCATGGGCGGCGGCGAGTTGCCATCGGGTGGATCGCGGTCTCGGGTCCGCGAGTGGAG
>JAMQPH010000466.1 GCA_023717605.1 Pyrinomonadaceae bacterium
AATTGTACCGAGGCAGGCAATGTAAGCGGTATCCTACCTTAGGAGGGGGACCCTTAACTCGCGAAACGTGAAAGGCAAAACATGAAACGTTTTGGAGTTTTGACGAGAGAAAAGTAGGACGCAGGGGGGTCTCATCCAGACGCGAGTCGGCAGTACAATGTGACTATGTATAAGACAGGCGTCTTTCTCGCCATTGTGGGAGTGGTATGGCCAAGTATGTTCCTCGCTTTGGAGGAGCAACCACCTCTGGCGCCGATCGTGAATGAGCGTTTAACCCAAGCGCTGGGTTCCGAGGGCGGTGCGCAAGTGTACAAGGATCACGAGGGCAATGTTACAACCATTCTCGATCCACCGGGCGGGGAGCGTCGTGTCACCGTGCAGCCGCCTCAAAGTCCGTCGATGAACCTCGGCCCTCCTCTTCAGCTAGACAACATTCCATTCCAACTACCTTTGACTGTGGCTCCCGCTCACCCATCCCCTCCGGATTTTCCGCAGAAGGCTCGTTAACCCGCATGATTCATGATGGTTCGTCACGAAATCGCCCGAGAACGCGTTCCTCGCGAAACCTATCTTGCATGCGACAATGCAGATTCGCTCATTCCATCCTGCGCTTCACGCTTCACGAACGTCGCGGACTTGACGAAGCAAGATGATCGAGCTAACTCCTCCGACCATAGCGCTGATCGCCTTCGCGAGCTTCCCTTCCACTTCTTCAAGGGTTTGATCTCTATCTGCCTGACCAAAGCTATGCTTGCTCGAGCCTGCCAAAACGCCTTTCGGCTTCATGCCGGTCACAGGACCAGAGCGCATTCGTTTTATAGTGTTCAAATTGTCCCTCTGTCGCATGACTGGAGACCCGTCGCCGAAGCTGCGCCATTTCTTCCTGCGTCATGGGAACAAACTGTCTGACGATAGCCAGATTCTGACGTAACCCCTCACGTGAATCGATGCCGCTCACGAGCGTGGAAACCGGCAAGGACAGCACGTAGCGCATTGCCTCTTCAACCGTCAGAATACCTTGCTTGATCGGTTTCCCATTCCCGCAGAGAGATTTCATGGCAATGGGTGCGATTCCACGACTGAGAAGTTCCGGAAGAACCTGCCGTTCAAAACTGCTGTAGGTTGCGTCAAAGACATTGAGCGGAAGTTGACAGGTATCGAACGGAAAGTCGTACTTGAGCACGTTCAAATGCACGGCCGGATTCGTGTGGCCGGTAAATCCTATGAATCGTACTTTCCCTTGCTGCTTGGCTTCGGCCAATGCCTCAATCGCTCCCCCCTTGCGGAAGAGGAGTTCAGGATCGTCGTCGCAGCCGACTTCATGAATTTGCCACAAATCCAGGTAGTCGGTGCCCAAACGACGCAACGATTGTTCCAAGTGCAACAGGCCGATCTTTTTCCCGCGGCCGTGGGTACACATCTTCGTCATCAAAAAGACCTCGTGACGATGTCCGTTCAGCGCCTTCCCCATCACCGCTTCGCTCCGATTGTTGGAATAATCCCATGAGTTGTCGAAAAACGTGAGTCCGGCATCGATGGCCTCCTGTACGATTCGACTCCCTTCCTCGTCACTCGTGTTCAGAAGGTGCCCTCCGCCGAGCCCTAAAATCGGGAGCGTGACACCAGTGCGCCCCAGCTGACGCTGAGGAAGCCCCTGCCCTTCCACCCCGCTTGGTGGCCTTTCCGCATCTGTCATCGCCCGTGCCAGGCTTGAGATCCCTGCAAGCATGACCGCCGATCCCAGCAAGCCGATTCGTTTGCACACCTCGCGCCGACCAATC
>JAMQPH010000468.1 GCA_023717605.1 Pyrinomonadaceae bacterium
GAGGAGTTGCATGGAAGCCGAGAGGACGACAATCCCTGAGCCAGCCCGCTGATCGGCGAGAGTGTCTGTTGGGTCTACGGGGGGCGACGAATCACTCATGGATGGAAGGACGCTTTCGACGTCGTTACAAGAACAATACTAGACAATCCAATACGTTCTGCTTAAGGTAGCACACAGACATGAGGAACGGAACTTTAGACTGGAAATAGTACCTAACCCTTTTGAGGTAGTCAACACCCACCTTTGGAGCAACGAGGCCTACGTCGTCGGTATTGTCCCTGTTGTTCGTCCCTCCTATAGTCCACAACCAAGGAATGGGAAGGAATAGGTGGGAAGGGGTTGGTTGCTGAGGACGGAATATTTCCCTTACAGAGGAGGCACAATGTGGCACAGACGGAGTGGGAGTGGCCGATGACGGATAGTCAGAAAAGTCACGGTGAACGGGCGGCGTTGTTGAGACCGATACTGTATGAGATGACGACACCCGTAGAAGCCTCGGCTGCGTCGTCCCACAGTGGGAAAGCGCTCTCGCTGAACAGCAGCAGTGGGGGGATGTTGATCTTGATGGATCAGATCCCGGGGATCGAACAAGTGATGAAGGTATACGTGCCGACGCCCGTCAGCGCTGCCGAAACTCCGACATTAGCAGAAGTTCGCTGGACGAGGAGATTACCGTTCGGAACAACCAATGGCATTGTAGCCTACTTTGTCGGATTAAAATTCATATTTTAAAGGAAAAGGTTGTCACCGCCCATTTCTTATTTCGTCACCTTTGCTTACACGGCTCGCTAGGACGTATGATTTACTCATCCAATAAAACGTACCGACCTTCGATACAGGCCCTTCTGCACCTCAACCACATCGTGCGCAGACTACTTACCACTTTATGGTTCCCGAGCGTAGTGGTCGGTCAGGTTACGTGGAGCTATTCTCTACACTCTCCCAAGATTTCACCTTGTTTGGGCTGAGGCAATGGTTATGCAAACGACGAAATCTGCCAAAGGGAGTGCATGAAAGCCTATTAGAAAAGGGGTGAACCTATGAAGGTTGTAATTCTTGCCGGTGGGATGGGAACTCGTCTCTCAGAGGAAACGCAGCTTCGTCCGAAGCCGATGATTGAAATCGGGGGAAAACCGATCTTATGGCACATCATGAAGATTTACGCCGCCCACGGCATCAAGGAATTCATCATTGCGCTTGGCTACAAGGGGGAAATGATCAAGGAATATTTCCTCAACTTCTATGCCTTCAACAAAGATATTTCCGTCGACCTTGGGAGTGGGAAGACGACAATCCATGATGGTAAGCAACATGAGGATTGGAAGGTGCACCTCGTGGATACCGGTGTGCACACCCAGACCGGGGGACGCTTGAGGCGTCTGAAGAAGTGGCTTGAAAAAGACGAGACGTTTCTCTTTACGTACGGTGATGGAGTTGGAGACATCGACATCCAGGCACTCATGAAGTTCCACCATTCCCATGGAAAGCTTGCCACGGTCACCTCCGTGTTGCCGCCGGCCCGATTCGGCCGTTTGGAGTACGACCAGGACCTGATAACCGGCTTCAAGGAAAAACCGCATGGTGAAGAGGGCTGGATCAACGGCGGATTCTATGTGCTGCAACGCGAGGCGATCGATTACATTGCCGGCGATGAAACAATCTGGGAGCGTGAACCCATTGAACGCCTCACGCAAGACCATCAGCTCATGGGATATCGCCACAATCGCTTCTGGTCCTGTATGGACACCTTGCGGGAAAAGAACTACTTGGAAGAGTTGTGGCAATCGTCCAAGGCCCCTTGGAAGATCTGGTAAGAAGCCGTGCGATCGGATTTTCTCGTCATCGGCGGCGGCGTCATCGGCTTGAATATTGCTAGAGGACTTCGACGCACATTCCCCGATGCATCGGTGCATCTACTTGAAAAAGAGGCCGATTGCGGGCTTCATGCGAGCGGACGAAACAGCGGTGTTCTGCACGCCGGATTCTATTACTCGCCCGATAGTCTCAAGGCCAAGTTCACCTGGCGTGGGAATCGCCTGCTGACCGGATATTGTGGAGAGAAGAAGATTCCGCTGAACAACTGCGGGAAGTTGGTCGTCGCCCGAGATCAGGCCGATCATGCAGGACTGGATGAACTGTTGAAAAGGGGACGTGCGAACGGGATACCCCTCGAAGAGTTGTCGGAGAAAGACGCCAAAGCCATTGAGCCACGGGTCAAGACTTGTGAACGTGCATTGTTTTCTCCGGCGACCTCGACCGTTGATCCTTCACTGGTGATGCAAGCCATGAAGAAAGACGCAGTCGAGGAGGGCGTGCAACTCCATTGCGGTGTCCGATACCTCGGGTCATCGAAAGGGCAGGTGAAGACGACTCACGGGACGTACGAGGTAGGGTACGTTGTAAATGCAGCAGGGCTCTACGCGGACCGAATCGCCCGCGATTACGGGTTTTCTGAGCACTATCGAATTCTCCCGTTTAAAGGGCTCTACCTCTATTCAAGTGAGCCGGCTGGGTCGATTCATACGAACATCTATCCTGTGCCTGATTTGAAGAATCCGTTCCTGGGCGTTCACTTCACGGTCGCTGCCAGCGGGAAAGCCAAGATTGGACCGACAGCCATTCCTGGGTTCTGGCGCGAGCAGTATGGTGGAATGGCGAAT
>JAMQPH010000501.1 GCA_023717605.1 Pyrinomonadaceae bacterium
CCGTGGGCGCCCGATGGTTGCGGTGCAAGGGGCGCCCACGGAGGGACGCCCCTACAATGTATTCTCTGGTTTTCGTTATCTGCGGTTCTTGTTCTCCTGCTTCTGCCTCCTGCACTTGCCTCCTCGCAATCCAACAATATCCAAACATCGCCCTCACCAAGTCCATCTCCGTCACCTTCTCCGTCACCGTCTCCCCAACCCACGCCAGTGACTGGCCTCCATCAATGGGGCGCGGTCACGTTGTTTCATGGTTTGCCATCTGACCGCGTGCTCGCGGTTGCCCAGGGGCCAGACGGCGCGATGTGGTTTGGCACGGACGCAGGTTTGGCGAAACTCGAGGGCCGCAGAACACAAGCCATCAGCCATCCCAATCTTCCATCCGGTCGCGTTCTGGCTCTGAAAACCGACGAGGAAGGGTCGCTCTGGATCGGCACCGAATCCGGAGCTGTGTGTATGTCGGCTGGCAACTTCGAAGTGCTACGGGAAACTGCGGGCAAGGCAATAACCGCAATCATCGCGCCCGAACGCAATCGCGTGTTGCTGGCCACCGAGCAAGGGATGCTTTACGAGTGTCGCAAAAAGGAAGATGGCACACTTGATACTCGGCAATTGTTGGAACAGCCACTCGAAAGCGCCGATCGTGATCGTCCCGGGCTGCTCCCGCTCACGAGTCTTAACCTCGTAGACGGCAAGCTTTTGGCCGGTTCGCTTAGCCGCGGGCTGCTCACGATTGAGAACGGGACAGCAAGGGAGTCGCCGTTGCGGCCATCCGCATTCTTCGTTCGCGCGTTGGAGACGGATGCGGATGGCAAGTTGTGGCTGGGAGCTCGCGGCAGAAGAGAAGAAAGCGGCTTGTACCAGGGCACCGCGCCGCACAACCTTCTAAGAATTGACGCTCCAACGGGAACGATCAGTTCTATCCGCGGAGGAAATGGAGAAGTTTGGGTGGGAACGGATGGGCACGGAGTATTTCGTTTCTCCGGTTCCAGGAAACCTCAGCGTTTCACTTTCGATGGCACTGCCGGAGGCTTGCGTTCAGATCATGTGTATTCGATCTTCGTCGATCGCGAGGGGGTCGTCTGGTTTGGCACAGATAGAGGCGTCTGCCGCTTCGACCCGCAGTCGCCGCGAGTTGAGAGTATTGGGAGCAGCGGCGAAAGCAACTTCGTGCGCACGTTGTATCAAACCACGGACGGCCGGGTGCTGGCCGGCACCAACCGTGGTCTTTTCGTTTACGACAACGCCGCGCAGAGTTGGCTTACAGTGACCGACCTCGCTCGCAACATTATTTATTCAATCGCCGAAGACAAGAATGGAAGGTTGCTGGTGGGTTCGGCCAGTGGCTTCTTTGTAGGAGCAAAGCCCGAGCCGGGGACTAGTACCGAATCGCAGAGTTTTACCCGGGTCGAGGCGAGTGTCGGCAATGCCGACGCCGTGGGCAGCATCCGGTCAATCACCCGGTTCCGCGACGGGATCTACATTGCCAGCTACAAGCGCGGTGTTGAACTGTTTGAAGATCCTCGCGTTCGCATCGTGTGGCCCAGGGACGGTGACGGCTCGCGTGAAGTGATTAGTCTGTTTGCCGACGGAGATTCAAGACTATTGATCGGAACCACGAACGACGGCGTTTTCAGTTTTGACGAGGAAGAGGCTGAGCCGGAACCCGCTTTTGCGAAACTCCGAGGCAGCACCGTCCGTTCAATGGCGCGCACAAACGATGGCACACTTTGGTTTGCTACAAATCGAGGAGTCTATTTATGCCGGCCAGGCTACGATTGTGCGGTAGCCGGGCCTGACCTTGATGCTCGAAGTCTGGTGGCCGTTAGAGCCGCCAACGCGAACGGCGTCTGGTGCGCAACCACGGGAGGTGGCCTGGTCCAGATCGTGCTCGACGACCAACTTGGCCCGGTCATGGCGCAGCTGGATACCGAGCAGGGGCTGCCTTCGCAAAATGTCTTTGCCGTTCTGCCGCAACAAAACTCTGACCGCAGCAACACCATGCTGATTGGAACGAGCCGCGGTATTGCGCGTTACGCGCCCGGGCAAATCGCGCCGACTCTTTATGCCACCCGCATAATCAGCAAGCGCGTCCATCACCCTGGTGAATTGGGCGGTGGTCTGTATCTCGAGTACCCCCAAAACAGTTTACTTTTCGACGTGGCCGCAAACAGTAGCCGTACATTCCCTGAGCAGTTTCAATATGCGTTCACGCTTGCGGATAATGAAGGCAACGTCGTCAAGCAGAAGGTATCCCGCGAATCGCAATTTGCGATGGAGGGACTGAAGCCCGGGAAATACAAGGTCGTGGCGCGTGCTTTCACAAAGGATCTCGTTTCGTCCGCCCCGCTATCCTTTGAGTTGAACGTCGCCGCCGCGCCCTTTCCCTGGACTTCGACAGCGCTGGCAGTGCTTCTAACCATGGCTTTGCTGGCGCTGCTGTGGGCTATTTTGGAGCGCAAACGGATCGTCAGAACGAGTGCGGCGCTGGTGGCGGCAAATCAGGACCTCGCGAATGCCCGACTTAATCTCGCCAACGAGGCTGAACGCGAACGACGCCGAATTGCCCGCGACCTTCACGATCAAACACTTGGCGATCTGAGGCACTTGCTCTTGCTGGCGGATCAATTCTCAGACGGCCGTGAGCCGGTTGAAAAGAAGCCGGATGCGGCCCTCCTGCGCGGAGAGATTGAGTCGATCTCTCAGGAAGTAAGACGAATCTGCGAAGACCTCAGCCCTTCTGTGCTGCAGAACGTGGGTTTCGCGGCGGCGTTGGAGTTTGCGTTGTCACATGCTGTCGGGCACGCGCCACCTGAAAGACAATTCGAGTATGAATTTTTGTGTGACGAAGCGCTGGAGGAACGCACGAAGCTTGCGCCCAACGTACAGATGCAGATATACCGGATCACGCAGGAAGCCGTTAACAACATTTGCCGGCATGCAAATGCGACTAAAGTAAAGATGGTTGTGGGAGTCTCCGAGGCAGGTGATTTCAGTTTGACCATCGAAGACAATGGTGGGGACTTTGAACAGTCGAGTCGAACCAAACTTGAAGGTCGCGGCCTGGCCAACATGCGTGCGCGCGCAAGTCTGATAGATGCGGAGATCACCTGGTCCCCACGCAGCGAGGGCGGCACCGTGTTTGAGTTGACGAAGCCGAGAATAGAATCGGCAAAGGCTTTGTGAAAGACCAAAGAGGACCTGCGGTAATTTGCAAGTCAGGAAGGCGGACCCTGTCCCCGCTCTTAGGGTTAAGTGGCATTCAAGCTTGCGGGCGGGGACAGGGTCCGCCTGCCTGACTTGCAAATTACCGGGGCTTGAGTGGGCCTTGTGGCCAGATG
>JAMQPH010000509.1 GCA_023717605.1 Pyrinomonadaceae bacterium
GAAACCAAATCACGGACGTTATGCGCCACGTCGCTACCGGTGTGTCTATCAGACGCTTTTTCTCCGGCTTGACTTGTGTGCCTGTTTCATAGATGCGTCTTTGCCAACTTTGAGTCTTTGCGTGATAACCAAAACCATTCAATTTGGGACCTCACAAACTTCTACCGGCTCAATCGCTTTCTCCCAGATCGCGAAGTCGTTGCGCAGCCGTCTCCGCTGTAATATCTCGCTGTGGCGTAGCCAACAATTCGTAACCCACCATGAATTTCCGAATCGAAGCCGAACGCAGCAAGGGTGGATAAAAGTGTGCGTGCAAATGCCATTCAGGATGGGGTTTGCCGTCCGTCGGGCGCTGATGAAAGCCCATTGTATAAGGGAACGAAACCTGAAACAGATTGTCGTAACGACTGGTAACTTGCTTGAGAATTCCGGCAAGGTTGGTTCGTTCCGTATCACTAAAATCGTCCAAGCCCGTCACGTGACGTTTGCTCATGACCATGATCTCGAAAGGCCAGACGGCCCAGAACGGAACCAGCGCAACGAAGCCATCGTTCTCACACACGAGCCGCTCTTGAGACCGCAACTCCACTTCAAGGTAATCACAGAGCAAACAACTCCCCTGGGCGCTGTGGTACTCACTCTGGGACTGCGCTTCCTTCCTTGATTCGTTCGGCGCCTGTTCCTCAGCCCATATCTGGCAGTGTGGATGCGGATTGCTGGCTCCCATCTGCGCGCCGCGGTTCTCAAAAATCTGCACCCAATTGATAAAGGGATGCGCTCCGAGTTCCTGATATTGTTCAACCCAGGTATCCACTACCTGACGAATCTCGGGAACGCGCATGCGCGCGACTGTCAGATCATGCCGGGGCGAGAAACAGACCACTCGGCAAATGCCACGTTCGGATTCCGCCACAACCAGTGCCCCTTCCTGCATTCGTCCTTCCGGAATATCAGGTCGCAGGGCGGCAAAGTCGTTATCAAAAACAAACGTGCCGGTGTACGGAGGATTGCGCACGCCACCGGCCCGCACATTACCCGGACATAAGTAGCAATCGGGATCATAGGTGGGCTGTTCGTCCAGCTGACTTTCTTCCACCTGACCTTGCCACGGCCGCTCAGTGCGTTGTGGCGAAACAAGCACCCACTCGCCCGTGAGCGGATTGAAGCGTCGATGTGGATGCCTGGTTAGTTGGAATTCAGTCATCGTCTGAAATAACCAATCAACGTACAAAAATTTGCAGGTTGGGTCGTGACAAGCTCTGCGCCGCGCACTCCTTCAGTTTTGCTCATATAACTTCAGCCGCGCCCTGTGCAGCGGTGCACACGTAAATCTCTGGCGCAAGTCCTGTTACTTGCTCATAGCCACTAGCTACCCTTCGTTTAAACCCCTCAACGTTTTCCGCCTTGACCAGACTTATCGTACATCCGCCGAAACCGCCGCCGGTCATGCGAGCGCCATAAACTCCTTCAACCTGACCTGCGAGTTCAACCATCAAATCAAGTTCTTTACAACTGACCTCGTAGTCATCTCGCAGACTGTGATGTGATTTGTTCATGAGCTGACCAAACGCCTCGAGATCGCTGGCTTCCAGCGCCGCCGCGGCCTCCAACACGCGCGCGTTTTCGCTGATCACATGACGGCAGCGCCGGTAAATCACCTCTGACAAATCTGTTCTGGATCTCTCCAACTCTGCCAACGTTACGTCACGCAGAGCGCGCACATTGGGACGGCTCTGAGCGAAGTGGTGAACGCCCGCTTCGCACTCGGCTCTGCGAGCGTTGTATTCAGTGTTCGCCAATTCATGTTTCACCATGGTGTTACAGATAACCAGACGTACTTCTGCCGGCAGCGGTAAAACCGTGTACTCAAGCGAGCGACAATCAAGCATCAACGCTCGGTCTGCCTGGCCACAGGAGGATATCAACTGGTCCATGATCCCACAGCGCATTCCCACAAACTCGTTTTCCGCGCGCTGGCAGAGCTTAGCCAATGCAACTGGCGGCACACTGTGTCCAGAGTTCGCGAGCAATGCATGCGCGGAAGCCACTTCGAGAGCTGCCGATGAACTTAACCCGGAGCCAATCGGCACTTCTCCGCGAATCCGCAAGTTTGCCCCATTTAATCGACGACCGGACTGCTCAAGCACTACGGCCACCCCTCTTACATAATCACTCCAATGACTTGCAGATCGAGGTTCCGGGTCATCGAGATCAAACTCAATCGCGTCGCCACAATTCTCGGAAAACACTGACAAGCGGCGATCCGCACGAGGTGTAACTGTGACGGTGGTGGCGAAGTTAATGGCCGCAGGCATCACAAACCCTTCGTTGTAGTCGGTGTGCTCTCCGATCAGGTTAACCCGCCCAGGCGCACGAAAAACGCGTGTCCCCGCCATGATTTGCTCCGTGAGTTCTGTTTGCATTTCTTACCGCGTAATCCACACGCTACCGAGCTCGCGTCAAAACACCAAAGTTTACGCTAACGAAAGGTGGTTTCACGCAAAGCCGCAAAGAAACACCTCTTGCGAATGATTCATTACGACATCTCCTATCTTTGCGCCTTTGCCCCCTTTGCGTCATTGCGTGAAACCGACTTTGTAAGCGTCAACTTCCGAGTTTAGAGTCAACACACTAACTGCAAACAAGCAGTCTGGCCGAAAGCGGCGGCATTTGGTCGATGGTGAACTCGCTTGTGTGCCTTCCCAGATTCTCTCCGCTCCAGAAATCGCTGACTCTTCGTGCCCGCCGAAGGTCAATTGAAATCTTGCGGGGAGCGTCGTCCCAGTTGAACAAACAAAAGATCTCCTTACCCGGCAACTTGATCGTTCCGATACTCAGTGAGTCGTCAGCGAAACGGGCGGCCTGTCCCGTAGGCGGTTGCAGCTTGCGCAGCATCGCCAATCTATCCGCACTGATTTTGGTTAAATCGTCCCCGGAGAGGATCATGCCGCCAGTCGCATAAATGGCTGTGGCGTGAAAGCGAAACGCCTCCTCCGGCAGGTCGCCAGTAAGTACGACCGCGTCGGGATCGTTCCACCACAACCGACCGTTTTGCCAGTTGCGCTGCAGATTCTGGCGGGCGGTAGTGGCCACGCGTTCCCAGGTCCGCTTGATGTCATTAGAGCTGCGCGAGCCGTGGAGCAAGCCGAGTGAAGCCCAGATCAGATGATTACAACCGAGAATGAAACCATCGTCGGCGCCACGTATGATTGCCTGCATGCCCTGTCGGTAGGCCTCAACGCGTGTCGCGCGCGCGTCATGAAAACGGCCGCCGTGGATTGCGCCCCAAAAGTTTGCGTCGAGCTTGAAATAAGTGCAGCCCCAGTCACGGCGCATCGTCCGGAAGAGATTCTGGTAGTGCTGCTGCACTTGCGGATGCGTGCCATCCAGGACGTACCATGGTCCGCGGCGCCAGCCTCCGAATGTAACTTTGTCCGACCGCAAGGGTTTGCCTTCCTGGTCCTTCACAAACCAATCGGGATGTTGCTGAAAGAGGTTCGACTTTTCTTCCGCGATAAACGGAGCAACCCAGATCGCCGGCTCAAATCCCCGGGCGCGAATTTGTTTCAGCACACCTTGCACATTTCCACCGAAAGCTGCTCCGGTGTCCAGCCAGTCGCCCATTGCGGGTTGATAGCCATCGTCTATCTGTATGTACTTGAGACCCGGGGAATGTCTGGCAATGAAGTCAAGATTGTCGAGCACTTGTTGCGCTGTGACGCGCGGCCCAAAGCAATACCACGAACACCAGCCCGCAGGTGGGGCCGCGAAATGCAACCTGGGATGGTTCACCTGCAGCCTTTGCCCCAGATTAGCAAGCAACCGTTCGCGGTCCGGCCCCGACTGGAAAGTAAACTCTTCCAACTGCCAACTCTCACCAGGCTTCAGCTCGAGTCCTTCCGTGTCAACGACCACTTTCAATCGGGACCGGTTCAGATAAAACTGACCGCTGAAACGGCGACACGAGGTGAACGCGAGGAGATGGTTCTTTCCGCTGGGCTCGGAAAGGGTCAGCAAACCGTAGAAGGCTTTGGCCCCTTCCGGCGCAGGCAACTTGTAGTGTTTAGCGTCGGTGTAGTTGCCCAGGTCCGTTGGCTGTCCCAACGTGCCACCGGTTTGCGATAACATTTGAAACCCTTCGGCGTAAAGTCTGGTCTCAGCCGGCAAGGGCAGCGTTAAATCGAAAAGCACCGCCTCCTTCACGAGCACGCTCTCAGTACCCTGGTTTACCAATCGAGAGATGCAGATCGGCCCCTTCCACTGGCGGATCACCTTAATATCGCTAACCCGAGCGGAGTCACCAGCCGGAACGACCGCGCTTGGCGCATATATAAAGGACTGGCGGTTGAAACTCTTGGCCTGTTTGCCTTGTCCCCGGGCAATTCCGGGAAACGCCGACAGCACCGGCGACGCCACCGCCAGAGCCAGGATTTCTCTTCTTGTAATTCCCTTTCCCACATTTCCTCCGTTAGAGAGAGAGTTGTAGGGGCGTCCCTCCGTGGGCGCCCCTCGTTATGCCGCCCTGGGGCGCCCACGGAGTGACGCCCCTACAACTCTGGCACAGCCATGACCCTCCGGTCAGGCGCTTCTACTTCCCTTGCTCCAACACAATGACGCTGGCGATCGGATCCGAGGCGGTTGCAGGAACAGCTACTGTTATTCCTTCACTGCCCTGCGTTACTTCAAGTTTGTTCTTCGGATTCGCCAGCAGGTAGGCCTTCGTCACAGATTTACTTAGCACCGGCACCTTGAGTTTTCCATCCGCGGGCCACTCGAAGACATGCAAGTAGACTCTGTCGTGTTTGCTGGTAGCACGACCGAATGTCAGCTCAGCTTGAAATGGACTCGCCGTGGTGGCGTAAATAGCTTCACCATTCACGCTCATCCACTTACCCACTCCGGCGAGGCGCTCAACGCTTGGTTGCGGAATTAATCCGTCTGCCATTGGACCAACATTGAGGAGGTAGTTGCCTCCCTTTGAGGCTACGTCAATCAAATTGCGTACGAGTGTCTCGGTAGTCTTCCATTGATCGTCGTAAAACTTGTATCCCCAGGTGGTGTTCATCGTCATGCAGCTTTCCCAATCGACACCCGGCAAGCCACTGGGAGGAATGCGTTGCTCAGGCGTGCCAAAATCGCCCGAGTACTGGCGGTCAGTCTTGTTCATCCCTTGCATGCCCTGACGACCCTTGCCCACGCGATTGTTGATGATGATGTTTGGTTTGAGATCGCGGACGAAGCGGTAAAGGTCCTGTCCATCCTCTTCCGTCCACCAATCCTGCCACTCGCCGTCAAACCAAAGCACTGCCGGATCGTAGGTAGTGATGAGTTCGCGCAGCTGCGCTTTCATGTATTTCACATACTCTTCCTTGCCGCCGGCTCGCATCTTGGTGGTCCGGTTGCCGGCCGTGGGATCCTTGCCGGGTGCGTCGACGTACTGCGACGGGTGGTGCCAGTCGACGATCGAGTAGTAGAAACAAAAGACTAGCCCCTGACGCTTGGCTTCGGCGGCCAACTCCTTGATCGGATCTTTTTTGTAAGGAGTGAAGTCGGTGATGTCGTAGCTGCTGACCTTGCTGTTGTAGAGTGCAAATCCGTCGTGATGCTTCGACGTGATGACGATGTACTTCATGCCGGCATTTTTTGCGATGCTTACCCAATCGCGAGCATTAAACTTTACCGGATTGAATTTTGGAGCGAACTTCTCGTATTCCGTTCTGGGAATATTGGCCCATTCCATAATCCATTCGCCAATTCGAGTAGAACGTTGTCCATTGTATTCGCCGGCGGGCACGGCATAGAGCCCCCAATGGATGAACATGCCGAAGCGGGCCTCGCGCCACCATTTCATCCGCTGGTCGCGCTCAGCTGTGGTTTCGGCTGGTGGGGGTGTCACAAAATTGAGAGTCGAATTATTCGAAAATGATGAACTGGGAAACGAAAGGACGACAGTCAAACCTAACGCTCCTATCAACACTTTTCGGAAATAGTTATTCATCTCTACTCCATTCACAGACTAGTTACTCCTCAGACGTTCCTAAAAGAACTACTCAAGCTCCGTCAATTTGCAGGTTAGGAAGGGTGGTTTACCTCCGCCGACTCCCAGCGCCAGACAGGCGGGGGTAAACCACCCTTCCTAACCTGCAAATTACCAAAGCTCCTGTTTGATTTTTCACACGGCCTCCACTTTAGATAAATCAGTTCACCCATAACATCGGCTGGCGAATAAAGAAGTTGCGAACTACTTCTTCAACAGCGGAATCTGCGGGCAACGTCTTCCAGAGATTTATGTATTCGTTGCGATTCAACGCCACGCCGGCAAAAAGCAAACTGCTCTGCCGCATCGGCCACTCTTCGTCGTACATTACGTCCTTAGCCTTTGGCCACGACTTCTTGTCGCGAACGAATGGGACCATGAATTCCATTGCTTTGCTGACACTTCGACCATCTGACGCAGCAAACTTCCAGAGATTGTCTTCGGGTGTCGAAAGCAGCTGACAGATGGTGGCCATCGCGTCGAGGTTGAAGAGCGAGTACCCGTATGGCTTGGTACGCCTGAGTTCTTCGGGAAAGCTGCCGTCTGCGGCAATCTGATTTGGCACCAGGAAAGTCTTGAAACGATTCCGGCAATAGGCCAGCAACTCCTGATTGGAAGTCAATCCAGCAAACGCCGCCACCTGCATCACCCAACAGGTGCCGTGATTGTTCTTCGCCTCGCGCTCGTCGATTCCGTACTTGTGAGTGGTCATCCACTCGAGATACTCGGCAAACCACTGCTTGACGCCACTTCGATCGTTCACTGACAACGCACCCGTCTTCTCCATTTGTTTGATGGCTTGCGCGACTTCCACCAGATGGATCGTGTCGATAATGCCGATCCCCCGGCCAGTGACGCGACCCTTTATTGCCTGTGCATATTGGAGGTTTGGATTCATGCGGGTGCGCTCGTCAATGAACCAGGCCCGCAGGTGTTTCGCCGCGTGACTCGCGTAACGCTTGTCTTGGGTGAGCTTCCAGGCAGCCACCAGTGCGGGAACCTGGACGCTCAGTCGCATGAGATATCGGCGATGATCTGTAAAATTATCTGGGTTAGTCATTCCGTCTCGTTGAATGTAAGGGCCGTCCGGATTGTTTGGGTCCGGCCACCAGTAATCACCTTCCGAAAAGAAGTCATGCAGGCCTCCAGCGCTGCGTGGGGAAGCCGAAGCAGTAATGGTGATGGGCGCTTCCTTCATGTACTGATCCGCTGCCTTCAAGACTCTGGCTCTATCAAACGCGGCTACATCAAATGCTGATTGCTGCGCCCCGATGGATAGACAGGCAAAGCCAACCACGACGAAAACTGTAAGCAACATTCTAATAGTATTTTCCCAAGTCAAATTTCCACCTGCCTGTCGGTGAGCTGAGCGGGAAAA
Organism: Pyrinomonadaceae bacterium; assembly: GCA_023717605.1. GTDB lineage: Bacteria > Acidobacteriota > Blastocatellia > Pyrinomonadales > Pyrinomonadaceae > PSRF01. The sequence continues at coordinate 7,416 of JAMQPH010000509.1, forward strand.
TCCAAAAACGATCCACGAAATACCACGAAATATCACTAACAAACTTTCGTGTTCGTTCGTGTGATTTCGTGGATCGTTCTTCAACTCCCAGCCAAACAAGCGATCCACGAAGGAACTCGAATCACCACGAAATGAGGTCAGAAAAATGACCAATCAAAAACGTCAAATGACAAATGGAAAATGACCCGGTTTACCTCCCCTGATGCTCGCTACTTCACCGGATGTGGATCAAAGTCCTCACCTAACCAGCTTGGCATCCACCCAATCTGCATGAACGCGACCACCCTCTCCTGCTCGTTTCACTCGCAGCATCAGCTTGCGGACATTCTTCACGTCCACCTTGACCGCCTTTGCACCATCTGCCTTCTTCAACTCGCCGCTGTTCCAAAGTTCCTTACCGTCGCCTAACACAACAAACTCGACGATCGAGTCCTGGTTGTTATGTTCGTCGTCAATGCCCACCTGCGCCTTGAAGCTATCGTAAGTTCCGTTGAGCTCGAATTCGATCTCTGAATTCGTTGGCATGCCGATGCCTTTCTCAAAATGCCTGCCTCCTATTGAAAGCCCGCCGCCGTTGAAATTTCGATTGAACTCGGTCTGTCGCCAACCAGGCGTGAGGCGAACGGGATCGAGTTCAGAAACCAACACTTCCGCGGGCAGCAACTGCTTCAGAGTGAATTTCAGCTCCGCTTTCTTTTCACTGATCGTTCCGTCCTGCCAGGCTGTCCGCACCTCCGCGGTGTAGACAGTGTTAGGATCAAGATCCTTCAGCGCGAACACCTGGGTAGTAGTTGCCCCCAGCAGCTGCCCGTTGAGCGTCACCTGGTAACCGACGGCAGGCTGATGTGGCATTTGCCATCTCAAATTTGCGCCATCGAGACCTGCACACTCGGCCCAAAGATTTTGTGGTTCCTTCACTGGAAACCGGTACAGTTCACCAGGAGCAAAAGAAACATTCCAGGTGACTTCAGTGGTCCGAAGAGAACTGAACTCCACGGTGGCCCATCCCTGGTGATTGGAAATCTTTACCGGCAGGATTCCAGTTGCACTACGAGCTACGGCAGATTTGATAGCGAAATTACTTCCGCGTGGGAAGACGAACCTCAGCTCGTAGGGATCGTCGCGAACGACTTTACTCCTGCCTCGATACGAGTTAGTTGCCGGGTTGTAGTTCTGCGAAATGAGATCCACCCAACCTTGTGTTAGGTGGCGGCTGGTGGAAATAAGCTGGGGACGATTCTCCTGTGGCAGCAAGGTAAGCACGCGTGAACTAGCAGGAGAGAGGTCGACAGTTAAACCTCTGTCCCAGGCGCCGAGGTATTCCCGGTTCCAAAAATCGTAAACGTGAACCGGCTTGTCTCCCGGTAAGCCAAGGTCTTTCCAGTTTACATAGATTGGTCTGGTTCGAGCTTCGTCGAAATTGAAAACGCCGACCACGTCATAACTACGCCCCAGGTGGTTGATCTTCAGATCCCAAATACGTTTGTTGCGATCTGACTTGAAGAGATCCATAGGCACAATGTCGACCGCGGGATACACACGTCGCAACAGCTCGACCCGTTCGGCAGACAAATCCATCAACCGGTCGCTCGTCAGCACGGCCTGCCCAGTGAGTCCTTGCAGCGTAGCCCATGCCCGCGCCTGTTCGAGCGGCAAAGGAGAACGGACCACGAGCACATCCGGGTCGGCGTACCAGGCGACATTGTGGAGGAAATAGTATTCCATCGTGGCGCGCAGGGCGAATTTGAAGCCGTCCCAGTTGGGCAAAACGTCAGCCCCAATCCGCGAGCCATTCATAAGTCCAACTCCCTCCAGGGGGACTACCCAACAGCCGAGCAGGTAACGATCGGGCCCGATCGCCGCGCGAATGCTCTCCAACGTATCCCGATACAGTCCGTCAGTGTCATCGGACGGGTTCTTCATCGACGCTTTCTTGTTGCGGTACTCACGAACGACGATCGGTTGGCCGTCAATTTTGAAGTACTCGTAACCCCATCCGGAGAGAGTTGAAAACAGATCTTTCAGATACTGCTGTGACTCCGGTGTAGATGGATCGACCAGATACTTTCCTTCCCAGGTGCTGGAAGCGGATGTGCCATCCGGTTTGAGCATGAAGACGCCGTGGTTGCTCTTCACAATAGCGTCGTTGCTCTGGCCATGTGGCGCCAGCCAAATGCCGGGCTTCAAGCCCAGCGACTTGATGTGCCTGGCCAGGCGGTCCATGCCGCTGGGAAAGCGTTTGTCTATTGTGGTCCAGTCGCGGTTTTCTCCCAGCCCGTGGCCAGTGCCCTGCCAGCCATCGTCGAGCTGAACGTAAACAGCGCCGTAATCCTTCAAGTTCGCAGCAATCCAATCAGCGTTGCGCTTGACCTCGTCTTCGTTGATCTCCTGATAGTAGAAGTACCAGGAGCACCACCCCGATGGAGGCAGCGCAAATTTGGTTTTATCTATGGGCTGGAAGTATTTGATCTTGAGAGTGTCGCGATAATAGTTCTTGACGGTACTGCCGTCTTTGAGGCGCACCTCATCTTTTGCAGGGTCGAACGTGCCATCAGCGATGGATGGATGAACGTCCCCGAGGGTCATCACTAGTAGGTCTTTGTTGTTACTGTCGCGAACTCGTGCCGGGATCTGACGTGGCCACGCCGCCTTTGAGTTCACCTGGGTTTGCGCCACCGCGAACTGACAGAGCAGAACCGACCCGAGAATCAAAGCCTGTAGAATTTTCATCTCAATGTCCCATCGATAAGAGACCTTCAAGCTACGCTAAGGCAAACGATCCACGAAGTGACACAACATCCTGAGGCTTGTAGGGGCGTCCCTCCGTTGGCGCCCCTGGTCGCGTGAGATGGGGCGCCCACGG
>JAMQPH010000525.1 GCA_023717605.1 Pyrinomonadaceae bacterium
CAAATGGGCCTCAGCCTCAAGAAGAGCGGAAAACAGGAAGAAGCCATTGCGGCCTTTCGCCGAGCCCTGCAAGTGCCCTCGACCTCATCCACAGAACAAGTGCAGATCCTCTACCTCTTAGGGAGAACGTTAGAGTTACTCGAACGCATTCCTGAAGCGTTGGAGGCCTATCGATGGCTCCGCCGTGAAGCGCCACAATATCGAGATGTCGCCATGCGCATCGAATCGTTGAGCATGAGGCGAATGCACCGCGACAATCGCTAATCGTGGCTAATACAGGCGTTGCAGATGTGGCAGGGACTTCTAGGAAACGGAAAGTAATAGTCCACCAAAACGTTTCTCGGTTGTGGAACACGAACGAATCCGTTAAGTTCTTCTCCAGTAGGCGCGTATCCCCCCAGTCCTAGACCAGCCTTAACCTCATCGCTGCTGGTTTGCCTTCAATTTCAATAGGACTAGCGCGCCATCCAGGGTCTATGCATGCTGATCGAGGCCAGACCATGAAGCGGATTGATCTAATCGCAGGCGCGCGACACAATTTCATAAAGATTGCGCCAATCATCGACGCGCTGAACGCGGCCGAAACGCGGGGCGGTTCGTTTCGTTTTCGTCTGATCCATACGGGCCAACATTATGACCGCGTCATGTCCGGGAGCTTCTTCGAGGAGCTTAGCATCCCGGATCCGGACATCAATCTGGAAGTAGGCTCGGGCACCCAGGCGGAACAGACCGCCGCCATCATGGTGGCGTATGAAAAGGTGTTGCTGAAAGGGAAGAGCGAACATGAGGCATGTAAAATCCTGATTGTTTTAATTGGCCCACCCATGTATTCTCAATCTCACTTTTCGTGCGCCGCGCAGTGACTTTCCCGTAAGCACAACGAGGCGGTGATCGGCATAATAAGGTGTTAACCGGCTGTGGATCTCGAATTCACCGAAGAGCAGAAGAGGGTGAGGGAAGGCGCGATTGCATTCGCTCGTGCTGATCTCCAGCCTGACGTTCTGAGACAAGAACCGTCGCATGCCTTTCCCTTTGGCCTCTGGCGAAAGTGCGCAGCGTTTGGCGTTCAGGGGCTGCCGATGCCGAAAGAATACGGGGGGCGGGGCATGGACGCGCTGTCCACCGTGATCGCCATGGAAGCGCTTGGGTACGGTTGTGCAGATCAAGGCCTGCTGTTTTCGATTCATGCTCAGCTCTGGAGCGTACAGACCCCGATCTGCAAATTCGGCACACCTGCCCAAAAGGAGAAATATTTACCAAAACTCTGCGATGGAACATGGATCGGGGCTCACTGCATGAGTGAGCCGGCGTCAGGCTCGGATTCGTTTCATCTCAGTACGAGCGCCGTCAGGAAAGATGATCGGTACATTCTCAACGGTTCGAAGGAGTTTGTTACGAACGGGCCTGTAGCTGACCTTCTTCTCGTCTTCGCGACGGTTGATCCCACAAAGGGCATCTGGGGATTGATCGCCTTTCTGGTCGAGACGACGACAAGGGGCGTCGTTCGAGGTGCGAAGGATGACAAGCTGGGCTTGAATACCGCCCAAATGGGGTCAGTCACCTTTGAAGATTGCGAGATACCAACCGAATGCGTATTGGGCCGAGAGGGCCAGGGATCGGCCATCTTTAATCACTCGATGGCCTGGGAGCGTAGCTGCATTTTAGCCAGTACCGTCGGAGCGATGCAGCGCCAGCTTGAACAATCCACTCAATATGCCAAGGAACGGCGTCAATTCGGCAAACCGATAGGCAGCTTCCAATTGGTGGCCTCGAGGCTCGTGGATATGAAGGTCAGACTCGAGACGGCCAGGCTGCTTTTATATCAAACGGCTTCCGGACTTGCCAAAGGCGATCTCAGCACAATGACTGCGGCGATCGCGAAATTGTATATCAGCGAATGCGCCGTGCAGTCGTCTCTGGATGCGATTCAAATCCATGGCGCCCGCGGAGTCAGTAAGGCATTCGGCATTGAGGGCGACCTTCGTGATGCGATGGCCGGCCGCATTTATTCCGGAACATCCGAAATACAACGGCTCATCATTGCACGTGGCATGGGCCTCCCTGCGGATTGCTGACGCTGCAGAAGCAGATGGCTCGCCTGCTTATAGAGGCCCAGAGGACGGCACGATGACCTACTTACTCTGGCATGATCTCACCAAGTCGGCGAGGAACTGCCCTGACCGGTCGGCGGTGGCTTGGAGAGGGCGCGTCCTGACTTACCGGCAGCTGGAGGAACAGAGTACACGTCTGGCCGCGTTTCTCCAAAGACAAGGAATCGGGCCACGGACGCGAGTGGGATTGTATCTGCCCAAATGCCCGGAAAGCATCGTTTCGATGATCGCCGTTCTCAAAGCCGGCGCCGCCTATGTGCCTGTCGATCCCCATGCCCCGCCCGCCCGTGCGAGCTTCGTTCTGGCTGACTGCGATGTCAAAGGGATCATCACCACAACCGGTCAGCTCCAGGGATTGCGGGAGCACGCGAAGCAGCTCGACCATGTCGAGACGATCATCCTGGTCGATGAGGAGAGAGAATCCGACTTGCCGGCGCTCCTCAAAGGTCGCATCTATGGCTGGGCGAACGTCCAGGACGAAGGCCGGGGCTCGTTTGAGGCCTCGGACGCTTTAGAAACAGATCCGGCATATGTCCTGTATACATCCGGGTCGACCGGTTATCCAAAGGGCGTGGTCATCAGCCACCGGAATGCCCGCACATTCGTGGAATGGGGAGCAGAGACGTTTCGGGTCCAGCCGGACGACCGGCTGGCCAATCATGCACCGCTACACTTTGATCTCTCGGTGTTTGATATTTATGCGGCGCTGAGAGTGGGAGCTTGTGTTGTCATGGTGCCTCATGAAGCCGTCTCCTTCCCGATGGAACTAGCTTCGTGGATGGAGGATGAGCGGATAAGCATCTGGTATTCCGTCCCGTCTGCGCTGACTCGTCTCCTGTTGCATGGTCACATGGAGCGATTTCATTACCAAGACCTCCGGGCGATTCTTTTTGCTGGGGACGTCTTCCCGATCAAATACTTGAAAGACATCATGAGCAAGCTTCCTCATGTTCGGTTCTACAATCTCTATGGTCCAACTGAGACCAACGTCTGCACCTACTATCCGGTTCCTCCTCTGAGCGATGGTGACGAGAATCTTCCCATCGGGCGCGCTTGCCGGAACACAGAGGTGTTCGCCGTTGATGAGAAAGGCACCCTAGTGCCACCGGGCGGAGTTGGTGAGTTGCTCGTGAGGGGGCCGTCCGTGATGCTGGGGTACTGGGGACTGGCCGAGAAGACGGCACAGAATGTCATTCACAATCCTCTCCAGCTCGCCTACCGAGAGCACGTCTATCGCACCGGAGACTATGTGCGATTACGCGATGATGGAAACTATATCTTCTGTGGCCGGCGAGACGATATGGTGAAGTCTCGCGGGTATCGTATCGAGCTCGGTGAAATCGAGCATGTCTTGAATCAGCATGAGTTGGTTGGCGAAGCCATCGTGTTCGCGGTGCCCGATGAAGAGATCGGCTCGAGGCTGAAATCCGTGATCGTGCCGCTGCAACATTCCAATGGCCTCACCACGACATTGTTGCAGGCTTACTGCCTCGCACGTCTAGCGAAGTATATGGTGCCGGAGGAGTTCGTGATCCGTGAGGACCTGCCCCGAACATCAACCGGCAAGACCGATCGTATAACCTTGCGCGCGGAACTCGGCTGGAGGTAATTGCGGAGGAGGAAATATGTCGTTGAAGGACGGGCTGCAGAAGTTTATCAAGGAGAATCTCGTCGGTGAGGGTCAGCCTCTGGACATCACGGAGGAAGAGTCGCTTATTGAGCGAGGGATAATCGACTCAATGGGGCTGATGCAGCTCCTGCAGTTCATCGAAGAGCGGACGGGGATCCGGATACCCGATGAGGAAATCTTCCCCGCTAATTTTGCTTCCATCGCAAGTATTGTCCAGACGGTCGAGCGGCTGCGGGGAAGAGTCTGAGTTTCTTGCGTCAGTGCACGGAGATATGTGCGACCAGAGAGGTTTTAGCATGAGCTTCCTATCGAAGTCTAACATTG
>JAMQPH010000547.1 GCA_023717605.1 Pyrinomonadaceae bacterium
CAGCGGTAAGGCTCTGCCTTACCGCTGGGGGTGGCAAAGCCGCACGAGGATTAAAGAGGTTCTAAATGGTCACAAAGTTTTCGGAAGATAAGTTAAGGCAAGACTCAAGCAATCACCAACCGCCGGTGGATCTGGAGATGATTGCACGTGGTGTCCGGTTGATATTGGAAGGCATTGGCGAAGATCTGACGCGGCCGGGCTTGCAAGAGACACCGACCCGCGTGGCCGAGATGTATCAGGAGTTAACCGCGGGGATGCGTGAGGATCCCCAGGAACACGTCGTGCCACTGCCGGGAGACAAGCACGACGAGATGGTAATCGTGAAAGACATCAGCATAGCGTCACTCTGTGAACATCACCTGGCTCCGTTCGTTGGCAAGTGTCATATCGCCTATATTCCCAAGGACGGAAGGATCCTGGGAATCTCGAAGCTGGCCCGGCTTGCCGAGACCTTCTCTCGACGACTGCAACTGCAGGAGCGCCTAACCACTGACATCGCGAATACTCTTTATGAAGGCTTGAAGCCGGTGGGAGTGATGGTTGTGATCGAGGCCGAGCACACCTGCATGACGCTGCGCGGTGTAAGGAAGGCCAACGCAAAGACAATTACTTCGGCGGTGTTGGGTGGCTTCCGCAATGATCCGCGCACCCGAGCCGAAGCGATGGCATTGATCACCGGCAAGGAGTAAGCATTTATCATTTGTCATTTGTCATTTCTCATTGTCTATTGATTGGGACCGCTAATCAGTTCTGATGGCCGATCAGATAGTACCAGTTCATGAGCGATGACAAATGAGAAATGACAAATGATAAATGGAAAATGATCGTTAACCACTCAAGCAGAATCTATTTTTACTCGCTCTCGATCCAAGTGCATGGCAAAGACATTCTACATAACAACCCCCATCTACTACGCCAACAGCTTCCCGCATCTGGGTCATCTCTACACGATGATCGTGGGCGACTGCGTTCATCGTCACAAAGAGCAGCGAGGATTTGAAACCTACTTCCTCACCGGCACAGATGAGCACGGTATTAATATTGAGCGGGCGGCGCAGCGCGCTGGTCGGACACCGAAGGAGCAGGCGGATTACGTCGTCAGTTACTTCACGAAAATGACTTCAGCCTTTGGCCTGGACACGGCGCATGGTGGTTACGACATCTTCATGCGCACCACTTACCCTTTTCACGCAGAGGGTGTGAGTAAGTTTTGGCGCCAGGTGGCCAAGTCGAAGACCCCCAAAGGGCGGGAGGCAATTTACAAAGGTCACTACGAGGGTTGGTTCTGTGCGCCTTGCGCCGCGTACAAGACTGAAGATGAATACACCAAGCCGGCCCAGCCTGACCAGCCGCCTCTTTGCCTGATACATGAGACGCCGCTGGACCGCGTGTCGGAGGATAGTTATTTCTTTCGGCTGTCAGACTACGGCGATGCTTTGCTGGAACTGTACGAGGCGAGGCCCGACTTCATTCGTCCCGAGGCGCGGCGCAACGAAGTGATGAGCTTTGTTCGAAGTGGCCTGCAGGACCTCTCGGTTAGCCGGCTGCGAAGTTCTGTTGGTTGGGGCATTCCCGTACCTGATGATCCGGACCACACAATCTACGTCTGGTTCGATGCGCTGACGAACTACATCACGGCCATTGGCTACGGTAATGAAGAACGCGAGCGTGCGGTGGGATTTGAAAAGTTCTGGCCGGCGCTGCACCTGGTTGGCAAAGACATCCTACGGTTTCATGCCGTCTACTGGCCCGCGTTTCTGTTGGCTGCTGCGAGTGTTGACGCGAGCGTCGACGTGCCGCGCGGAATCATTGCTCACGGCATGTGGGTAGACCAGAGCGGTCGCAAAATGTCCAAGACGCTGGGGAACACCGTGGAACTCGATGTTTTGCAGAAACACTTTTCCGACGATGCGATTCGCTACTTCTGTATGCGCGACATGGTGTTCGGTCAGGACGGACGGTTCGGCTACGAAGCCCTGATAGATCGCACAAACAGTGACCTCGCCAGCGGCCTGGGAAATCTGTCGAGTCGCACACTGACTATGATTGGCCGTTACTGTGAAGGTCAGGTTCCTTCAGGTCGAATACCAGAAGAGAAGTTGTTGCTGGCAAAACGCAGTGGCATCGACACTGACGAGACGACCATAGCCGGGTTCGTAGAACATGCACGTGACGACTTTCTGTTGCATTTCGAGAACTACGCCTTCAGCCGGGCGTTGGAAGTCGCTTGGTCCATAGTCGCGCGCGTGGACAAGATGATCAGTGACGCGAAGCCGTGGGATCTGGCAAAGGATGAAAACCAGCGGGAGACTCTCAACGCTATCCTCTACCGCGCGGCCGAGTCGTTGCGCTGGTTATGTGTCTTGCTCTATCCGGTAATGCCGGAGTCCGCGCAGGGCATCTACGCTCAAATGGGGCTGGGAGGCGAACGTGGTTCCGCCAATTCGAAAAATTTGTTAGACGCAATCGACCCGGCTGAACTCAAGTGGGGCGAACTTCAGGAAGGCACCCGGATTGGCGAAGTCAAGCCACTGTTTCCCCGCATCGACAAAGGAAAACTCATGAGCGAGATCAAGACTGATCGCCCGTCCGGCACGCACACCACCGAGGCCGACGCTGTTGCGGGCGCACCCATTGCTTCGGAAACTCAGCCTTCACCGCCGATGAAACATGCTACAGAAGCCGATGCCGTTCCCGGCCAAGCTGAAACGCTGTCTACATTGAATGCGAAGCGCGAAGAGCAGCTCTCGATTGAGGGTTTGATCGACATCACCGACTTTACCAAAGTCGAGTTGCGCGTCGGCGAAGTCCTGACGGCCGAACGCATTCCAAAGGCTGACAAGCTTTTACTCTTGTCAGTCGATATCGGAGAAGAGAAGCCGCGACAGATCCTCGCCGGGATTGCGCAGCACTACGAACCCGACAAGTTAGTTGGCCGCAAGATCGCTGTGGTTTCCAACCTCAAACCACGCAAGATGCGCGGCTATGAATCTCAGGGAATGCTCCTCGCAGCCTCCGTCGGCGATGAAGGGAAGCCAGTGCTCGCTACCTTCACGGAGGAAGTTCCGAACGGCGCGCGGCTTAAATAAAACGTCCAAAGTCCAACGTCCAATGTCCAACGTCCCTCACCCAGCGATTAGCGTTAGACGTTAGGTTGTTCCACTCCAAGGTAGTAAGCGATCCACGAAACCACACGAAGCAACACGAACTAAGGGTCTCCATTTCGTGCGGTTTCGGGTGGTTTCGTGGATCGTACTTGTTTTTGCACCACGCTCAAGGTCATGAAGATCATGCCTCTTTCGAATTCTAGGCTGGTTCCAAGGTCAAGGCCTCACGGTTGGACAGACTTTGGACATTGGACGTGGGACTTTGGACTGTCCTCAAGCGCAAGTCCTCGCTCCTCAGCCGTTCATTTAACGGCTAGCTGGGCAACTCGCCGGATTGATGGCGGTTCTAACCAACGACACATCACCGGCTTAAGTCCCATCAAGCCTGGAGTCAATGTCTCCCACAATCGCTGAAAACCATCACGCTAGCGTGCGCGGCTAGCCAGAATAAAACTCTGATATCGAACAGGCTACCCGACTATGAAAACAATCATTTCCCTCGCCACGTTTATTTTCCTGCTGCTTAATGCGCCTGCGCAGCAATCCGACCGGGGTCCCCAAGCGGGCAGCCCGCTTGGGGTGGTGGGTTATTCCCAGCTGAAAGCCGACGCCGAGCGCTCCTACGCGCAAGGCTCATACGCACGGGCCAACGAGCTCTATTCCAGGGTCCAGAAAACTGCCCTCGCGGCGGATGAGGCTCGCTGGGTTGAGCTCCGGCTCGCTGACACGTCATGGCGTTCACAGGCGGGTACAGCGACGGCAGACACGACGAAGTTTGAAGTGGCCCAGAAGCAACTCGAAGAACTAATTCGCACTCACGACAAAGAAGACGACCGCGATCTGGTGTGGGCCGAGGCCCATGAGTCGCTGGCCGATTTCTTTTGGACACGTCGCGATCAAATGAACTGGGGTGGCGCCTGGGTTCACTATCAACCGGCGCTCGACTGGTGGGCTGGCCAGCACGACCTTGATCGCGCTCGGGATCGTTATCTTAGGATTGTTTTCAAAGCCGCCGAACCGCCGCGGCCAAACGAGTATTACTACTACGGCTACTACGGCAACTACATCCCGCTCAACGTCCTTGAGAATGCGCTGAAAATCACCCGGAGCGAGAACGACAGAGTTCACCTCCATTTTCTGATTGCGATGACCATGCGTTACACCGGTGGCGATTGGGAGTTGCGTCAGCGAGTGCCGGAGGAGTTTGAAGCGGCGCTTAAGGGTGGTAAACAAACCGCCTGGTACGACGACGCGCTCTTCCACTACGCCGAGTGGATGAATAGCAACGGCGTGATCCGGCAGTTGGACGACGGCCAATGGCAACAGGAGGTTGACTACGTTAAGGCGCTCGAATTGTATCGTCGTCTGACGAAGGAATTCGTGAAGGGCGAGACGCGCCACTACGACCAGGCCCAACAGCAAATCAAGAACATCACCACACAAACCATCGGCCTGGGCGTCTCCAACATCTTCCTCCCCGGTTCCGAGCTTCAGTTCGGTCTAAACGCCCGGAATGTCCGACGAGTTGATTTCGCTTTGTACCGAGTCGATCTGACGAGTGACGTGCGTTTCACAAAGATCGCTGATGAAGACGAAGGGGAAGCTGAGGACGGCGACAGCAATTGGATTCAGAAGGTACGGATCGAGGGAAAGCCGGTGGTTAAGGCCTGGTCCCGTGACCTCCATGATAAAGGAGACTACAAACCAATCAGCGAACAAGTGCGCATTGACAGCAAACTGCCCGTAGGAGCGTACTTGCTGGAAGCGAAGAGCGGCGCAATCTCAGCGCGCGATTTGGTTTTGGTGACTGACGCTTCCCTCGTTTTGAAGTCGACTCCAAAGCAAGCCTTGGTTTACTTCTCTCATGCCTTGACTGGCGCGCCGATCCCCAACGCTAACATCGCGCTCTGGGAGAGTTACTACCAAAACAGCAAGTGGCATTGGCGCAAAAGGCGACAGACGACGAACAGCGAAGGCCTCGCTGCCTTTGCGTTGAAAGCCGGCGAGGGCTCCGGGAACCTATTTGTCTCGGCTGCCGACAACCATCGGCAGGCTTTCGCTGCCGGCTATTCGAACCGGAACAACGTTGGTGAAACGTGGCGCATTTATGCCTTCACCGATCGTCCCGCATACCGGCCGAAGGAAACTGTCCAGTGGAAATTCATTGCGCGCCGGCTTAACAGCGGCGTCTATTCGACGCCCGCAAACCAGGTCGTTGAATATGAGATTCACGACCCGCGCGGGACGAAAGTTAGTGAAGGCAAAGCCACACTCAACGCCTTCGGCAGCGCCTGGGGCGGTCTGGAACTGAGCGAGCAGTTGCCACTCGGTCAGTACAATATCCAATTTTGGGACCAGGGCCGAAGCACGGGCATTGGTAGCGCCACGCTTTTCCGGTTGGAAGAATACAAACTGCCGGAGTTTAAGGTGGCGGTTAAGACTCCTGAGCAGGATGGGAAGAAGAAGGCTTTTCGACTGGGCGAGAAAGTTGATGTGAACATCCAGGCCGACTACTACTTCGGCGGGCCAGTTAGCAACGCCTCGGTTGAAGTGGTGGTTTATCAAAAGCCTTTCTATCACTATTGGTATCCATATCGTGAGTATCCCTGGTACTACGAAGACCTGGAGCGACAGGGTCGTAATTACTACGGCGGGTCAGGCCAGGTTATCCAGCGCACGACGATCAAGACGGATGCGACCGGCAAAGCCACGCTCAGCTTCGACACGCCGCGCGAGAACTACAACCAGGATTTTGAGTACAGGGTTGAAGCGCGCGTTACCGATTCATCGCGACGAGAGATTCTCGCCTCCGACACTGTGCGTGTGACTCGCCAGCGTTATTACGTCTACCCGCGCGCTCAGCGGAATATCTATCGACCGAAAGACAAAGTCACAGTCGACATCAAAGCAATCGATGCGAATGAGCAGCCAGTAGCGACTGAGGGCACTATCAAAGTCACCCGCGATTACTGGTGGGAAATTTGGCTTGATCCAAGTGGTCGGGAGGTGAAGGGCGAAGAACTTCGCCTGCTGCGAGAGAAGCGGGGAGGGTTTCCGGCCCCAGTAAAAAAAGGACAGAAGCTCTGGCGTCTCAAGTTTCAGGGCTACCAGAGTGACGACGTGCTGACGCAGACGTTAAAGACCGACAGCGAGGGTCTGGCACAATTGAATTTCACTGCTGATAGGGATGGTTACTATCGCGTTGCCTGGCTGAGCAGTCAAAACGCGTCGAGCGCGATGGCGACAGTAAAGCGGGATCGCGTTCTGCCGCCCGTAAAGGCAGAAACGTATGTCTTCGTCGCCACAAACGCTTCGACTGAACTTGGTTATCGTACCGGTGGTCTCGAGATCGTCGTCGATAAAGACACCGTCCGCGGCGGACAGACGGCGCCGGTCATGCTGTTCGTTCCAGACAGTGATCGCTACGTTCTATTTAGTGTTGAAGCCGAGGACCTTTTGAGCTACCAGTTGGTCCATGTTACCGGAAACGCGAAGCTGATTGAGTTGCCAATCACCGAGAAGCATGTTCCCAACGTCTATCTCAGCGCCGGGATGGTCTACGACGGGCAAGTGTTTATTGACACCAAGCAGGTGGTCGTACCACCAGTCGAGCACTTCCTGGCGGTGGATGTGAAGTCCGATCGCGAGCAGTATCAACCGCGCGAAGAAGGAACACTGTCGATTACGGCGAAAGACGTGAACGGCAAGCCGGTTTCGGCCGAGATTGCTCTGGTGTTGATAGATGAGTCAGTCAAATACATTCAGCAGGACTATGCTGGAGATCCGCGTCAGTTCTATTTCGGCAGCAAACGTGGACACAGTGTCCAAACGCAGAGCACCTTTAACCACAAATCCTATACACGACTGGTTGAGGTCGGAAAATCGCAATTGAGAGATTACCGACAGGTCGGACAAAACGAGGAAGATGAATCCAAGAGTGGTGGAAAGGATTACAACCGTCCAAGCGGTACCCTGGCCGCGCCGACAGCGGCGGCAGAGGTTGTAACGATCTCTGGAACGAACAGGATGATATTAGACTCTGCGGCTATCGGCGGCAGAGCCGATAACTTTGCCCTGAAGTCTAAGTCCGAGCTGAGACTCTTGAGTTCCGCTTCCCGAGAAAACCAGGAACCAGCAGTTCAAGTGCGCAGCGATTTCCGGTCAACCATTCTGTGGCAACCCGATGTCAAGACGGACGGCGATGGAATGGCATTCGTGAAAGTCAAATACCCGGACTCGCTGACGACCTGGCAGGCCACAGCTCGCGTTGCCACTGCCGGAAATCAATTCGGCATTGGTAACACTTCCACGAGAACGAAGCAGCCACTTATCGTCCGCCTGCAGGCGCCGCGCTTTTTTGTGGTGGGCGACCAGGTGACCGTTTCCGCGGTTATCAATAACAACACCGACCAGCCTATGCTCGTCGCGCCTGCGTTGACCGCGGATGGCGTGACCGTCTCTGGTCTGGTCGTCGACGGTAAGCCAGTGAAAGGCGAGCAAGCGCCCGTCGAATTGAAAGGGAACAGTGAGGCGAGAGTCGACTGGCT
>JAMQPH010000563.1 GCA_023717605.1 Pyrinomonadaceae bacterium
CTGGTATGATCGTTCATAGAAACTAGTTCTCGGACTCTCCCGTTTGCGCCGCCGTCCTCACAGAATCTGTGCGGCGTCGATTAACCACGACATAAATCAGCAAGCCAACCAGGGCGACAGCTGCGACTAGGCTGAGAATGACCAGGCCATTGTCTTTCATAAACAATATCACGCGGCGGCCATAAAAGACTGCGAGGATGCCTTCCACGTAGTAGCGAAACGAGCGCGCCAACATCACGGTAGTCAAAAACTTCCAGCGCGGGTATTCCAGCGTGCCGGCGGTGGCAACGAAGATTTTGAAGGGCAGCGGCGGCGGAAGTATTGCGGGGACAGCGATCGCCAGAAAGCCGAAGCGCGCATAGGCCCGCTCCACACGCTGAATGCTTTCGGGCTTGAAGCGTTTGCGTAAGAGGGCCTGACCACCGCGTCGCATTATCGAATAGAGCAACCAGCATCCGAGGACCGAGCCGGCGGCCGCAAACAGCGGGAAGTAGAAAACTGCGTGGGGGTACTTGTAACAGCGCCCCACGACCAGGTAATCGTTGATCTCGGGCAGAGATAGCAACGACGAATCAAGGGCTCCGATAAGAACCATGGCCGGCGCCGCAATGTAAAGCGGCACGCTGATTACATACTGCTCCAGCCAAGTTCCAATTGCTCTCAACCAATCCATGATTTTAGTAATAGGTGATGAGCGACAAGTGACGGACGAAAAGCAAACAGCTCTCTCAATATCGGCACGAAGCGTTTATCAAAACACAATTCTGCGCGGATGTCATAGTAGGGTACGTTTCCGCACACGCGGCCCAGTTCGGGCTTATCACTTATCGATCATCACTGTTAGGTCTACTTGGCGGGAATAATGACCGGAGGAGTGTCGTAGGTTACCCCGATGGTCAGACCGGAGTTAGGACTGAAGTTTGTCAGGCCTTTGATGCCGGCAAAATCGAAACGCAAACCTGAGGCGCGGATCTGCATTCCCAAACGGGCTTCTGATTGAGACTCGGTACCCAGCGGGCCAGTGCCTGGGCGTGTGTTCACGCGGCCGTTGACCTCACCCGCCAAACTAAACTGCCGGTTGAGGCGGAAGATCCCGGCCACTCCGTAAGTAACGACGTCGTTCTGAGAAAAGAGAGTCGTCGGCGCAGTTAGAATCGCGATGCCCAGATTGCCGAACGTATTGAAGCGTCCGTCGTGCCCAAACTTCTTGCCAATCAGGATAGAGCCGAACGCATTAGTCGTATTGAGACCAATACCTCGAGCCTGATTGGAATTTGGCAATTGCACACCAAAACGAAAGCCCAGTGAAGGTCCACGCCTCGTTTCGGCGCGCAGCTTAAACTTTGTTGCCAGGATAAAGTCGCCGGTGTCATTAGCCGAATTTGCGCCGGGTACTAGTTCCAACGGTATCGCTGAGGGATTTCTTGAGTTGATGCTGAGAAAATTCTGCGCTACTCCTTCAATCTGAAACTCGACGTTGGGGGCGAAACCAATATTGATCCCGATCACCCCGACGCGCGTCAGATCTCCGGTCAGTCCTGATGCCGGAAACTTCGCGCCCTGGAGAAAGTCTATGCCCGCCTCAATCCGCATTGTACCTGGAGGAATGATGTCGACATCTTCCGTAAGCAGCGGCCGTTGCTGGGCGTTGCCATTAATCCCAACGCTGACCAGGAACCCGACCAACAGCAAACCACGCCGAAGAATTTGTGATCCGATTGACATCGCGGTGGATTGTAAAGGCTGAACTAGAGAAGGGTCAACACGAATCTCGGCGCGGTGCCGGCAGTTTAGAGTTCGAGCTTTAGCTTGTCGGCACCGCTAGGCCGCAACCTAAAGGTCGAACTCTGAACTTCCGGAATCAAACCACACGAACTAGCACAAAAAGAATCTTACTGCCATTTTCGGAAGAGTTCGTGAATCGTACCGCAAAACCCTACACAAATGACGTGGAGGCTCTGTGTTAGTATTTCCCGCTGCCGTTATCCTGCAAGACGAGGTCTGGTTCCTATGCACCGATTTGTCACTCTGCTCTCGGTAGTTTTGTTTGCAACCACCTGTCTCCCGCTAACCTTCGCTCAACAAACCGGTACCGCAGAATCACAAGCCGTTCAGGTGCAGGGTTTGCGCGAACCCGTGGTAGTGAGGCGCGACGAACGTGGCATTCCCTACATAACCGCGCGTAACGACGAGGATCTGTACTTCGCGCAAGGCTATGCGACCGCCGCCGACCGGCTTTGGCAAATGGATCTGCTACGTCGCACCGCGCGTGGGGAGCTTGCGGAGATCTTCGGGAACCCCACTCTTGAGGAAGATAAGCGCCACAGGACTTTCGGCTTCACTCAAACCGCCGACGCAGAGGTGGCCCAGGCTTCCCCGGCCGCACGGGCGATCCTGGAGGCCTATGCGCGTGGAGTTAATGCTTATATCGCCGGTCTCGAACCTAAGAGCCTGCCGCCAGAATTTCTGATACTTCAGTTCCAGCCTCGGCCATGGACGCCATCAGATTCGCTAGTAGTGGTGAAATTATTCTTTGAGTCGCTCTCAAACACGTGGCGTCTTGACGTGATGCGCGAAGCGTTCGCCGATCTACCTGCGGAAAAGCGCGAGGCACTAATGCCCGTGGCCTCACCCTTGGATGTTCTCGTCGTCGGTAATGATACGAGGAAGACAGCTGTCGTAAGACCTCTTTCCTCTCCGCCAGACGGGACGGTCTCAGTCGATACCCTCCGCTTCCTTGAGGAAGACGAAGACAGGATGTCTCGATCACTTGCGCGCGTAGGTCTCGCCGCCGAGAACCTGGCCGCGAGTAATAACTGGGTCGTGAGTGGGAAGCACACAGCATCGGGCAAACCGCTACTCGCAAACGATCCTCATCTTGCCCCTTCCGCTCCAGCGATATGGTATCAGATCCATCTCAACGCGCCCGGAGTTAGAGTAGCTGGAGTTACCGCGGCGGGCCTTCCTGGCGTGATAATCGGTCATAACGATCGCATTGCCTGGGGTTTTACTAATGTCGGCCCCGATGTCCAGGATCTCTATATTGAGAAATTCGATCCCAGTAATCCTCGACGTTACATGACTCCGACCGGTTGGCAGGATGCGGAGATCCGCCACGAAGAGATCAAAGTGCGGAAGGTGCTCACGGATTCAGCGACTGATAACGTCGCGATTGATGTGATGGTGACTCGTCATGGACCGATTGTGTTGGAGAAGGATTCGAAACGTTATGCGCTCAGATGGACGGCGCTGGATCCGAAACTGAACAATGCGACTGGTGTGTTCCAACTCAACCGCGCTCGCAACTGGCGCGAGTTCACTGCTGCCGTTCGCGGTTACACGCCGCCGATGCAGAACATGGTCTACGCGGACGTTGACGGTCACATCGGATACTACGCGGCGGGAATGGTGCCTATCAGGAAGTCGGGCGACGGTAGCGTACCGTACGATGGGTCAAAAGATGATGGCGACTGGGTCAGCTTCATACCGTTCGACAAACTCCCACATCTATACGATCCGCCATCCGGCATGGTCGTGACTGCGAATCAACGAATTGTTGGTAGTGACTATCAACATTTCCTGACATACTCATGGGCGCAGCCTTATCGTGCGCGGCGCATTCTCGATCTCTTGAACGAGAAAAAGAAAATGACCGCAAACGACTTCAGAGCAATTCTGGGCGATACATATTCAATTGCCGCCGCAACTTTCACGCGAGAAGCTGCGAAGAATCTAAAAGGACACCCTACCTCACAGACCAATGAAAAACTAAAAGAGACTATCGCTGCCTTCGAAGGATGGGACGGGCATCTGAATGCGGAATCTCGCGTGGCGCCACTCGCAGCCCAGATGCGTCTAGCTTTCCGTTCAAGGATCATCAATGGAGCACTGGGACCGGAGCGCGCGCGCCTGTTCGCCTGGTCAAACTTCGACACTACCCTTGATCGGATTATCACCACCCAACCCAGCGATTGGTTACCATCCGGTTTCAAATCTTACGCGGATCTCTATCTAGCCTGTTACGAGGAAGGGCGACAGACTCTCACCAAGAGCCTGGGTGCTGATGAAACCAAATGGGTCTGGGGCGAGATGGTGAAGGCGCGCTTCCCTCACCCGCTCGCAGTGGCACCGCTGGTGGGGCTGCAATTTACCGTTCCGCCGGTCCCTCAGAATGGAACAGGTGGGTTGGCCGGAGCCACCGTCAACGTCGGCGCAGCAGTTTCGATGCGTTTGATTGCCGACCCAAGCGATTGGGACCTGAGTCAACATGGTATCTCGCTTGGCCAATCAGGGATCCCTACCAGTCCCCACTGGATTGATCAGCTTCCTGATTGGCGTGCGGTTACCCCACGCACCTTTCCATTCACCGATCCGGCGATTGAAAAAGCAACCAAGCGAACGGTACTGCTGCAACCCAAATAGCGCCACCCACCGCACCGGAAGAGGAGGGAACGCAACGCAACTGCCATCCTGTAAATCTTGTTCATCCTGTCTAAGTTTCAAGATCATTTGACAGGATTTACAGAATTTACAAGATCTAGCCCAGGGTGAGGTTGACGGATGCGATGACCGCCGGTACTGAGATCTATCAGCCTCAAAAAACAATGGATATTGTGCCCATTGGTAGAGATGACAACCATTTATGATTAAGCGAAGAAGCTTTCATCGAGTTGTCTTCTGCGCTGCCGGTGTCTACAACATTGCCTGGGGCCTTTACTCTGTCAGCGATCCGCAGTGGTTGTTTCGTTTCTCTGGCTTGCCGCTGCAAAACCATCCGCAAATTTTTGCTTGTCTGGGAATGGTCGTCGGTCTTTATGGGATTATTTACCTGGAAGTGGCTCGGGTGCCGGAGCGGGGATGGCTGCTAGCTGCCGTTGGACTACTCGGGAAGATGCTGGGGCCGATAGGACTTGCCGCCCTGATTTGGAGCGGAGAGTGGCCGCCTGCAACTCTGATTCTTTGCCTCACTAACGATTTTATCTGGTGGGTTCCGTTCTCAATCTATCTGTACGACGCCTGGCCTTTCTTTCGGCGGGATTTTGCCGCGGGAGTGAATTGAGGCTTATCCATTCCAACTGCCAAAGGCGGGCTTGTGACGGGTGGTTGGTTTATCATCACCATGTCACCCATTATTTCAACCATGACGCCCATTCGCGGGGTGGTCACCGGTGCAGATGCAACCGCCTCATAGATTCCCAACCCGGCAAAAAAACTAA
>JAMQPH010000570.1 GCA_023717605.1 Pyrinomonadaceae bacterium
AAACACGTAGCCAAAGCGGCGGCTGGTCTATTAATGCAAAAAGAGTTGGATTACCTGGGTCGAGTGATCGGCAACCCGGACCATCCGTTCGTGGCCATCCTGGGCGGAGCAAAAGTTTCAGATAAGATACCTGTCATTAACGCACTAATCGATCGCGGCGTAGACAAGCTTTTGATAGGCGGCGCCATGGCCTACACATTCTTAAAGGCCGAGGGCTTTACTGTGGGCAAGTCGCTGGTCGAAGACGATATGCTACAGACGGCGCTCGACGTCAAGAGACGAGCCGAAGAGAAGGGAATTGAGCTACTGCTGCCGACGGATCATCAGGTGGTTGATAGCTATGAACCGATCAAGGGCGAGAAGATTATCGCCAAGACGATTCCGATAGAATTCACTAACCTCGGTCATGCGGGCATGGACATCGGGGTGGAGACAGTTTCCCATTTCTCAAACGCCTTGCGCGACGCGCGCACCATTATCTGGAACGGACCCATGGGAGTTTTCGAGGAACCGCCGTTCAACGAAGGCACGCTCGCCATTGCCCAGGCAGTCGCTGAGGCTGCTGATGGAGGTGCAGTCGTGATCGTGGGCGGAGGCGATTCGGTCGCTGCAGTCACGCAGGCGGGAGTCGCCGATCGGATTACTCATATTTCAACCGGTGGCGGCGCCACACTCGAGTTTTTAGCTGGGGAAGAACTGCCAGGCGTAGCGGCACTCAACGACAAGAACTAAGTATCCTCTTCAGTTCGTTAATTACCTGCAATGCGTTATCTATTTAACTCACCTCTTTCTTGACAGTAACCCTAAGTGCCCAACTCGCCAGCGATGAATGCAGTTTCGACATTTCTGTCGCTTTTGTTTCTGCCTCTTGCTTTCTTCTCGCCTCAAGATACGTTCCGACAACGTTATGAGACCGCGGAAGCACATGCGCGCGCGGGCAACCTTGCGGCGGCGGAGGCCGAGTACAAGATAATTTTGGCCGAGGGATACCGCAGGCTTGGAAGAATCTACTCAGCGCTCAAGAAGCATGAACAGGCGATCCCTGCGGTCGAAGCCGCCGCTAATTATCAACCCGCCTCCGGCGAAGCTCTGATAGATCTCGCGATCGTCTATTTCGAGGCTGCGCAGTTTGATAAAGCTCTCCAACCGTTAGGTAAGGCTGTCACACTCAACCCTCGAAACGCCAAAGCGCATAGCATGTTGGGGAAAACGTATTTTGCGCAGCGTAACTACGAAAAGGCTGCCGCGGAGCTCAATACAGCCTCGGAGCTTGCGCCCAATGACTTAGATACCAGTTTCACGCTAGCGATCGCATATCTGCAGCAGCGACAGGTTGGCTCAGCAAGGCGTGTCTTTGATCGAATGATTGCTCAGTTCGGCGACCAGCCGCAGCTTCACATTCTCATCGGTCGGACATTTCGGGAAGCTGGCCTTCTGCCTGAGGCGATAGACGAGTTCAAGAAAGCCATAGCCCTCAAGCCCACTTTTCCGCGCGCCCACTACAACCTGGGACTCGCTTACCTCATGAATGAAGGCGCTCCCGCGCTGGCCCACGCGGAGGAAGAGTTCAAAGCTGAGCTGGTCTCAAACCCGGACGAGTTCTTCGCCAACTATTATCTTGGCATCGTCTATATCTTCCACAGAAACTGGGAGCTCGCCATCACCTTCCTCAAAAAAGCCTCCCGGATCCAGCCTGACAACGCCGATCCGTATTTTCAGTTGGGCCAGGCTTATCAGGAGTTAAAGAAGCACGATCAGGCAATAGACGCGCTCAAGAAGACCATCGCCCTGAATCCCGATCTGGCCCACAACAAGTTCCAAGTGACTACTGCGCACTACCGACTCGCCCAGTCCCTGCTCAAAACGGGTCAGGTCGAAGCGGGGCAAAAAGAGTTGAGGCTAGCGTCGGAATTGAAGGCCCAAGCCTTCGAGAGGGCGCAACAACTCAGCACCGGTCCATCCACCATGGGTGCCTCCAGACTGCCTGAGCAAGAAAATAGGCTCTCGGGGATAGGTTCGGTCGACAGTACCACCGCCGCGCCCGTTGTCTTGGACGAAAAGGCAACCGCAGAACTGAAGAGCAGCGAAGCTTACTACGAAAAGGTGATTGCCGCCGCTCACAATAGTATCGGACTCGTGCGAGCCCAGCGACGGGACTTCGGCGCCGCAGCAGAGCAATTCCGTCTGGCCAAGAAATGGAACCCACAGCAGGAGGGCCTGGACTACAACCTGGGTCTGGCATACTTTCGTTCAGAATCCTACAGAGAGGCCGTGCCGCCGCTGGAAAGCGAGGTAAGAGCTCGTCCCGAGAACGCCCAGGCCAGGTGGCTATTAGGCCTGAGCTACTTCATGACCCGAGACTATGCCAAAGCTTCCACGTTGTTGGGCGACGTTGTCGCTTCCGGATCAACCAACGTTGATCTCTACTACGCACTCGCCTCATCGCTGATCAAGCAAGGAAAGACAGAGCTCGCCGAGCAGGCGATTCAACGGATGGCGACAGTGACCGGCGATTCGCCCCGACTTCACGTCCTACTCGGGCAGCAGCACTACGCGCAGGGCAATACCGCTCGAGCGCTCGATGAGCTTCAGGCGGCTCTGGCGATGGACGCTCGGGCGCGGCAGGCCCATTACTATTCGGGATTGGTCTATCTGAAGATGGAGATGTTTGAGGACGCGACACGAGAGTTCGAGGCCGAGCTGGCCCTGAACCCGAATGACCTGGAAGCGAGGTACAGTCTCGCTCAGAACCTACTGCTTGGTAAGAACATTGCGCGCGGCATTCAGATGATGCGAGAGATCGTCAAAGCCGAGCCGGACTTCGCCGCCGCACGCTACGAGCTGGGCAAGGCGTTGCTCCAACAGGCGGATGTTCCGGGTGCCGTCGAAAACCTGGAGCTCGCGGCGAAACTCGAACCCGAAAACCCGCTTGTTCACTATGAACTGGGCAGAGCCTATATTGCTGCCGGGCGTCGCGAAGATGGTAGACGTCAGAACGAGACGTTCAATCGACTGAAAAAGCGTGTCGGCGGTCAAACACCTCACTAGAATAAACCAGATCGGTATGAGGCACGATTGGGTTCAAACGTAACAAATGGCAAGGGAGCAAGGGAGATGGTGTGAAACTCTATTGGATGCCAACCTGCCGTGGAGATCTTTATACTCCTTAGGAGTTGGATGTTTTATAGACCAGGACACAGTAAAAATTCCAGCGCCGTTCGGACGGGCGGAATGATGCTGGATGAGTACCGCAAACTTGATTTCCGCCCCTCCGGGTTGAGCCCGACGGTAATTTTGCGAGTGGAGTTAGGACAACCGTCTCAGGTGATAAGCCTGCGACTTCCAAGATGAGTGTCCCAGCCTCAAGGGCTAGTGGCACGCTTGATTCGATTCGTGCATTTGAACTTGTGAAAGGAAGGTGAGCGGGCTTGCCACTCGCAAAGATTCTGTTTAGCGCGCTAGTCGCTTTGCTGCTGACAATCCCGTCTGATGTAGTCGATAGCCAACCCGCCGCAGTCCAGTTCACCGATATTACGGCTCCCGCTGGTATCAGCTTCAAACACATCTGGTCGCCGGAAAAGAAATATATCGTCGAGTCGATGAGCGGCGGAGTGGCGCTCTTCGATTATGACAACGACGGCTACCTGGACATCTTCTTCGTCAATTCGCTGACCGTGGAGTTGGCCAAGTCGAACAAGAAAACCAAGAGTGCCCTCTACCACAACAACGGCGACGGCACGTTTGCCGACGTAACAGACAAGGCGGGGGTGGGCGACGTCGGCTGGGGGATGGGGTGTGCGGTTGGCGACTACAACAACGACGGTTTCGACGACCTTTATGTAACGAGTGTAGGTCCCGACCATCTGTTCAAGAACAACGGCAACGGCACGTTCGCCGACGTCACCATGAAGGCCGGCGTGAGCGACCCGCGGTGGTCTACCGGAGCCGCGTTCCTGGACTACGATAACGACGGCCGGCTCGACCTGTTTGTAACGAATTACGTAGGTTTCGACATCAACCGTCTGCCCACGTTTGGCGAGGGTCCAACCTGCCAGTTCAAAGGCGTTCCGGTGCAGTGCGGCCCGCGCGGGTTACCCGGTGCGGGCGACACGCTCTATCACAACAACGGTAACGGGACGTTCACCGACGTCTCGAAAAAGGCCGGCGTCGCCGACTCAATAGGTTACTACGGGCTCGACGTTGTCGGCAGTGACTTCGACGGGGACGGCCTGGTCGATATCTTTGTCGCCAACGACTCAACGCCCAACTATCTTTACCACAACAATGGGAACGGCACGTTCAGCGAGATCGGATTCGACTCGGGCACTGCGGTCAATGGAAACGGCAGTGAACAGGGGTGCATGGGCGTCACGGTGGGCGACTACGACCATGACGGAATGCTGGATCTATTCGTGACCAACTTCGACGACGAGTACAACATTCTCTACCGTAACCTCGGCCGCAATTCTTTCGCTGATGCTTCTTACGATGCCGGAGTGGCCGCGGTGAGTCTTCCTTATGTTGGCTGGGGGACGAAGTTCTTTGACTACGATAACGACGGCTGGCTCGATCTGTTCGTGGCCAACGGTCACGCCTACCCGCAGCGAGATCGCTATAGCCAGCGCAAGTTGTTGCACAAAAACAACCGTGACGGGACCTTTTCAGAGATCGCCACGCAGTTTGGTAGCGCTTTGATGGACGAGCGTGCGAGCCGGGGGACTGCCTTTGGCGATATCGATAACGACGGCGATGTAGACGTCGTCGTCAACGATTTGGACGGCGCCCCACAACTGTTACGTAATGACGGAGGGAACACGAATAACTCGATACTGGTTAGAACGGTGGGCGTAAAGAGCAACCGAGACGGCATCGGTGCTCTGGTGAAAGTCGTCTCTGGCAGCCTGGTACAATTAGACGAAGTCCGGAGCGGCGGCAGCTACATTTCGCAGAATGATCTGAGGCAACATTTTGGCCTCGAGAAGCGAACAAAAATCGACCTCATCCAGGTGCGCTGGCCGAGCGGTATCGTCGATAATTTGACCAATCTATCGGTGAACAAGCTTCTGACTATCAAAGAGGGCAAAGGGTTAGTGGAGCAGAAAGATTTTGGCGGCGCCGCAAAGCCTGCTGGCGCCGCAAGATGACTGGCCCGTACTCAGCATCAGGAGCAGCGTCTCAACTCACAGAACCATTTGCGGTAGCCAATGGATCCGACTGCTCAACACGAGCAGGATCCACTCAACGCACTCTTGCTCGCGTGAGTGGCTTTGGCAGTGTTGAGTGGTGGGATCCTTTGGCTACCGCAAATGGTTCTGTGTGTTGAGTGACTCTTGCTCGGCTGAGTAGCTTTGGCACTCAGCACCACCCAGCAGCCTCTCAAGCGCACAGCGATCTGGTAGCCCAGTCGATCCCAGTCAGGGCGCTTTTTGTCATCGTCACGGATTACGATGCCCGGTGTGTCGGTGGGCACCGCCGGAGCGCTTCCAGTTGATTCGTTGAATGCGTCGCTTGGTGTAGGTCTTCTCAAGCTCTTTGATCTCAATAAACTGATTCGGAGCCACGTTTTTGAACTCCTGCCGCGTGCGGCTAGCGGGCCAGGTTATTTCGATGGAAGCTATCCGCGTTGCCTTGCCGATACCGATGTGCTGCATCAGCGGCGACGAGCCGAACGAGCCCCCGCTTGAGACTTCTCGATATCTGATAGTGCCCGCTGAGCCAATGCCACCGAGCGTCAGTTTGATCTTAGCGCCGATTGCCGCACGGTTGCTCTTGACCCCGACTAGCTTGATTGAAATCCAATTATTGGCATGACCTGGGTTCGCGAAGAGCACGCTGTTGTATTTGTCACCGGGGACAGCGCCACCGAGGTTTTCGAATATGTCTTCATCGCCGTCGTTGTCGAGATCCGCGAACGAGACGCCGTGGCCTTTCTGGAGGTGACCGGTTCCGCTCGACGAGCTGATCTCAACGAAGTACTTCCCGTCGTGATTCCGGAAAAGAAGGTTTGGCATTAGAGCTGTGTAGGTCGGGGCGCCGGTACCAAGATAGAAATCGAGAAATCCGTCGTTGTCCACGTCCCCGAAGTTCGCTCCCATCGCCGCGACGCTCCGGTCGAGACCGGTCTCCTGCGTGACGTCGGCAAACGTGCCCTTGCCAGTGTTGCGATAGAGCTTCATGGAATCGCCCTGCCTTGGCAGCCCGAGGTAAGGACGTACCCACTCGCCATTGGCGAAGTAGTAGCTGGCGACGAAGAGATCGAGCCGCCCGTCGTTGTCGTAGTCCCAGAACCAGGTGGGAAAGCTCCACTTGGGCTTCTCGACACCAAGCTGCGTGGCGACCTCTTCGAACGTGCCGTCACCCCTGTTATGGTAAAGGAAGTTGTCCTCTCCATAGTTTGAGACGTAGAGGTCAGCATAGCCGTCATCGTCGTAGTCTCCCCAGGCGACGCCCTTCGTGAACGCGGTTCGGTTAACGCCCGCTTTTACTGAGACGTCCTCGAATGTGCCGTCGCCCTTGTTTCGGAAGAGTTGGCTCGGCGTGTGCTCGTGGCCGACGAAGACGTCCAGCCAACCGTCATTGTCAAAATCGGTCCAGGCCGCTGAATGCGTTGGGTGGTCCA
>JAMQPH010000576.1 GCA_023717605.1 Pyrinomonadaceae bacterium
TAACACTCACAGGATTTATTTCGTGTTAGTTCGTTTGATTTCGTGGATCGTTTTAGTCTGAATCAAATTGCTCGGGCAGCAAAGACGTCGGTTTAGCTCCGATTCGCGATTTACGATTAACGGTTTACAGTTTACGATGGCTACATGAAAGCAACCTGGAACAACGAAGACATTGCCGAAAGCGACAAGACAGTCGTGGTTGAGGGAAATCACTACTTTCCTCCGGACTCTATCAACCGAGACTATTTTCAGGAAAGCAACACGCACACCACCTGTCCCTGGAAGGGTGAGGCGAGTTACTACAATGTGGTAGTTAACGGGCAGGTGAATAAAGACGCAGCGTGGTATTACCCTGAGCCCAAAGATGCCGCCGCCGAGATTAAGAACCACGTAGCTTTTTGGCGAGGCGTAAAGGTAGAAGAATAGTGATAAGCGATTGCCGATTTCCAATGCCAATTCCGAATAGCGATTGACGATTCTAGATTGGCTCTGTTCACGAAGGGTTGAGCGGGAAAACCTCAGAGTCTCCGCGCTGCCGGAACCCGGACGGCAATTGGAAATCGGCAATCGGCAATTTGTTATTACTCTGGCTTTCGAGCTCTGGAACTAGACGCCTGAATCCGCCGTATAAACCAACGTTATGTATTGTCCCACTTGCGGATCCGAGGAACGACAGCTCAGCCAGTATTGTCGCGCCTGTGGCACTGACCTGCGAGCAGTGCGTGTCACTCTGGAGAGGCCCGACGCCATTACAGAGTCGGCCGTCTCGGCGCGAGATCATATCGGACGGGCCATCGCCGATAAGATTCGCATGACTGAATCGGCGAGTGAGTTGCAAAAGGTGGCCGAGGAAGTGTTGCCGGAGATTGAAAAGTTTCTCGAGTCGCCCGCTGACAGGCGCCTACGGCGACTTCGCGCCGGAATCATAATGGCTTTCATCGGACTCGGCGCCACTTTTGGGGGCCTCATTGCCAGCATGGTTGAGGAGGATCTATTCGTGCTGGTAATCCCGGGGATGATACTGCTGTTTATCGGTCTGGCAGTAATTATCAACGGCTTGTTGTTTACGCTTCCGCGCAAGCGGGTCATGGATCATGCCGATGAAGCTTTGGCCCAGAAGGCCCTCGACCTGGGTTTTAATGCGGCAACGGGCTTAGTCGCAGAAGCTCCACCGAATGCGCTCAATTCGGGTGAGCGAACTTTAGCCTCCGTTACCGAGCACACAACCCACCAACTGAAAACAAGCCGATAATCTTCTTAGTGAAAACTGACTTGGCCGCCGGTTGCGGCCGTCAACACAATCTCAATTGAATCGTGTGACGCAATTGTCCACCACTAAGTGCGAGCAAGTGACTCAACGCACAGAACCGCTTGCTGTAGCCAGCGGATCCCAGCACTCAACGCGCGCGGAAGCCACTGCGCATTTGATCTGTTGAGTGGTTCCTGCTCCCGCTTAGCGCTAGCATCCACAGGCTACCGCAAATGGTTCTGCGGTTGAGTGTCAACTGTTGGGGGCTGAGTGACGGGATCCATTGGCTACCGCAAATGGTTCTGTGGGTTGAGCGTTTCTGTCGGGGTTCTAAGTTCTAAAGTCGCGGATGTCTTTGAACGGCGTGTCGAGATTGGAAAAGTCAGGACGATAGTAGTAAGCCGCGCCGTCAAACTCCTGAATCCAGCCTGCTTCTGTTGCCATCTCTTCAAGAGCATACACCGCCCTCAGCCACTCTGATTCCGTAATCCGCCGTGACAGCAGAATGTGGCGCGGGTTTGTAGCAGCCTGGTGGGTCGGATAGTACTGGGCCATGAGAGAGACAGCCACTCGGGGACTGAGCGTGTCTCTGATCCATTCAAGCGATTCCCGCACCCCACCAATATCGTTGGGCAGAACCAGCAGACGAATGACCAGCCCACGTTTGAGCAGTCCATCTTCGTCCATGATCAACTCATCGCCGGTTTGCCGGTACATCTCAGTAATTGCCAGCCTCGAACACTCCCGGTAACCCTTAACTTTTGAATAGAGATAACCCGCTTCATCTTCGGCATACTTGAGATCGGGCAGGTAAACGTCCACGATGCCGTCGAGCAGACGCAGCACTTCCACCGAATCGTAGGCGTTGGTGTTGTAAACGATCGGGAGTCGCAAGTCTTGCTGGGCAGCGATCAGAATTCCACGGGCCATCTGAGGCGCGAAGTGGGTCGGCGAGACGAAGTTGATGTTATGACAGCCCTGCGACGCGAGTTCCAGCATCATCGCTGCCAGTCGCTCGTGGGTTACCTCGTTTTTGATCTGTTCTTTGCGAGTTTGCGAAATCTGGTAATTCTGGCAATAGATGCAACGTAGATTGCAGTTGCCGAAAAAAATGTTACCAGCGCCGCGAGTGCCCACCAGGGCAGGCTCCTCACCGAAATGCGGCGTGTAGGAAGAGACAATCGGAAGTCTACCGGAATAACAAGCGGCAAGTTCATTGTTGAGTCGATTGTTCAGGCAGTCGCGCGGGCAAACTGTGCAGCGTTCAAGCAGTGCTTCCAGCTTCTTGACGCGCGTCTCCAAGTCGCCCGACCTTAGTAACGAAATATAGGATGCTTCTTTCATTCAACCCCGACTCCCCTTGCAACTCCACCTTAGTTTCATGGATGTCTTCTGAAATGGACGAAATGCGGCTTGTGTTGCTCGACCAAATCGGCGGGCGCGACCCGGGTCGTTCGCTGCCAGATGAAATCCATCTCAGCGTGGACCGTACTAAGCGCCAGGCGCGCCTCAAATATCAGCAACATGCTGCCATAGAAAAGAGAACACGCGCCCAGCATACCGACGACTACCGGCACCACGTTGTAACGCTGATTACCCACGATTCCGACCACGCCAATGGCCACGCTGGTTGCCACAAACAATCCCAGGGCTACGTAAAACGTAACCATCGAACGTTGCAGAATGCGGGCCCGGCTCGTTAGTTTGTCTAACTGATCGAAGATCACGGCTTGCCTCTCTCTTGCAAGGTCACTGTTCCCGGGTTTTTCAGCCATCTCTTCCAGGCGATCCGACAGCGCCCGAACTCGATCCACGACCCGGCCCAGTCTGCCCGAGGTGGAGAGAATCATGCTTCCACAGGCAGAAATCAATACGGCCGGTGTGATCATTGCGGTAAGGACCGCGATCGCTGACGACGTTGAATCCATGACTCGGTAATGTTAGATGGTAAGAGCCAAATGGTAAATCGTAGCGGCAGGATACTAGGCTTCGTTTGAGGCCGGAAGTTGAGAGTTCAACCTTTAGGTTGCGGCTTGGCGACGCGGACAAGCTAAAGCTCGAACTCTAAACTGCATCGCTATGACGCAGGTGAACCGTGATACTCTCTGCCTCACGCGTTTGTTTCCAGGCTTATCACTCAATCATTCTAATCGAAGTACCTGCCCCATGCGTTTGTGGCTTTCAAAAAGCAGTGAAGTTCCACTTCGTGAACAGCTGGTTACTCAGATCATTCTCGGCGTAGTCAGCAATGACCTGAAGGCGAACGAGCGTCTGCCCAGCACCAGGGAGCTGGCGCGGCGCTACAAGATTCACGCCAACACGGTTAGCGCGGCATTCAGAGAACTGACGCGACTGGGATGGGTAGAGTTTCGCAAGGGCAGTGGCGTTTATGTGAAACCACGAGCGGCGGAACAACCGTTCGACGGAAATTTGCAGTTGGATCAGTTAATCTCGAAGTTTTTCAAGACTGCGCGTCAGCAGCAGTTTTCTCTCGCAGACATTCAGATCGGGTTGCGACGATGGCTGACCCTGCAACCTCCCGATCACTTTTTGGTAATCGAATCTGACTCGGAACTGCGTTCGATCCTAAGGACGGAACTTGAGAAAGCAACCGGAGCGCGAGTCGAGGGGATCGGTTTCGATGAGTGTACGGCTGAGGTTTTGACCGGCGCAGTGCCCGTAGTCATGTATAGCCAAGCCGATCGAGCGCGCGGGTCGTTGCCGGCGGGCGTGGACTTCGTTGCTCTCCATTCACAGTCTGTGCCCGCGTCCATGCATGGTGAGAAATCGCCGCCCGCGGATGCGCTTATCGGCGTAGTTTCTCGCTGGCCGGAGTTCTTGCGCCGCGCGCGAACGATTCTAATCGCCGCAGGTCTTCATCCGGACTCGCTGAGCGTTCGAGATGCGCGTGCGCCGGGCTGGCAAAAGGGCCTGCGTTCGACCGCTTTTGTAATCACTGACTCACGAATGGCAGGCAAGATCCCTGAGGGTTGCGTCGTGCGGGTGGTACCTCTTATTTCAGAAGTGTCAATCGCCGAGCTGAGGGAATACGTCGGGCTGTTCTTCAAATGATCGCTTGGGTGACGCTCAATTATTAGCCGCGGATTTGCGCTGATGAACGCGGATCAGACCTTGACACAATAAGCTTAGACGATTGTCCAACGTTTGGATTGCTGCTTTGCCATTACGCTTTTTCTGATCGGCGTTCATCCGCGCAAATCCGCGGCTCATTTTGCTTCTAACTCTCCCGCGATGCGAACTCCCGAGGAGAAATCGGACGGCCGACAACTTAGGCTTTCGGTTTTTCCTTAGCTAGCGTGCGGACAAAGTTAACGAGCTGCCAGCGCTCTTCTTCTGTCAGCATCTCGCGGCTTGGCATGATGCCGGGAATGCCTTTGGTAATCTTCCAAAAGATCTCGCCGTCTGAGAGTTTTGGCATTCTCTTGGAATCTGAGAGATCGGCGGGAACTCGTCTGAGTTTGGGCAAGTTTTCTTTGTTTCCGGATCCAGTCTCTCCGTGGCAGAAAATGCAATTGCCCTTCCTGGTCATGAAGAGTTCCTTCCCCTTGGCAATCGATTCTTCAGTTGCTTCGACTGGATTCTTTGTCTTGTCCGCATCCGCGGGAAGGTCCCAGGTATTCTTGGAAAAATCCGGTGATGCCTGCGGAGCTGGTTGCGGCGCGCTGGATGGGGCAGCGGCCTTATTTGTAGATTGATTCTTTTGGCCTGATTCGAGCTGGTCGCCCTGGCCGAATGATGGCAACGTCAGGGCCAGAGATACCAGCGCCAAAACTGACACTAGACCCAGGAGTTGTGTCGACTTGTGCATTTAAGTCTCCTTGTGACCCTCCTCCGGTTTGGTCACTGTTTGATCTGCGTTCATCCGCGCAAATCCGCGTCCCATTCTGCTTTTAGGGCTTGGTGCTTTTCCTGCTCCGTCGCCTAACAGTCCGCTTCTTGACCGGTGGCTCTTTCGTTGCCGGCGCCGCCGATGAGCTCTCTTCTTTCTTTGGTTTCATTTGCTCCTTGATTATATCGAGCACCGTCTGCTGTGGAACGTCCGCGCGCAGCACTACCTCATTCTCCTGGGGAGTAATCGAGAGTGCCTTGAACAGCGTCTGTGTAGAAGGGTCAGAAATTGATGACGTGGCGTGGCGCAGCATACCATTGATCAGGTTGTTGATTATTTTTGCTGTGTCGGGATTGTCGGCGTTAAGTGCACCACGCAACATGACGTTGGAGGCATCCATCGTTAGAGCCGCATAGAAGTCGCCAAACTTCGAATCACAACGCGGAGCCCTGGGATTAGCTTCCGTGCCGAGCAGGGCAAAAGTTTTGCTGAAAGAGGTCAGCGGCGAACCGGCGATACT
Source organism: Pyrinomonadaceae bacterium (assembly GCA_023717605.1). GTDB lineage: Bacteria > Acidobacteriota > Blastocatellia > Pyrinomonadales > Pyrinomonadaceae > PSRF01. The sequence continues at coordinate 5,620 of JAMQPH010000576.1, forward strand.
AATCAGCGCAGTTGGATCGCGCAGAAGGGAATTAAGGCTCTCCGAGCTAATGCGTTTGTTGCCTTCTTCAGCGTCGATTGCTGCTTTCAGATAAGCAGTCGAGCCTACCGCAATCGTGGTGGCGTTGAGTGGAACAACAGCCACTTCGGAAAACGACTTGAGCAACGGATTCTTCTCCGCTTCCTTGGCGATCGGGTCTATGGTCATTAGCCCTAGGGTCCTCGCTCCATATTTCTCATCGCGTAACTTTCCGTCTGAGGCCATCCTGGCCAGCCCCATCAGTGATTCGGAACTGAAATCACCGCTGGCAAGCGCCATGATTTCCGGCGGCATGAAAGTCAGCTCCGCGGTCGGTTTCCTGAACCTGACCGCGATTACTATGTAGTCCACATTCGCGGGATCCACTCCGGACATCTGTTTCATATCGGCGAAACCCTTGCGCATGTCTGCCAGATCTTTTTCAGGCATCAGCCGAGGTGCTGCTTCATTCAAGATGCGACGCGAGTTGATAAAAATGAGTGTGTCTGCTTCAGGCAAAGCCGCCAGAGCAGTGGGTATCATTTGACTGAGGGCAACATGGGAATCCGTTCTCACCGCCTCGTTCAGAGCAAGCGTCTGAGTGTTTTGCGCCGGGACGGTGGCACTTAATGCCAACACCAAGAGGATTAGTAAGAGCAACTGGGGAAGGGTCTTCTGCACGAGGTTAGCCTCCATTAAAGTTTGGTCAGTTGTCAGTGGACAGTAGTCAGTGGTCAGTTGTCAATTGCAGTTTGTGCTTTGTACTTAGTGCTTTGTACTTTGATGTGTAAATGAGATTGCCACCTGAGCCGAACCACCGCCTGCTGATGAGAAGTGCAAAGTATTGGTTACACCCATTAAGGACCGCACCAAATCAAAGTCCCAAAAGCCGTGCAGGTTTTTGCGGTCGTTATCGATGACCAACTGATTGCCGCCGCGGTCATGGCGCAGATTGCGTTGTCGAATCACCTGCGGGTCCCTGGCAATCAGAATTGTATGGTTTGGGCCATTCGGATCGATGAAACCAACACCTACGTGCAACGGTTGGTGCAGGTCGCCGATGAAGTGCGCAAGCAGCCTGAGCGCATTGCGTTTGCTGAGTGGTTGATTCGGATCAGGGTTACCCTGCAGAGTGCGGAATTTCTCATTTTTCATTTGGGATTCGCGAATTGTTGACTTCTTGTTCGTGTCCTTCGTGTGAGTTCGCGGATCGTTCTCATCTCCCGGCTAAGCAAACGATCCACGAAGTTACACGAATCACCACGAAATAAGATCAGAAAAATGACCGGATGAAAAATGTCAAATGAGAAATGGAAAATGATTTCTCCTGCTTTCTGCTCCTGCCGTCTGCCGCCTCGGTTTCGTTCCCGGTTACCGTGCGGCGGGCATAGTCATCAGCGCGGCCATGGTTTCAATCCCGTCCCACAAGTTTTGCAACCTGATGTTTTCGTTCTCGGCGTGCTGGTTGTTATCGTAGTTGGCGATAGGTACCGTGATGGTTACAGTGCGGAGATTATTAGTAATGATCGACAGCGGTAGACTGCCTCCCGAGGTAGGCAACTTGACGATAGGTTTTGCCGAAGTGGCTTGTACGGCGGCGATAACCGAGAGCGCAACCGGCAAGTCCATGCGCGTCCGCTCCGCATTGTAGCCTCCATCGCGGTGGACTACTTTGGCGATCAGGGGTTTTGTGAGCCGTTCCTGATCTGTCGGATCGTGGTTGATCACATAAAACCCGTGCCTGCGAATGTGAGCGATCAAACGCTCGACCTGGCGTTGATAATCGTTTCCCTTTACGAGACGAAGATCCAGAACTACGCTGGCCGTAGTAGGAATTACGTTGCGAGCCAGCGCACCGACATCTCCGCTACTCATCCCATTAATATTGAGCGAAGGTTCGTTGATCAATTCGAGCAGACTCTTACCTGCATTTTCTGTTCGTGCCAGGCCGAGCTGAGTCTTAAGTTCGTTGTCATATTGCGGTGCCTCTTCAATCGCGCGCCGTTCCATTTCTCCCAGAGGCGCAACGTCGTCGTACCAACCGGCAATGGTCACGCGCCCTGCCTCATCTTTCATCGAGCTAAGCAGTTTCGCGAGAGTGAGACCGGGATTGGGAGACCAGTTTCCATAGTGGCCGCTATGAAGTGGCCGCCTGGCGCCGTAGACGGTGAGATCGACGTTAGTATCGCCACGCACGCCAAAGACTACTTGCTTGAGACCTGATTGATGCACGGGACCGTCGCAGATAAGCCAGGCGTCGGCTTCCAGCAGTTGTTGATGGCCACGAATAATCTCGCCTAGATGTGACGAACCGGCCTCCTCTTCGCCTTCAAAGAAAAACTTGATGTTAGAAGTGGGCGAAATCCCCTGGGCTTTCAGTGCGTCAACTGCGGTCAGGATAGCCATTACTCCGGCTTTGTCATCCGACGCGGAGCGAGCGTAAAGACGCCATTCAGGATCGATTTTCTCGCTTTGCTTCGGCAACGCCAAAATAGTGCCACCGGCTTCCAGTGCGGCTGAACGAAGAGTGGGTTGCCAGGGCATTGTCCCCGACCATTGTTTAGGATCAGTTGGTTGTCCGTCGTAATGCGCGTAGAGAATGATGGTCCTGGTGGCACCCGGAGTTCTCCATTCGCCGTAAACGGCGGGCGGGACAGTTGAATTACCGGTTTCCAAAAGGCGCGGCTCAAGCCCACGGCGCTTCATCATTTCCAGGATTAACGCGGCATTCTTGCGGATATTAACGTGATCACTCGCGACGTTCGGTATCGAAAGCAAGGTCACATACTCTTCAAGTATGCGATGCTCATTGGCGATTCGGTAATCTCTCACCTTGCTCTGCTGCGCCGCGACGCCATCACCGGCACTGCTTATTGCGAGAAGGATCAATAAGAGAATAAGGCGTGGAAGTATTTTCACGAGGGGGATCCTGTTAGTCCTTTAAAGTTGTGCAACAAGGGACGGAGACTATGGTTGAAAGGCAGCGTCAGTTGCGGTCGCGGGCTCTGTCGGGTTCACACGAAGTTCCGGAGAATCCGAGCCGAGATAAAAGTGCCTGCCCACCGGATTCACTGCGGGGTCAGGATCCGCATTGCAATGGTAGGAACTCTGGCCGCCTCCCGATGATCTGTTACTAACTGTCATTGTCAGAAAATAACCATAGAGCTTTGGCTTGCTCGAATTGAAACGCGCATCGAGATGCCCTCCCGCAACCAACTGCTCGAAGGTTCCGTAATCACCAGAGTTAGTCAGACTGTAAGCCGTCTGCGCCTGCCCAACTGAGCGCAAGGTTGAAGTCGCCACGCGCTCGTCAACGCGACGAGGGCTATCCACTAGAGTTTCTGTGTAGCTACCGCATGCGAGGGAGCCGCAGGCAGCAAGAAAGAGAAATCCAGTCATCAAGAATCTAACCATGTAAACTCCTGTGAGACACGTGGTCTGTGCTCAAAACGATCAGCGCCATGATAACGCCGATTAGCGGCACCGGCAGCACAATAATTAAGTAGGGACCTACCTCGTGGTAGCGGACCGAGTGAAAACTCGACGTCGACGCTCACGAAGGGGCGGGTTCGCGCAAAGACGCAAAGGGGGCAAAGACGCAAAGAAGAGTTAGATAGAGCCGGGAAGAGTCCGATCTCTATAGACCTCACCTTTGCTATCTACGCCTTCTTCTTTGCGTCTTTGCCCCCTTTGCGCCTTTGCGTGAAAATCATGGGGTCCTTCGCTAGCTTTCATCAAATTCCTGCCACAAATCGTGGCCGGCGGGTGTTTTCACTTTGAATGGCAAGAATATAGGTTCGAGGAGATCCGTCTATGTCAAAGAAAATATGGATGCGCTTGGTCGTTGGTTTGGCGGTGGTTACTAGTCTGGCTTGTGCAGGTTGGGTGGCAAGTTCCAATGTTATCGCTCAGAACGTGTTAACTGGCGACTGGACGGCCTCAGTTGATCAGGACAACGGCGGCAAAATCCATCTGAACCTTGAACAACGCAGCGACAAACGCGGCAGACATCAGATGGGTCAAACCTATGATTTTGCCGATTTGCAAGGCCTGAGCCGGGAGCAGGCATTGAGCGGGGGGTCTGTCAAATTTAGCCTCGTACGTGAAGCCGGACGAATCGACTGCGAAGGTAGTTTTCAGAATGGCAAGGGCTCCGGAACATTTCGTTTTACGGGAAATCAGAGTTTTGTTTCGGCCATGAAAAGCCGAGGGTTTGACTTCGAAGAGGATTCAAGCTCAAACGACGAGCGCCATTCTGAAAACAGACTGTTCGCGGCTACGACGTTGAATGTAACAACGGCTCTTGCTGATGACTTGTCCTCGGCAGGTTTCGGTAAGCTCCAGGTCGAGGATCTCTTCAAGGCGGCAATCTTCAAGATTGATTCCAAGTTCATGCGCGAGATGAAAGCGAGCGGCTTTCCGAACATGGGCATGGAGGAACTGGTCAAAGCGCGGATTTTCAAAATAGATGCGAACTTCGTTAGCCAGGTGGTTCAAATGGGTTTTGATCAAGAACCGTTTGAGAGCCTCGTCAAAATGCGGATCTTTAAGATTACGCCCGAGTTTATCACCGAGGTTCGCAACGAGGGGTTGACCGACATTTCGGTTGAGGACATTGTCAAGCTACGCATCTTCAAGATTGACAGTGAATTCATTCGGCAGGCAAAAGCTGACGGCGTACCGCTCGACGTTGAAAGACTCGTGCAAAGGCGTATTGGGGTGGCGCGCAATTAACTAGATTGCGGATGCTATTGCTTTCCAATCTCGTGATAGCGAAGACAACTGAAATCGTGGTCATTGACCAGACCAACAGCTTGGATGAAAGCGTAGCAGATCGTTGAGCCGACAAACTTGAAGCCGCGTTTCGCAAGGTCTTTACTTAGCGCGTCAGATAGAGGTGTACGCGCGGGAACAGAGGCTCCGCGTTTTCGCTTTAGCGGCCGGTTATCGACAAAGCCCCAGAGGTACCTGTCAAAACTGCCAAACTCCTGCTGCACTGCAATGTATGCGCTGGCGTTCTGTATCGCAGACGTGATCTTCAGACGGTTGCGGATGATGCCGGCATTATCCAGGAGACGTTCCACTTTACGTTGGTTGTACTTCGCGACTTTCGTGGGCTTAAAGTTATCAAACGCCGCGCGATAGTTATCGCGTTTCTGCAGGATAGTTTCCCAGCTGAGTCCGGCCTGGGCGCCTTCCAAAATAAGAAACTCAAAGAGTCCTCGATCATCATGGAGCGGTACGCCCCACTCCTGGTCATGATAAGCGATCGCCAGATCTGTTTTGGGCCACGCACAACGTTTCAGCATGTTGTCTATCTTAACAGGGAATGTGGTAGGCACGGAGACATGGGAACGGGGAGACGGGAGGAATCATTTTCCATTTCTCATTTGACATTTTTCATTTGGTCATTTTTCTGATCTCATTTCGTGGTGCTTCGTGTGACTTCGTGGATCGTGTGCTTTAGCGCGCGGGTGAGAACGATCCACGAAATCACACGAAAGGACACGAACAAGAGGTCAACAATTCGCAAATCCAAAATAAAAAATGAGAAATGGCAAATGAAAAATGGAAAACGCTTAGATCTTACCCAGGCGGCCTACCAAACTCGCGACCACAGTTACCAGTTCATTCGCTTCCACTGGTTTGACCACGTTCGTGTTGTAACCGGCCATGATCGCTCTCATGCGATCTTGCACTCTGGCGTAAGCCGTCAGGGCCACAGCGGGAAGTCTTTTCTCCTGACCTGATTCTCGCTTGCGAACTTGCCGAATCAACTCATAGCCGTCGGTTTCCGGCATGGCGATATCGCTGATCAACAAATCGAAATGCGAGTGCTGGAGGGCGCTGAGGGCCTCAGCGGCGCCGGTAACTCCAGTAACGCTGGCACCATGCTGAGTGAGATCCATTGTGACAAGATCCAACGTGTCCCTTTCGTCATCGACGACCAGGATGCGCAGATTGTCGAGGCTGGGCGTCTCGGATTCAGAGTCTTTGACGTCGACGAGCGCGCCGGACAAGGCTTCAGGTCTTAGTTCGCCGGTGGGCAAACGAAGTCTTACAGTGAAGATTGCGCCAGGACCGTCTGCGCGGTTCTGGGCTGTGATAATTCCTCCGTGAAGCTCGACCAGGTGGCGAACGATCGCCAAACCAAGTCCCAGACCGCCGTATGTTCTGGTGGTGGTGCCATCGGCCTGGCGGAATCGCTCAAAGACGTGCGGCAGAAAGGCGGGATCAATACCGGGACCGCTATCGCTCACCTGAATCTGCACGTGAGCGTTATTATGGCTCAAGCGGACTCCGACTCTCCCCCCACTGGGCGTGAACTTCGCGGCGTTCGAGAGAAGGTTCCATACCACTTGCTGCAGACGATCTGCGTCGCCCTGCACGATCCGAAGTCCGGCATCAATAATGGTCTCAATTTTGATTGCCTTCGCTTCGAGCGCCGGCCGTACGGCGTCGAGAGCCGCATCAACCACTGCGACCAGATCCACCGGGCCGAGATTCAGATGCAGTTTGCCGGTAATCACTCGCGAGACGTCGAGGATATCCTCGATAATCTGCTTCTGTGACCAGGCATTGCGCTCAATTACTTCCACGGCATGGGCGGCACTCTCCTTATCGAGCCTGCCTGATCTCAACATTCGCGACCAGCCAATCACGGCATTCAAAGGCGTGCGTAACTCGTGCGATAGAGTAGCGAGAAACTCGTCCTTGAGACGATTGGCCTTCTCGGCGTCTGCCCGGGCGTCCCGTTCGCGCTCAAGTAGCTCGGCGCGTTCGTCCTCTGCTCGCTTTCGTTTCGTAAACTGGCCAATCTGTCCCCCAATACTCGCAGCCAGCTGTACCAGTTCATCGTCAGGTTCCCGGATCTCTTTGCTAAAAAAATCAAGCACTCCTAACACTTCATCGCCGAGAAGTATAGGAAAGCCAAACGCGCTATTAAAACCTTCCTGCCGGGCGACTGCCGCCCGCGGAAAGTTTGGGTCTTCAGGTATGTAGTCGATTCGGGCGGGTGCGCCCTTTTGCCAGATGCGGCCGGGTAGACCTTCACCTTTCTTGAAACTAATACCGCGAGAACACTTTTCGAATTCACTGACCGCGGTCGGCGACGTCGCGTAGAAATCGACACAACGCAACACCTGCGCGTTGTCATCTATGGTCCACAAACCGCCGGCATCCCATTCCAATCCGGTGCACGTTACCTGCAAAATTCTGCGGGTGCTTTCGATGAAGTCCGTCGAGTCCGAGAGGATGCGAGTGACGGCATACTGCAATGCCAGCCTGCGCCCTGTAACCCTGCCTTCAGTAATGTCCCGAGTGAAGCTGCGAGTGTGTACAAACCTCCCTTGCTCGCGGAAAACACTCGAATTAATGCGCACGTGCTTAATCGAGCCGTCCTTGCAGCGGAGACGAGCGTCATAATCACTCAACAGCTCTCCAGCCTGAAGACGACTGAGAATGTCTTCCATTGCATCCGGATCGACATGAAAATCCGCGATATTGCGACCGACATACTCTTCTCGCGAGTAGCCAAGCAGATCGAGTTCGGCCTGGTTGACGCGAAGCACGGTCCCGTCGGCGCTGACCCAGTGCAAACCGATAGCGGCGTTTTCAAAGAAGTCGGTCAGCTCTGCTTCACTGCGACGCAGTGCTTCTTCGGCTTGCTTTCGTTCGGTAACGTTTCGTTTGATGCCTACGTAGCAAATCGGATCTCCGGCCCCGTCTCTGGTAGTGAACGCAGAGAGTTCAATATGTTTGACCTCGCCTGTTTTTGTATGGCTTGTGACTTCGCCGCGGAAGACCCCTTCCTGCGCCAGTTCGTTAACGATGTTTTCAAAGACCTCCCGACCCATATGTATGGCCGGGGTCTGGCCCAGGAGTTCCTGGTCAGAGTATCCAAGGAGATCCCGGTGCGCGGCGTTCTGTTCTAAGTAGCGGCCCTCAGGGCTGATAATTGCTATTGGCTCATTCGAGTGCCTGAAAATCTCACGGTAGAGCTCCAGACCAAACTCCGGCCCGATCGAGGCAATTGGTAGAGCAGCGCTGTGGCTTTCAGTCATAGTTACCGGCCGACCGTGAATAATTAGGCGGTGTTTGAAGGATTCAGCGAGGGGTATGGGGACAAAACCCACAAACCGCCATCAGGATGGGTGGCAAGACACGTGCCGACAACTGTTCTATAAATTCAGGGGCGCAGAGGGGAAATTAAAAGGATTTCTATGAGGATTTCTGGCTTTCTTCTGTCGTGATGATGATAATGCTCCGCTTTGTAGACTCCTGGGTGATTGCATCTGGGACAAGTTAGAGAGTAGCTGCCGTTCAATTCTGATTCACCGTTGCTGAGATCATCATGGATTGACTTGCTAGACCTTCCGATGTAAAAACAGTATCGGATTCCTAACAACTATCAATCATCACCTCGCTTACAAAGTCTGCCGGGGCTGGGTAATCCGCCCTCAGAATGAAAGGAGATTCAACAATGGCATTACGTTTAGGTGACACGGCACCCGATTTCACTGCTGACACAACTGACGGCCCGATTCGTTTTCACGAGTGGATTGGTGATAGCTGGGCAGTGCTTTTCTCTCACCCGAAAGACTTCACCCCGGTCTGCACGACCGAGCTCGGTTATGTGGCCAAATGCAAACCCGAATTCGATAGCCGTGGCGTCAAGGTCATCGGTTTGAGTGTCGATAAGACAGACTCGCACAGCAAATGGGCCGAAGACATCAAAGAGACGCAGGGCACGGCACTCAACTTTCCGATCATCGCAGATCCGGACCATAAGATCTCGGAGCTCTATGACATGATCCATCCGGAGATCAGCGACGTATTCACCGTGCGTTCGGTCTTCGTTATCGGTCCGGACAAAAAGGTCAAACTCATGATTACCTATCCCGCCAGCACGGGTCGCAACTTCGACGAGATCCTGCGCGTCATCGATTCACTTCAGTTAACTGCGCAGTACAGTGTGGCAACGCCCGTCAATTGGAAGGACGGCGAGGACGTGATCATAGTGCCTTCACTTTCCGACGAGGCAGCAAAAGAGAAATTCCCGGCCGGATGGAAGGCACCAAAGCCGTATCTGCGCATAACTCCGCAGCCGAATAAATCCAAAGATGCTGCGGCGAAGTCGGCGCAATAGGGCTGCGGCATTGCCGATTGCCGATTGCCGATTGCCGATTGGAAGAACCGCTCGGTTGAGATTACGGCAAGGTTGGCTGTTGTGGTTTCCGTTATCGATGTCTTGAATTATGTTCTGAACCGAGGGCTCAAGATTGGGAATAATTGAAATCGGCAATCGGCAATTGGCAACTGGAAATCTCTAGAACTTCACTGCCTCGCTGGTGCTAATCGAGCGGTAACAGCTCTCGACCAATTCGACGGACTTGTAGCCGTCCTCAGCAGTTACCGCTGGCGGCAAACCACGCGTAATCGAATCGACAAAGCTCTGATCTTCCTGCAAGTAACCCCACTTCTCCTCCTTCGCTAACTGGTGCATCGACTGTTCGATGTTCCGCCCGTCTAATGCTTGGTTGTAGACCAGACTTTCCATTTCCCGTGTCGTGATTGTGCTGTGATGGCAGAAGACCTCGACGCGTTCGTAGGGGAATAGCCAGCTTGCATCTGCCGAGGAGGCAAAGGTTGCGTGCATGCCGCCGGCAAATTGCAGGAGGATGGAGAAGTCGTCTGTTTCGGGATACTCATGCGATGACCCCAGCGCTTGCAGCATCGTGACCTCCCCGAACAGGAATCTCATCATGTCGAACATGTGGATCGTGGTTTCGTAGAGGAACCCGCCCGTGATTTTTGAATCGCCGACCCACTCAGGGTGCAGCAACTCGCCGCGATTCATCTTTACGTGTGCCGAGTGAGGCTGATGACTCTCCGTCAGCAGGCGCTTGAGAGCGGTGTATACCGGGGCAAAGCGGCGGTTGTGGCCCACCTGGAAAACAGCATCGCTCTTTCCGGCAGCTTCGACAACCGCTTGCGCTTCCGTCAGGCTGGTGGCCATCGGCTTTTCACAGAAAACGTGCTTGCCCGCCTGGACCGCAGCGATGGCTAGCTCGGCATGTTTCGTATTCGGAGTTGCGATGTAGACGGCGTCGCAGCTCTCGATAACCTCCTGTGCGCTATGCGCAATCCTCGCCCCGCACATATCGGCCAGACGCCGGGCCGGCTCGGGCGCGACATCGTGGACCGCGGCGATGACAACACGTTCGTCCCGCGCGAGAATACGAGCATGCACACCACCGATGTATCCAGCGCCAACGATTCCAATTTTGAGTTTAGTCATTGATTGGATCTGGTGCCTATAGTTCGATTTAGCCGCGGATTCACGCGAATAAACGCGGATATGAACAGCAGGAAGCTGGCAATTTGAGCATGGTCTTTTTTCAAATCCGCGTTAATCCGCGCAAATCCGCGGCTAAATCAGTCGCCTTAGATGGCTAAACGCGGGCCAGCACTCGCTCCACCGCGGCTTTCGCCTCACGCGCCAGTTCAAACGGATCCCTCTCCCAATACTCGGGGCGAAATATCTCCACACTGACGACGCGATCATATCCAATGCGCTTGAACGCCTGGAGCATCTCTGCTAAAGGCAGAATACCAAGCCCTGGCAGCAATCGATGTGAGTCTTGCAGCTGCTCGCGCGGCAAATTCTCGGCATCATTAATGTGAAAAACGAATAGAGACTCCGGTTCCAGAGTCTCAATCATGTCGATCGTTGATCCTCCCGCGTAGAAATGAAAAGAATCAACCACCAGCCCGACGTCAGAACGGCCTACGCGTCTGACGATCTCATCTGCTAGTTCGAGGGTTTGTACACTGCAATCCGTCTGGCCCAGAAACTCAAATGCGAGCGCGATTCCATGGCGCTCAGCAATTGCGCTTAAGTCGGTGAGCACGCCGACCGACTCATCAATGATCTCTTCAAGGCTTGGCGCCTGGTCTGGCAGCTGTCCTGGCACTACCACGATGTATGGACAGCGCAGGGTAGCGGCAAGGGAGCAAAGCTCCTCACACTCGGCTTTGATTGCGGTGTAGTCCGCGGGGCTACGGAACGTTACGTGCTCGATGGAGTTTATGCTGAGGGGCTCGACGCCGCTCTCGTCGAAGAGTTTTCTGAGGTCAGCGGCTGAGTGGGTGTGCAGGTACTTACCCAGCTTTGCGGCCCAGATCTCCAGGAAGTCGAATCCCGCCGCGTGCGCGGCGCGGAGGTCGGTCGCAAGATCGGCTTTCATGGTGGTGGCGCCGTTCAATGCAAGTTTCATATTAGTAAAGTGGCACAGGCTTTAGTCTGTGAACAAGGCTCGCATCTACAAAGCTTCCGAAAACGCGCGAGGCTCGCCAAAAACAAATCATTCTCCGAGCCTCTCACCCGAGGTCGGGTGAAAGAAGTGTGCCTTCGTGGTTTCCATTTCGATCCAGGCAGTGGATGATACTTCAGCGCGGAAATCGGCAGGCGCACGGGCGATGATCCGTTTGCCGCCGAGCGTCAGAAACACAAAGGTCTCGCTGCCCATCAGTTCGGTTACGTAAACACTGGCGGGCATCCAGCCGTCATGGGAAACCGCCGAAACGCGAACATCCTCAGGACGAATACCAAGTAGCACTCGCTCAGCCCCATCCAGTCTATTAAGACTCGTGAGTTGAGATTCGTGCAGGGGCAAACGAATCGCCTCAGCGGTAAAGACACCCTCCTGGCGATCAACTCTTCCATCGAGGAAATTCATCCCCGGACTACCGACGAACTCGGCCACAAAGCGATTCGCCGGTCGATTATAAATATTCAAAGGCGTGTCAAACTGCAGAAGTTTCCCGCTTTGCATCACTGCCACTCGATGGGCCAGAGTCATTGCTTCGGCCTGATCGTGGGTGACGTAAATAGTCGTGGTGCCAAGTTCGTGCTGCAAGTGCTTCAACTCGCCGCGCATCTGGACTCGCAGCCTGGCGTCCAGGTTCGAAAGCGGTTCATCCATCAGGTAGGCACGGGGCTCACGAACAATTGCTCGCGCCAAGGCGACCCGCTGGCGTTCTCCGCCGGACAGGTCGCGTGGTTTCCGGTTTAGCAGTGAACCGATTTCCAGCAAGCCGGCCACGCGCGCTACTCTCGCTGCAATCTCCGCGCGAGAGAGTTTTCGGATGCGCAAGGGATACGCGATGTTCTCGGCGACCGTCATGTGTGGATAGAGGGCGTAGTTTTGAAAGACCATAGCGAGATCGCGACGCTGTGTCGGTACTCGATTGATACATTCGTCGCCAATAAAGATGTCGCCCGAGGTCGTTTCTTCCAGCCCCGCCAACATGCGCAGAGTGGTTGACTTCCCGCAGCCCGAAGGTCCAAGCAGCACCACGAACTCGCCGTCGTTGATCGTTAGCGAGAGATCGTCAACGACCACGGAGTCGCCGAATGCTTTGCTAACATTTCGGAATTCGATCTTACGTGGCATAGACTTCAGTCTGTGATCTTACTTGCGTCGGTTTTCAACACTAAGTGAAGTCAATGCCTTAAAGTGGAATAGACTTCAGTCTGTGATCTCGCTGCAGAGGCTTCTAACATTAGGTTAAGTCAACGCCTTGAAATCAATCCAGCCTCTGCGCTTCCTCTCAGCTGCCGAAGACCATGGCCAATCCTCCCGCCTTTTCACTAGCCCCGCTTTCACAGGATTATTCTCGATGTATTTGACGATACGAAAGAACTCATCTTTATCACGACACCAGTGATCAAACGATTCATCCTGCCAGAACTTCTGGCCCGTTCGCCCTAGCACGAGATTTCCTTTACGTGCCGTAGAGCCCTTGACATGTTTGGTAATCCGCTCGATCGTCGCGTCGCCTTTTGGTTTTAGAAAGACATGAACATGATTCGCCATCACAACATAGGCCCAGAGTGTGTATAGGTGAGCGTAACGTTTCAAGAGCGCCCCTTGTACTAGCGAAGCGATTTCCTTAATTTTCAACCAAAGGGGTCCACTGGTTGCTCGGTCCAGTATTGAATCCACTCTGGCGAACAGTTTTTTATATTCACGCAACCTTGCGTCGTTAGAGCAGCCTGGATCACGGCCTCGCTGCTCGCGCAGACGTTGGCGAGCAATTCGCATTTGGTTGATTACTGTGTGCGGTAAAGAGCCATGCAACCGCCAAGTCAAGAAGATAGACTTGCCCGCAGGATGCCAGTGCGGGAGATTTCGTTTGTAGTAGTTCCTTGATTCGGTCATTTGGCACCTAAATACACAGACTGAAGTCTATGCTACTTAAACCCACCGACGGGATGCCAGTGAGGAGATCTCGTGTGTAAGCGTGAGGAAGATTTCGTTTGCATTGGATCTCTAGCTGAGTCAACGCTACCTAAATACACAGACTGAAGTCTATGCCACATTTCGTTCGCATTCGATCCGAGTTGAATCAATTGCCACTTGGACACAGGCTAAAGTCTATGCTACCTACCCCTTCACTGCACCGAGCGACAGGCCGCGCACCAAATACCTCTGCACCGCCATCGCAAAGAGTAGTATTGGCAGCATCGCCACTACTCCTGCGGCGCTCATCACACCCCACTTAATTTCATACTGTGTTACGCGCCCGGCAATGCCAACCGGTAAAGTCATCGCGGCATCAGTCTGGGTCAGTACTAGTGCAAACAAGAATTCATTCCAGGAGATGATCAGACAGAACACTGCTGTGGCCGCTAACCCTGGCGCCACCAGCGGCAGCAGTACCCGGCGCAGGGCTCCCAGACGCGAATCGCCGTCAACCATCGCCGCCTCTTCCAACTCCCGCGGCACTTCCATAAAAAACCCACGCATCATCCACACTACAAAGGGTAGATTGAATCCAGTGTAGAGAATTACCAGCGAAGCACGAGTGTTCAACAGTCGCAGATCACGCATCATCAGAAACAAGGGCACTGCGGTAACGATGGGCGGGAACATCCGGGTAGAAAGAATCCATAGGGCAAGCTTGCGATCGAGCCTGCCTGGCATCTTGAATCTTGCCAGGGCGTATGCTGCCAGCGTCCCAATTGCCAAAGCACACAACGTGGAAGAGACGGCGACAATAGCGCTGGTGATCAGATACTGGCCAAAGGCGCGGTTTAGAAACGCGTCTCGATAATGCTCAAAAGTCGGCGTGAAAGAAAACCACTGTGGTGGCACAGCAAAGTGATCCACTTCGCGCTTAAGCGAAATCGTCAGCATCCAGTAAACCGGCGCCAGTGCAAATAGCGTCGCGAGGCCGATGAGCAGATACCTGAGCAGGAGCAGTGGACGACGGTTCATGATTGCCGATTGCCAATTGCCGATTGCCGATTTGAGGAAGCGCTAGCTGCCATGACTACTGCCAGAGTGACGCCGGTCGTTTCCATTATAGATGCTCTTGAATTTTTCCTTCTGAACTTAGCACTCAAGACTGAGATGAAGAACAATTGGCATTTGGCAATCGGCAATTGGCAATGTCACGCCTCTCGAGCTTGCAGCACTCGAATGTAGAAACCACTGACAACATTCGTGATCACCAGCAGCACAAACGACATTGCGGCCGCATAACCAAAGTCGGAAAAGCGAAACGCCGTACGGTAGATGTAAAGACTGATTGTCTCGGTCGCAAAGCCTGGGCCGCCTTCAGTAAGAATAAAAACTTGATCGAACACGCGCAGGAGGTCCATTGTTCGCAGCAACAGTGCCACGAGAATCGCAGGTCTAAGTAACGGTAAGGTGACGTGGCGAAATGTTTGCCACGCGCTCGAGCCGTCGATAAGCGCGGCTTCGTAAGGTTCCTGTGGTATTGCCTGCAGCCCGGCCAGAAGGATTAGAAACATGAAAGGGGTCCATTGCCACACATCGACCGCAATGACCGAGAGCATCGCCAAACCTGGCGACGACGTCCAGGTTAGTGCTGTCGTATTCAGACCCATACCTTTCAACGTGCCGTTTACCGCGCCGAAGTTGGGATTGAGCATTAGCCGCCAAACGACTCCGGCCACGACGGTTGGCAGCATCATCGGCACCAGCAGCGCCCCGCGAATGAGACCGCGACCGCGCAATTGTTTGTTCATCAGCACGGCAAGACCAAGTCCCAGGAAGAACTCCAGCGAAAGGGCGCAGGCTGCGTAGAATAAGGTGTGACCGAGGGCAGCCAGGAAAAACTGATCTGAGAGTAAGCGCGTGAAGTTTCCCAGACTCCAATGAGATCCTTCGCCTGAAGTAACTCGCAGGCTAAGTGTTATGGCATGAATGAGTGGATAGATGGAGAGGGCCACGAGCACAGCGACCGTGGGCGCCACCAGCAGGTAGGCGAGACCTCGGTCCAAACCGTCCGCCGGCCGATACTCGACTGCTGATTTACTTCGCTCGCTCAAGAATTTTCGCGATCTCGGCATTCGCCTGGTTCATGGCGTCTTCAGCAGAAAGTTCTCCACTGTTTGCTTTTGAAAGGTAAATGCCGAAGACGTTTTCGATTTCATTCCAATTCGGAGTGCGCGGTCTGGGACGCGAGCTTTCCAGCGAACGCAACTGCGCCGGATAGGAAGGGAACTTTGCCACCAGCTCGGGATCGTTGAAGAGCGACTTGCGTGTCGGCGGATTGCCCCGCAACGCTGACAGCTTCATCTGGGCGGCGCTGGTAACCCATAACAGGAATTCGAGCGCAGCGTCTTTGTTTTTGGCGTCGCGAGGAATTGCGATCAGCCAGTTTCCAATCTCGGCGCGGCCGGGGTTCCTTTCGCCGGGAAGAGTGGTGAACTCCATCTTGCCAGCCACTTTTGATTTCGCCGCGTCATTAAAAGACCTAATCCATGCGGGCCAATTAATCGACATCGCCGCGGTGCCTTGCAGTAGGTGCGCGCCCACCTCGTCTGCGTTGAAGCTCGCATAGCCTGGCGGCGAATATTTTCCCAGCTCCAACATAAACTTCAACGCCGCGATACCCTCCGCGTTGTTGACCGTGGGATGGGAGTTAGCGTCAAACATCTCCCCACCGAAGGCCCAGAAGATCGGCATGAAGTCGGCCACTGCGGCATTGCCTTGCGCCGCGCGCATTACGTAACCGTAGACTTTTCCCCCGCCTGGCGCGCCATTCGTTTCCTGCTCGCTAATAGTCTTTGCCGCCGCGAGCGCGTCGTTCCAAGTCTTCGGCTCTTTCAGGTTGTGTTTGGCGAAGAGATCTTTACGGTAGAAGAGCAATTGCGAGTTGCCGACATAGGGCAATGCGTAGAGCGGGCCCGTCTGGTATGGTTCGCGGCCAAGCGCTATTGAAGTCGCCACGTAGTCGTCGTCCGGCCCTGTGAGCCCGCGGCTTTGCAACAGGGGTGTGAGTTCTGTGAGCAACTGTTGGGTAGCGAACTTCGGAAACCACGGATCGTCGAGCATGATGAGATCGTAAGCGCCAGAGCGCGCGCTGAGATCGATTAACTCCTTCTCGAAAAGATTGGCGTAAGGAAACTCGGCAATGTTTATGTGAACACCGGTCTGGGCTTCGTAGTCCAGGGCAGCTTGCTTGAGCGCATCGCCCTCGACGCCGGAGTTGACTGCCAGAGTCAGGCTTCTGTTATTTTGATCTCCCGCACGTTGACAACTTGCCAAAAGAACCAAGGCGAGCATGAAAAGTGGCACAGACTTCAGTCTGTGGTTCGAAGTGAGTTTAGCTCTCAGCTTGAAAACCATTGCGGCGTACCTTAGCCGGAAAACGTCATAAGGTTCAAGGGTGAGATGTCCATCATGCCGCGAGTGATGAGTTGCGATCCTCGCATCCTCCTTGCCGCGTGGGGTCAGCGTGGAATACCTTCTTTGCCGCAACTATTATTATGTCGATGACAAGAGTCGTATGTTAAGTATTGGAGGGGTGTGCGATGCGTCAAGTAGTCACAACCAGAAACGGCGGCGCTGAAGTTCTCCGAGTTGAGGAGAAACCTGATCCGCTTCCCGGTGCGGGCGAGGTAGTGGTGGGTGTACGCGCGGCAGGTCTCAATTTTGCCGACATACTTGCTCGACAAGGACTCTATCCCGACGGCCCGAAGAAGCCGTGCGTGATGGGCTATGAAGTCGCCGGTCTCGTCGAAGAAGTTGGCGAGGGTGTCAACCCGGATCTCATCGGTGTGCCAGTAGTGGCGATGACGCGCTTTGGTGGGCAGTCGGAAAAAGTGGTGGTACAGGACAAACAGTTATTTGAAAAGCCGGATTCACTAACGTTTGAACAGGCCGCTGCCATCCCGGTCAACTATCTCACGGCCTACGCGCTACTGGTGGTAATGGGCGGTTTGCGAAGAGGCGAGGCAGTCCTGATTCATAACGCTGGCGGCGGCGTTGGTCTGGCTGCATTGGAAATAGCGAAACATATCGGGGCGGTTACGTTTGGTACCGCTAGTCCGTCGAAACACGACTTTCTACGCAATCGAGGATTAGATCACCCCATCGACTATCGCACTCAGGATTGGCTTCCCGTGCTGAAGCAGCTAACCGGCGGCCGTGGAGTGGAGCTCGTTATAGATCCGATTGGCGGGTCTCATTGGAAAAAGAGCTATCGAGCGCTAAGACATACTGGCC
>JAMQPH010000586.1 GCA_023717605.1 Pyrinomonadaceae bacterium
CTCTCGGCGGGAGGTGCCTGTTTCATGACATCAAAGAAGAGAAGACTAATAAGGTCAGCATGATTTCGTATTTCCTTCTTCTTTGCGTCTTTGCCAACTTTGCGTCTTTGCGTGAAACCACCTTTGTGAGAGTTTTCATCCAATTTGAAACCTACTTCGGCACCTCAAACCATAGTGTGGCGAGCGGCGGCAAAGGGACAATAGATGAATACTGCTGGCCGTGCAGGGGAATCTCCTCAGCAACCAGCGTCTCGACTTCACTACCTTCGCCCGCGTACACCTGAGCGTTGGTATTAATAAGGAGAGGATATTTGCCGGCCTTCGGAAGTCCCAGCCGGTGGCCATGACGAGGTACAGGCGAGAAATTGCAGACGCAGACCAGTTCTTTTCCGGTCGCAGGCGATCTGCGTATGAAAGAAACGATGTTCTCGCTCGCATTGTCTGCATCAATCCACTGGAAGCCCGCGGGTTCGGAATCCGCTTCCCAGAGCGAATTCTCTTCCCCGTAAATCCGATTGAGATCGCGAATCAATGTCTGCACCCCTTTATGCAGCGAGTCTTCCAGCAGATGCCAATCCAAACTCTCCCGCTCATTCCATTCGCGCCATTGCCCAAACTCGCCGCCCATGAATAGCAGCTTCTTTCCCGGATGCGCCCACATGTATCCGTACAGCGCTCGCAACGTGGCAAATTTCTGCGCCTCGTCGCCCGGCATTTTGTTTAGCAGCGCACCCTTCATGTGCACCACTTCGTCATGTGAAAACGGGAGTATAAAGTTTTCGCTCCAGGCGTAGATCAAACCAAACGTGAGCGAGTTGTGGTTTCCTCCGCGAAACAACGGGTCGGTCTGGAAATACTTCAGCGTGTCGTGCATCCAACCCATGTTCCACTTGAAATCAAAACCCAGGCCGCCCGCGTAGACCGGGTGACTCACCTGGGGCCAGGCCGTGGACTCTTCCGCAATCATCATCGCGCCGGGACACTTACGATGGGTTACTTCGTTAAGCTCTTTCAGTAACGCCAACGCCTCCAGGTTTTCGCGCCCGCCAAATTGATTCGGGACCCACTCGCCTTCCTTTCGGCTGTAGTCGAGATAGAGCATGGAAGCAACGGCATCGACTCGCAAACCGTCGAGGTGGAATTCCTTGAGCCAGTAGAGTGCGTTGGCGATGAGAAAATTACGCACCTCATTGCGACCGTAATTGAAAATGTAGGTGCCCCAATCCGGATGTTCGCCTTTACGCGAATCTAAATGTTCGTAGAGTGCCGAACCATCGAAGCGGCCGAGGGCAAACGCATCTTTCGGAAAGTGCGCGGGCACCCAGTCCATAATCACCCCAATGCCCCGCTGATGCAGATAATCAATCAAGTAGCGTAGATCGTCCGGAGTTCCATAGCGGGCCGAGGCCGCGTAGTAACTGCCAACCTGGTAACCCCATGATGGTCCATAGGGATGCTCCTTTAACGGCAAAAACTCGACGTGAGTAAAACCCAGGTCGAGTACGTAGTCTGCAAGTGC
Source organism: Pyrinomonadaceae bacterium (assembly GCA_023717605.1). Taxonomy (GTDB): domain Bacteria; phylum Acidobacteriota; class Blastocatellia; order Pyrinomonadales; family Pyrinomonadaceae; genus PSRF01. The sequence continues at coordinate 1,520 of JAMQPH010000586.1, forward strand.
GGGAGCCAGTTCGCGATATTGAAATGGCCGGTTGTCTTCTTCGAGCACTCGACGCCACGAGCCTAAGTGAACTTCGTAAATCGAAAGGGGTTGACGAAAGTGTTGCTGTTTAGCTCGCTCGTTCAGCCATTTTTGATCGCCAAACTTATAAGTTGACTGAAAGACAATTGACGAGGTGTTGGGTGGAACCTCCATCATAACTGCGTATGGATCGGCCTTAAGAAACGGACTCCACCCGCGCGCACGGATCTCGTACTTGTACATTGTGCCGGACCCGAGCTCGGGGATGAACAGCTCCCACACACCTGATCCACCAAGCATGCGCATCTGGTGAAGCTGCCCATTCCAGCCATTGAAGTTGCCGACGACACTTACGCCCTCAGCCTGCGGCGCCCAAACGGCAAACGAAACTCCGCTCACACTGTCAACTTTTCTGACGTGCGCGCCCAGTTTTTCGTAAATTGCTTCGTGCCGGCCCTCGGCAAACAGATGCAAATCGAGTTCTCCGAGGGTTGGAGAAAAGGAGTAGGGATCGCGGATTGTGACCACATGCCCACCTGACTGATGAACTTTGAAACGATACGAAGGTATCTCGGTCAGGTCACGAAGCAAAATCTCAAAAAGCCCCGCGGCATGCGTCTTCGCCATTGGTAGCGGACGCTTCCTTCCGACGACGACTTCCAGCGATTCCGCTTCCGGCCGGAAAGCGCGGATGATCACACCGTCTTCCGAGCTATGGGGTCCCAGGACGCGATGAGGATCGGCATGTTTGAGTGCTACAAGGTGGTTGATTTCGGCCGGGTCAAGCGTGGTCTGTAAGGCCGCCGTCGTTTTCAATTCGGTCGGATTGGGCGGAGTGCGCCTGGGCGGAACGCTTTTAGCCTTCTTCACGGGACGCTTTGAAGCGGACTCTCCTGCAGACTTCTTATTCATAAGAGTTTGGCTTCAGCGTTGCCGACAGGCTGAGTTGAAACGGATGCACGCTCCGCATATCGACGGTAAAGGTCAGCGCCAGTTCCCTTGTCTTTGAGGTTGCTCCCGGCTTCTGCCAGTATTTCCAGAAGCTGCGCCCGCGGAGATGGAACTCTGAGATCATCCAGTAACTCAATCACGCGCGCGGCATATTTCATCACCTGGATGGTTTCAATCCCGGAGATGTCTGAGAAAAACCATCCACAACTTGTGAACATGAGTAACGAGTTTCGTTGCATCTCCAGCAGCGTCAGAGCACGAGCCTGTTCTGTTGTGGATAGTGAGCGTCCTGCCTGGCGTTTGAGAAACTCTTCTGGTGATCGCTGCGGGTCCAGAACTAGCTCAATGGAAGCATTTCGCGCCGCCCAGGGGTGGACAAACACATCGGACCCAAGGGTTTCAAAATAGCCTGCTGCCCTCTTGCCGAGGAGGCTCAACGCTGCCCGCAACGGTCCACGCCAGGCCTGGTTCCAACCTGGTTCTCCTCCAGTGTGGCAACCACAATCCTTGAGCCAACGGCCGACACCGTGGGCACAGCTCCAGGACGTACCCTTCCCATCTGGTCCTTCATCAATCTGCACCTCGAGCTCTGCCGGGTATCGCTCGAGATACTGGCCGTAGTTTGTAATCGAGAACCCTTCGTCGGGAGCTTCGATCTCCAGCGTGTGCGCCAGGCACAGGTCGCCAAACTTGAAATGATGACCGTAAGTTTCGCCATCGGTAGCAACATTCACGAGCGGCCCCCGCGTTGCCGCTCGCTTGAAAACTGCAACCAGGGCTTCGCTCGAAACTAACGCCTTCTCAAAAGCGATTGCGCGTGCTGCCGGCCCATCATAAAAGAAAACAGCAATTGACCGTCCGGATCCGTCCCGATGAAAGCAACGATAAGCTTTCGTAGTATCGACGCTTCCATCTTCCACAGATTTCCATCCGCTACCTGCCGCTCTGATCCGCGCAGCCTGGTTCGGTGCGAGAATTACGAATCGAAGTTGCAGTTCGATCAGCAGGTCGAGTGTGAGGTTGTCGCAGGCCGTTTCCGGCAGCCACAGCGATTCAGGATCTCGGCCGAAACGATATCGGAAGTCAGCGACACCCCAGACAACCTGAGTCAAGCGATCGTGATCAGTCGCGAGCGGTAGAATCGCGTGGCCATATGCCTGGGCAATAGCGTTTCCGTGACCGCCACGAGTCTTACGACTGACGAGGTCGGCCTCGAGAATTTTACTGTAGGTTTCCGCATGGTGGCGTTCGAGCCACGAGAGCAACGTTGGGCCAAAGTTGAAACTTATCTTTTCGTAATTGTTTACCGTGCGCTCAACCGTATGTTGCTCGCCGATGATCTGCGCTTTGGCGTTGGGCGCGTAGCATTCGGCATGAATGCGCTCATTCCAGTCGTGATAAGGAGCGGCGCCAGGCTCGCGCTCGACATTTCCCGTCCAGGGATTCTCGCGTGGTGGCTGGTAGAAGTGTCCGTGAACTATTAGGGCGGTCATCCTATTACAATTCGTCCTCGTTTGGTGGTTACCACAATTAGCCGCGGATTTCGCGGATGAACGCGGAATCTGAAATCGGAAGAATGCTAGATCAAATCCTAAAATACTGGTGCAGCTTGTGCGAGTTGGGAAAATCAGTCAATCACAGAACCATTTGCGGTAGCCAATGGATCCGAGTACTCAGCTAACGGCGTGCGGTGGGTTGAATGTCTCCGGCCCATGCTGAGTGCTGGGATCCATTGGCTACCGCAAATGGTTCTGTGATTGAGTGGCAACGGCTCCTGCATCAGTACAAGTTTGGAAGCAGTCTTTCTCAGATTCGTGTTATCCGCGTTAATCCGCGGCTAATTGGTTCTTCCCAGCTGCGCTACTGTTAGCTTCGTTTTTCTACCTGCACTCAACCACCCAGGTGCGGTTGGTTGAGTGGCTCCGGCCTTTGCTGAGTGCTGGGATCCATTGGCTTACCGCAAATGGTTCTGTGATTGAGTGGCAACGGCTCCTGCAAGTCAAACTGTTTCTCAGATTCGCGTCATCCGCGTAAATCCGCGGCTAATTCTTCCCAACGGCTTTAGCTTCGTTTTCGACCTGCCATATCCAGACCTACAGCGGCTACAAGAATCGCCCCTTTTATTATGTTCTGCATGTACGGTTCGACGTTTTTGAGCGACATGCCGTTGTCGAGGCTGGCCATTATCAGGGCACCCAGAATGGCTCCAAAGACGGTGCCGCGCCCTCCCATCAGGCTCGTGCCTCCAATCACACAGGCCGCAATCGCATCGAGCTCCAACAGTTGGCCCGCGTCGGGAGACGCACTGCCTACTCGCGCCGTATAGATAATTGACGCCACACCTGTGAGCGCTCCCATGATGCAAAACACAGCGAGAATGTGTCTGCGTATGTTGATGCCAGACAACCGGGCCGCGTCGGGGTTACCACCGATTGCGTAGAGATAACGTCCAAAGGTCGTGTTCTGGGTAAGGAACGCGCCAGCCAAAGCGATGGCTAGAAAGATAATCACGGGGTTTGGTATCCCGGCTGAAACGCCAGGAGCAATCTCATAAGAATTCATCATGTAGACAAACCCGATAATCACGCCGCTGGGAACAAGAACTCGCAGCAATGTGGTTCGGAGTGATGCTGCACCAATGCCATGACTTCGGCGGGCGCGAGTTCGCGAAATGGTCATCAGTATGATGGCTACGACAGCGATGGCCGCAATCACCCAACCTACCATTGGACCAACATAGCCCTGCCCGATTGCCTTGAACGTTTGCAGCCTCAACGGAATCGTCTCGCCCCGGCTCAAACCGAGGACAACCCCGCGCCATGCCAGCAAACCTCCAAGGGTAACGATGAAAGCCGGGATGTTGACGTATGCTGTCAAAGCACCCTGGAAGGAACCGACGGCGATGGCGACCCCAATGCCGGCGGCTAAAGACGGCACCAGGCCCCATTCAAACCACCCCTGTGCGATCGCTGCAATTCCTCCGGCAAGACCAACAAGCGAACCCACCGACAGGTCGATCTGCCCGGTGATGATGACCATCAGCATGCCGACTGCCAACACGCCGGTCACTGCAGTTTGCCGCATCAGATTCGAAAAGTTGCGCGGGTCGAGGAAGATCTGGTTGCCTTGTGGGTCGGTGGCGAAATAGTGGAAGTAGACCCAGATGGCAATTAGTGCAAACAGCATCGTGTAAGCACGAAGCGTGTCAGTCGGGATTTTGAACTTTCCCAGTCGGGTTTGCGGAGTCTCGACTTCGTCTGTTGAGACAGCCAAATCTGAATTGGCCGGAGGACGTTCGCTGATAGGATCGCTCGCTTGCTGGCTCATTGTTCGCTGCCTTCGCTCCATTAGGGGTAAGAAGTAAATTGGATCACGCTGCCCGCGCCGCGTGTCCGGTCGCGCAAGCCATGACTGATTCCGGCGTTGCTGTTGCGCGAGTGAACTCTCCGGTCATCCTTCCTTCATGCAAAACAAGGATGCGATCGGAGAGTCCGAGCACTTCGGGTAATTCTGATGAGACGAGCACGATTGCAAGTCCCCTCTTGGCCAGGGCGTTGATCTGAGCATAGATTTCCTGCTTGGCTCCCACGTCGATGCCGCGCGTGGGCTCGTCTAAAAACAGGACCTGCGGATTCGTTAACAACCATTTGGCCAGCACGACCTTCTGCTGGTTACCGCCTGACAGCGTACCGGCGATTGTGAATACCGAGTTCGCTTTCACGCGCAAGTCTTTCATCGCGCGCTCACCCGCTGCCGATTCAGCGTCGACACTGGTGATGAAGCGGCCGGATATGCGCCGCAGTCCAGCGAGCGTCATGTTGGAGAGAATTGTTTGATCTAAAACAAGTCCAAAGCGTTTGCGATCCTCGGTGACAAAACCGATGCCGTGTTTTATCGCGTCAGCCGGATCCGAAATGTGAACTGGTTTACCCGCAATCTTTACCACTCCGGTTCTCGAGCCGGCATGAGCTCCGAAAATAGCCATTAGCAGATCGCTTCGCCCGGCACCCATGAGACCTGCAATTCCCAGCACCTCGCCGCGGCGTACAGAGAAACTAACGTTCTCCACCAGCTTTTTCCCAGGTACGTCGGGGTCCGCCACCGACATATTCTCCACTTCAAAGACAACTTCTCCGTGAGCGTGGTCGACAGTAGGAAAGATGTCGCCCACCTCGCGCCCCACCATCCGAGCAATCACGCTCGCCTGGTTCCAATCTGCGGTGGGATTAGTGCCGACGGTTTTGCCGTCTCGCAGGACTGTAATTCTGTCGCTGATCTGAAAGACCTCGCCCAGCTTGTGAGAGATGTAGATCATTCCCACCCCGTTGGCACGCAGTTGGTTGAGTATTCCGAATAGCGTCTTTACCTCAGTATCGGTAAGTGCCGCGGTGGGTTCGTCAAGAACCAGAATTCTGGCATCCTGTGACAGTGCTTTGGCGATCTCGATCAGTTGCTGCTGACCAATCCCGAGGTTGCGAATTGGAGTGTGGACGTCAATATCCAGATTCAGACTGTCCAGGAGTTTCCGGGCTCGGCGATAGAGTTCCTCCCAGCGAATGACGCCCCATTTCGCCGGCTCGCGGCCCAGAAAGATGTTTTCCCCAACCGTCATTTCCTTTATTAACGACAGCTCCTGATAGATAACCGCAATCCCCGCTTTTTCCGCATCACGAACCCCGCTGAAGCGTCGCGGCTCACCTTCAATCAGCAGTTCGCCGCCGTATTCAGGATACGGGTAAACGCCACCCAAAACCTTCATCAAGGTCGACTTGCCCGCCCCATTCTCACCCACCAGGGCATGAATCTCACTCTTGTGCAGATCAAAAGTGACGCCATCGAGCGCACGAACTCCCGGAAAGGACTTCTCAATGCTAAGCATCTCCAGAAGTTTCGAGTTTCGAGTTCCGAGTTCCGAGTTTGTCATTTGACCGCGCCTACGTCTTGTACTTGGTGCCTTTGTAGCCCGAACGACGCAGATAACTCATTAAACCTCCGATCAGGTTTGCCGTATCTGTCGCGAGCCCGCTCAAGGTGTCAAATAGTTTGTTGTCAATGTAATCTTGATCCAAAGCAACATATAGTTGACATCTAACCTCTGCGACAGATCCCTTCGCAGTAGCTAGAAACTGAACGAATTCTCCAGTTCCACTTCTATCGTGTCCCTCGGAAATATTAGACATAACGGAGATGGCAGCCCGCCGAATTTGATCTCGCAAAGCAAAGTCTCGAGAAAACGGTGCCTTGTTTGAAACTTTGTAGATTTGCTTCGTTAGTTCCCTTGCCATCTTCCACGATTCGATCTCTTCAAACTTCTTAAATGTCGCCATGGGTGAGTCCTCCTTAAGGGTTGAGAAATGGCTTCTTGTTTTGCTCGAAACTCGGAACTCGGAACTCGGAACTCGAAACTCGTTTTTTTGCTAAGGCTTCGGGCATTTCTCCGGCGGCAGGCCCGCGCAGATGTCCTCGAGTTTGTGGTAGCCATCCTTCACTATGGTGCTGAGCATGTTGTTGCGATCCACGGCAACCGGATCGAGGAGAATGGCAGGGACCTTCTTGAAGCCATTGTCGATCGTATCCGTAGTTTCCACCTTTTCTCCGCGCGCCAGCTTTATCGCCGCATCGACTGCACCATTGGCCAGTGGTTGAATCGATTTGTAAATCGTCATGGTCTGCTTACCTTCCGCGATTAGCTTCATGGAGGCGAGGTCGGCGTCCTGGCCCGACACCAGCACTTTGCCCGCAAGATTCTGTCCCTCCAGAGCTTGAATCGCACCGCGCGCGGTACCGTCGTTTGAACATACCACTGCGTCAACCTGGTTGTTGGCCTGAGTGAGAGCATTCTCAACGATGTTCAGCGCCGCACTGGCCTGCCACTCTTTCGCATATTGATCGGTGACGATTTTGACGTCACCGCGATCGACTGCCGGCTTGAGAACATTCATCTGCCCCTCATGCAAGAGCAGCGCATTGTTGTCTGTAGGCGAGCCGCCCACGACCACAAAGTTTGCCGGCTTCTTGTTCACGTGATCCAGCAGATACTGCGCCTGCATCTCACCCATTTTGACCACCTGATGTGAGATATACAGATCCACGTCGGAGTTTTTGATCAGGCGGTCGTAGGCTATTACGGGCACGCCTTGACGATGCGCCGCCTCCACAATCGAGGCCGCAATCTCGCCATTGTGAGGCGCGACGATCAGCACATCGACGCCCTGGGTCAAAAGATTTTCGGCCTGTTTGATCTGAAGATTGTCATCTCCATTCGCAACTTGCACATTGACTTGCATTCCCAACTCTTTCGCGCGCTTCTCAACCAGATCCTTATCGCGCTGCCAGCGTTCCTCTTTCAGGGTGTCCATCGAAAAGCCGATTACCACCGGCTCATTCGGGCCCTTCTTCTTTCGAGCCGCGGTGTTGTTCGTTGGTTGTGGGCCGGAGACGCAGGCTCCGACCAGCAAGGTCAGGATAATGAAGCACGAAAAAATGGTTGCACGTCGCATGGGCTGAAATTTTCCCTTCTTAGCTGTTATCGGACGAGTTTAGACCAGACCAATTATTGAGTCGCCTCCGGAGAGGTCGAATCAACCGTTAGCGAGTACCGAAAAACCTGCGCCTGATTGAATGGGGCTAAGCTTAGCAGAGTCTGAACTGAAATACATTATTGTGATTTTCCTGTTTTGGGTGCATCATATGTGGCATTGGTGGCGTGTCCCTTCTCCCCTTCTGTGCCCCAGGCACAAAACGCGACGCCTAAACGGTTAATCCTGGCGCAGCTCCAACAGATCCCCCATCCCCCAAAGGCAGCATCACGGTTAATCGTGGTGGATTGAGTCTGAGAAGGATTCCCCAATCCGGACTCTGAATAACTTAACAGAAGGACAGTGAGACATCGCGCCCTTTGATTGAACGAGGGTAAACGATGCACTCAGGCGGCAGAAGGAGCGTTATGAACAACCTAACGTATGCTTTGCTACGAGTAGTTGCGTGCGGAACCTTTCTCTTGTTCTCATTCCTGACAACCCAGGCCCAATTTACGGCCGGCATCCAGGGTACTGTGACTGATTCCACCGGCGGCCTTGTACCCGAAGTCAAAATTACGCTCACTGATGCCGCAACCGGGAAATCTCAGACCACTGCTACGAGCACTGAGGGCTTCTACCGCATTACGGGACTCTCGCCGGGGTCATACACGTTGATTGCGGAGAAACAGGGCTTCAAAAGACAGATATTCGAGAATGTCGTAATTAATGCCGAAGGCACGCTGGGGTTTGACGTCGCTCTAGCGACCGGCGAGGTCGCGGAAACCGTTACTATTACGGAGACCTCTACACAGACTCTGGAAACTGAAAACGGCAACGTCTCGCGGGCCATCACCACGCGGGAGATTCAACAGTTGCCGCAGGTCGGCCGCGACCCTTATGAATTGCTGCGTTTGACGCCGGGAGTTTTCGGCGATGGCGCCCGGAGCAGCGGCGGTGATGCGGTTAATCTTCCTAATACTACCGGCCCAGGTGGGTCGAACAATTCAATTTTCCAAACCGAGAATCAAGTCCAGATCTCCGCTAATGGCCAACGCCTCTCAAGCAACAATTTTCAGATTGATGGCGTGAGTGTCAACAGTTTTAACTGGGGCGGTGCGGCTCTGATCACACCCAATCAGGAGTCGGTGAAAGAAGTTCGTGTGCTGTCCTCAACGTATTCGGCCGAGGACGGACGCAATTCGGGCGCGCAAATCAAGGTTGTTTCCCAGGACGGCACAAACGATTTTCACGGCTCGGCGTTTTTCAAATACAACTCACCGAAGCTGAACGCCTTTAATAAGTATGGAGGACCGGGTGCTCCACCCGCTCGAGTCAATGACTACATCCGTCAATTCGGCGGCAGTCTCGGGGGCCCGCTCTATCTGCCACGTTTCGGTGAAGGCGGACCCTCAACCTTCGGCGGCCCGAACAAGTCATTCTTCTTTCTTTCATACGAGGGCCTTCGCAACACGATCGATGGGATCGGTCGGGGCTACGTCGAAACGCCCGAATACAGATCACTGGTTCAGCAAATTCGGCCGGGCAGCGTGACCTCACAAGTCTTCGCGGCGCCCGGGATTACGCCGCGCATCATTAGTGTCTTCGCTCCAAATTGCGGAGTATTCGGCAACGACGCGTCCCGTTGCCGCGTCGTTAGCGGCGGGCTCGACATCGGATCGCCAACTCGCGCGCTCGGCCTTTATGTACCATTCAGTCAACCTACCGGCGGCGGGTTCGACGGTATTCCGGATATTCAGGAGATACAGTTCGCTCTACCGGGGAGCAATCGGGGCAACCAGTACAATGTGCGTCTCGATTTCAGGCCGACATCAAACGATACTTTCACCTTTAGCACTTACCTGACCCGACAAGATAATCTCGGCAGCGATGGGGGTTCGCGCAGTCGTCCGATGGCAGATCTCCCCTTCAAACCGTTCAATTCTTCGGGAACAATCCTCTATAGTCGCGTGCTTTCGCCGACCACTTTAAACGAGGCGCGCTTTAACGCGACGCGCTTCTCACTCGACCAACAGTCGGACGCCGGCACCACGAATTTCGGTATCCCTCGCATCGAGGTGGAAGGCTTGCCATTTGACCGCATTAGATTCGGTGCTGATCGAAGCGAAAACACTCCCGGCATTCTCGCGCAGAACATTTTCGAATTCAGTGACACATTGAGCAAGGTGGTCGGGAATCATGCGCTTAAATTCGGTGCCGTATTCCGCAACGAACAAGACAACAGTGATGGGTCGGGGGGTTCCCGTCCAATCTACTCCTTCAGCGGGCTCTTTAACCTAGCCAACGACACGCCAATCTTCGAGGCAATCAACGCCGACCCCCGAACGGGTTTCCCCGCCGACGCGCAACGGTATTTCAGGACGAACTACTGGGCCGGCTTCGTGCAGGACGATTGGAAGTTCCGCCCGAATCTCACGCTCAACCTCGGCCTGCGCTACGAATACTATTCGCCTCTCAAGGAAAAAGACGGGCGCCTGAGCAACTTGTTTTTCGGATCACAGGGTTTAGTGAATTCACAAGTCCGACCCGTTGATCAAATTTCAGATCCTGACCGGAACAACTTCGCGCCGCGCGTCGGATTCGCCTACAGCCCTAGATTCAAATTCCTGGGTTTAGGCAGTGAGAGCGGCGAGGGCGCGGTGATTCGAGGCGGCTTCGGCATCGCATATAACCGCATACCAGTAGCGCCTTTGGCTAATGCACGTGGGAACCCGCCCTTCTTCGCGCGCTTCAACATCTGTTGCGGCACGGCCGGCCCACCGCTCGATGGCTTCGGAACGCCGTTTGTCGACGGCCAAATTCTGTACGCACTGGGATCGAGCAATTCGGTCAACAGCTATCCCGGAAACCCACTACTCGGCCAGGGAATCAATCCCGTGACCGGCGCTCCCAATAGTGGCTCCGTCGAAATCTATGGAGCGCCACAGGATCTTCCGAACCCCTATGTCTATACCTATTCGCTGGAAGTGCAACAGGAATTGCCGGCTCAATTGACGGCTACTATCGGTTACCAGGGTAGCACCGGACACAAGCTCGTCCGTTTGGTAAATCAGAACTTTCTGTATCCGAACAACCCTGCATTTTTCGCCGTGTATTTCACGACGCCGGACGTGAATTCGAACTACAACGCGCTCAACGCCAATCTGGTGCGGCGCTTCTCAAAGGGTCTCCAACTCCAGGCCAACTATCGCTTCAGTAAGAGCATCGACCAGCTTTCGTATGAGGGGCCTGGCTTCGTCACCAATCAAACATACCCACAGGACAATCGCTCCGAACGCGGCCCGTCAGATTTTGACGTGAAGCACTATTTCAACTTTTCGGGTCTCTACGAGCTGCCGTTCTTCCGTCAGCGCAACGATTGGGTCGGCAAATTGCTTGGCGGCTTCGAAATCACGGGTGTCGTTACAGCGCGCACCGGCTTTCCGTTCACGCCCGTGGTCGGAGGCTGCACCAGCACTCCCGGTGGCCCGCAACTGTGTCCGGTGCGTCCGCAGGGATACAGTGGGCCGAGCGACCTCGACACTTCAAACGATGCATTCATCACCGGAAGCAATTTCCCCGGTGGCGGCGCGCCATACTTCCCAGTCTTTAAACAGGCCAATGGATCAATCGCTCCGCCAGGAATCGGGCGCAATTCGTTCAGGGGCCCAAACTATTTCAACGTTGATCTAAGTCTTGTGAAACAGACGCGTCTGGGCTTCCTTGGCGAAACGGCGAACCTCGAGCTGCGAGCAAACTTCTTCAACGTCTTCAACATACTCAATCTTTCATCGTTCGCCTTCGGCAGTCGCCCTGTGATCATCGGAGACTTCGATTCGGGTGCTAATGGGGGCGTCGGACGCGTGATCAGTAACCTTGACTTTAGTAAGGCTACGACAGGCCTTGCAGGTCGCGTCGTCGAACTCCAGGCGCGTTTTCGTTTTTAGTCCCTTTCACTGGCGCTAGTGAGAGGGAATTTCGATGGCGGGTTGACCCGCTTTGCGTTGGGCTTCAAGGCGCCGGAAAACGCCGAGCTCATGTTCGGCTTCGGCTGTACGCTTGAGACGAGACAGAGCTATAAAAAGTTTGTAGTGCACGTCGGCGTGGTTAGGGTTGATGGATGCGGCGCGTCGCAAAACAGGTACCGCCTCGGTGTAGCGCCGGCTCCTTAGGAACATGCTGCCGAGATCGTGGTTCGCGTTGAAATGTTTGTCATCTAACGCGATCGCGCGCCTCAGAAGGCGCTCGGCCTGTGGGAAAT
>JAMQPH010000592.1 GCA_023717605.1 Pyrinomonadaceae bacterium
TTGGTAGTTGTCACTGTGGAGCCGTGCGGTACGGAGCTGACGTCGACCTCTCCAAAGGGACAATTCGCTGCAATTGCTCGGTCTGCACCAAAGCCCGTGCCTGGTTTGCGTTCGCCGGCGGAGAGCAGTTCCATCTCCTTGCTGGCGAGAACAACATGAGTTCGTACCAGTGGACACCCCCTGGCAGGGCAAGCCCCGGTCTGGACTATCGGTTCTGCAAGACGTGTGGCGTGCGTATCTACGCAACGGGCGACGCCGAGTTCATGGGTGGTAAGTTCTACGCGCTCGCAGTTGCCACGTTCGACAACGTCTCAACCGATGAGTTGGCCGCTGCACCGCTCAGATTCATCGACAACCGGCACGATCGGTTCGACCGCGCACCAGAGGACACTCGGCTCATGTAAGCCCGACAATGCGGCCTAACCCCTCCATCCAGCGGACAGGCTCCGACAGGCTTCGCCTGCCTGCATCTGCCGCTCATGTCGAACGTCAGGTGGTGCCGGTGGAGGGACTCAGTTCGCGCAACGCATACGCCTCGACCTTAGAAAAACGGCCTAATTCTGACCACGCTGGAGGCCCGGTGCCGCAAGGTGCCGGGACTCTTTACTCCCTCCACACAGGGGGCCATCCTTGGCTGATGTTCATGCCGCAGCAAGATCATTTCCACTCCGAGATCGAACAAGCACTTACGTCGAGGCTGGTGATTGGTTGGCCGAAATGACGTAATACATCCCATCACCAATGACGTTCAATTGCAGTTAGGCGCCCTTGAGGTTCTTTTGCTTATTGAAACGGAGAACTGCTGTGAGAAAGAAGATCACCTTAAGTAGTAGCTCGTGCTGCTTGGCTTTACTGATACTGGCAGTCTGTCCTCTGCCTGCTGACGCTCAGTCTTCAGCGAACATTTACCAAGCCACCCTGATGGAGTCGGACCAGAAAACGAAGGAGGTCTCGACAGAAGAGCTTCGGAGCATTCTCGCGGAGAAGAGTGCTACTGTCATTGACGCACGGCCGTTCAAAGAGTACGCGATCAGTCATATCCCCGGCGCGGTCAATGTTTCGGCCAAGCCAGGGGTGCCGATGTCACTCTATGTCTCGGATGTTGCCGAAATCGAGCGCGTAACGAAGGGCAGTAAAGCAGCCCCGATAGTTCTGTACTGCAACGGGCCCTTTTGCGGAAAGAGCAAGCGACTGGCCGCTGAACTTTTGGATGCCGGTTATACGAACGTCCGGAGGTACCAACTGGGCATCCCGGTCTGGCGGGCGCTCGGCGGGTTGACGCAGATCCAGCCCGAGGCGGTCCGGCATGTGATCGAGAACGACCGGACCGCGGTGTTCATTGATGCGAGAGAGGTCGCTGAGTTCAAGGCGGGCAGCATTGCGCAGGCGCGCAATATCCCGCGAAGTGGGCTTAAACCAGGCAAAGATGTTGGTGAGGTTAAGGCGGCCAAGGACGATGGACGCCTGCCGATGGAAGACCATAACACACGCATCATCGTCTTTGGTAAGACAGCAGAACAGGCGCAGGCCGTGGCGGAAGCGATTGCGAAGGAGGCTTTTCACAACGTGTCTTTCTTTGACGCGGGCTTCGAGCAGTTCAAAACTGTCCTGCAACTATAGAGCGGTCGCCTGACAACGGCATGCAGCGGACACGCATCGAGTCATGCCTTCTATCATCAATGGCCAGTGCGCGCCGCTGATGCCGAGCGTTAAGTGGTGCAGGTGGAGGGACTCATCTACGGAGCCGCATACGATTTCCGCTGAGAATAGCAG
>JAMQPH010000625.1 GCA_023717605.1 Pyrinomonadaceae bacterium
GGTGTGCATAGAAGGAAAGGGGGTCGGCGGCGACAATCAGGTCTATCTCGATCTGACCCACATTCCGGCGGAGACGCTCGACCGCAAGCTCGGCGCGATTCTGGAGATTTACGAAATGTTCGTCGGCGACGATCCGCGCCACGTGCCGATGCGGATCTTCCCTGGTGTGCACTATTCGATGGGCGGGCTGTGGGTGGATTTTAACCAGCGCACAAACATTCCCGGTCTCCTCGCAGCTGGAGAATGTGACTATTCAATTCACGGCGCTAACCGCTTGGGCGCGAATTCTCTGGTGAGCTGTGTGTTTGGCGGCTTTGTGGCAGCGCCCGCGGCGATCGAGTTCGCGAAGAGTATTCAGCGAAACGGCACGGACGGTTCCCGCATTTACGACCAGGAATTGATGCGGCAGCGAGAAATCAATGACGCACTGATTAAGCAGAGTGGAAACGAGAATCAGTATGTGCTTCATCAGGAGATGGGTAAGTGGATGACGGATAACGTCACTGTTGTGCGTTACAACGACAAGCTGAAGGCGACGCACAACAAGTTGCTGGAGCTGATGGATCGTTACAAGCGCATCTCAATTAACGATTCAAACCTCTGGGCTACAATGGCCCTGCCCCATGCGCGACATCTGGACAACATGCTCGAGCTGGCGCGCGTGATTACGCTTGGCGCGTTGAATCGCAATGAGTCGCGGGGCGCACACTTCAAACCGGATTTTCCCGATCGCGATGACGAGAACTTTTTGAAGACGACCATCGCGGAGCATTCCGGTGAAGGGCCGGTAATTTCATATGAGGCTGTCGACGTCTCGCTGATCACGCCTCGCAAACGCGACTACAGCAAGGCCAAGAAGGACACGGCCAAGGCCTAATTTCATGTCAGCAAACGTCAACAAGTCTGTCGAGATTCATATCAGGCGGCGAGCCAATCCCGATTCACCACAATACTGGGAGAGGTTTGAGATCCCTTATCGGCCGAATCTTAATATCATCTCCTGCCTGATGGAGATTCAAAAGAACCCGGTAACCAGCGACGGCCAGGCCACGACACCACCCGTCTGGAGCATGAATTGTCTTGAGCAGGTGTGCGGCATCTGCACGATGGTCATCAACGGAAAGGTGCGGCAATCGTGTTCGGCTCTGGTCGACAATCTCGATCAGCCTATCAAGCTGGAGCCTATGTCTAAGTTTCCGAACGTTCGGGATCTGGTGGTGGACCGCTCGCAAATGTTTGATCACCTAAAGCGTGTCCACGCCTGGATCGAACTCGACGGCACTCACGACCTCGGCCCCGGACCCCGAATGGATCAAGACGACGTCCAGGAGCGCTACGCTTACTCGCGCTGTATGACCTGTGGCTGCTGTCTTGAAGCTTGTCCGCAGTATGACGGCGATAGTTACATTGGGCCGCAGGCGATTGCGCAGGTTCGTCTTTTCAACATGCACCCCACCGGCAAGATGACGCGGGACGAACGCCTCGAAGCGCTGCTGCAGGAAGATGGCATCGCCAACTGTGGCAACTCACAAAACTGCGTGCAGGTCTGTCCAATGAATATCCCGCT
>JAMQPH010000632.1 GCA_023717605.1 Pyrinomonadaceae bacterium
TCTTGCCGCGAAAACTCTTCAGAAAGTCGAACAACAACCGGTCGAACTTCTCCTTGCCGATTGTCTCGCGCAGCATGCGAAACACCATCGCGCCTTTGTGGAATACGATTGATTGATAAGCTGCTGACTGGTCGTCCAGCGCGCTGGGTGCGCGGGCGATCGAAGCGGTTTGCTCAAAGGTAAGCGCCCTTTCTTGCTGTTCCCGCTGCGCGGCATCAAACGCGCCACCCTTCAACGTGGATTCCCGATAGGCAAAAGCGCTCCACTCTGCCAAACCTTGCGAAAGCCAGGCATCGTCAAACGACTTCAATCCCACCGTCTGGCCCCACCATTGGTAAGCGACCTCGCGCTGCAACTTTTCTTCCGGCACGGGGCGGGAACTGTCGAACATCTTCGATCCGAGAAAAATCATTCCCGGCCCTGAATAAGTGTCGAGGGTCTCGTCGTCCACCTGGGCCACTACGAGTCGCGTGCCAAACAAAGGCGCACCATAGCTCTTGGAATAAAACTCCAGCACGTGGCCCATCAGTTCGGAATAACTATTGATACGGCCTTCACTGCCGGGCTTGGCATAGAACTGGATCTCGTAGTTACCAAAGCGAAGGTTCTTGTTGATGTACTGACCGGCAACGAAGTTTCCCACCAGCACCGGCTGCCGATGAACAAAACGGAACTTAGTCGCGCCTTCTTTGGGTGACTGTTGCGCAACCACCGCGTCGTCGCTGGTGCCGGCTACCTGGATCCCGGTCGGCACAATCAACGTGATGTCTGAGGTAGCGCGATCCACGGCGTAGTCGTGGAAGGGGAACCAGCGCGCGGCATACATCAGATACGAACCTTCGGTGCCGACATATGCGAGACGCTTCGTCGCCAGCGGCCCACCTTCAGGCGAGATCAGCGCACCACTCCAGCGAAATCGTAGAGTGATCGGTAGGTTGGCCGGAGCGATCTGACCGAGATCGACGCGGACGCTGGGTCCAAGTGCACCCACGCCGACCGGGTCTTGAACCAGTCCGGTCAGCGGTTTTCCGTCGCGTTCGACACTTTCAACGCGGAGTGATCCGTTCAGTTCGAAAACGAGTGAGCGGGTGGCCTCCTGCGGAACGAGTGTGATGTCAGCACCGGCCCGTAACATATGCTGCTCGGGGATTAACTGCGCTTCAATGCGATAGTTTGTGATGTCGAACCGGGCTCCCGCGGGCTGGGGTGCAGGCTGTTGGGCGCCGACCGGAACAATCAGAGCAAAAAATGCCGCCAAGAAGGGAAGCATTCTGGGAAGAATCTTAATTAGTCTAGTCATAGTATCTCGGGATTTGATGTCCTAAAAAGCAACGGAAATGCGACCGCTGATTATACTGCTCTGCTGTTTCCGGCAACCAGCGCTACAGAGGCCCTAACGAGCACTCCGACCCTCCGAAGTGTCCGCCAGCAACCGCGAGAGGCTTTCACAGAGTCGGGTTTTGGATGGTAGGAAGCTGCAGGCGGTTGGCTGAGTGCCGGAGGTTTAGGTTGCTAAACGCGACGATCTGGCGGCCATTGTCTGCGACGCACTCTCATTCACACCGCGGCTTCAGCCCGGTGGGTAGACCTTTCGCTCCCCTGATTTCTTACCGTTTTAACGGTTTGGAGTGTGCCGCGTGGACGGCGCGAACGAAACCGTTAAAACGGTTCCAGGTGTCCAGCGTTCGCTTTGACACCGGGTTAAAGCCACGGGGTGAATGAGATAGTCTACGAAAAGCAAACCGCCCGGTGATCAATCGGTGAATCCTCTCGGCGGGTAGGTGCCCTGATCTGAGTTCGCCTTGAAGTTGTGACCCCACAATCATACACTTCACGAATGATGAAGCCACGCACCATTAAGATTGTCGCTATAGTACTTGGCCTCATTGTTGTCCTCACAACAATCCTTGGTTATGAAGCAGCGTTAGAATGGCAGCACATTCCTCCGGCCTATTGCCCTAACACCTTAGACGTCTGAGATTCAAATTAAACTACTACTTTCAACGGGTGACCTTGACAGCACTCTTACCGCCAGCATAGAGTCCACCTATTCTGCGTTGCTTGGTTTGCTGTGAACGCCCGCAAGGTCGCACCGGCTAAACTCTTAAAACCCACTTGGTCTCCCTGCGTTCTTTGGCCCGTATGCGGGTGATTATGAGCACCCCTGTCAGAACTGTCGTTTGACCAGATGAAGTCTGTCCAATCTATCTGACCCAACACCTAATCAGAAGGAGTAAGTCTATGAGACGTGCCTTGAAGTTATTGGCGCTGCTATTTGTGTGTGCGCTGGCAATGCTCGCCACGCAGGCGCAGACAGCCCGCAAGATCAACGCGGACTACAAGGAAACCACACTGAAGAATGGGCTGCGCGTGATCACAGTCGAAGATCACAGCGCGCCGGTCATTGCCATTTCCGTTAACTACAATGTTGGCTCGCTAGACGAGCGCAAGGGTCGCACCGGATTTGCGCATCTCTTCGAGCACATGATGTTTCAAGGCTCCGAGAATATCGGCAAGTCTGAACAAATGGTCCTGGTGCTTAACAATGGCGGCACTATGAATGGAACGACAAACGAAGACCGAACGGTCTACTTCGAAGCGTTACCATCCAACCAGCTTGACCTGCTGCTGTTTATGGAAGCCGATCGCATGCGTAGCCTGGCAATCACCAAAGAGAACCTCGACAACCAGCGGAATGCCGTTCAGGAGGAGCGCCGCCGTGGGCTCGACAATCAGCCCTATGGCAAGAGCGGTGAGATTCAGCAGGAACTCATCTACGACAATTTCGCTTACAAGCACTCAGTCATCGGATCAATGGATGACCTGAATGCCGCCAGCGTTGAAGACGTCGCCGAGTTCTTCAAAACTTACTACGCTCCAAATAATGCTGTCCTCGCCTTGGTCGGCGACTTTGATACTAAGGATGCGTTGGCGAAAATTGCGAAGAGCTTTGAGAGCATCCCGCGCCAGCCTAATCCTCCAATGGTAGACATGACCGAGCCTGAACAGACGAGCGAGCGACGGACCACGGTCGACGACGTACTGGCGCGCGCGCCGCGAGTCGATGTCGCATTCAAAGCCGTGGCCGGCAACACTGCTGATTTCTACGCTTTGCAAGTGCTCTCGGCGACACTGCAAGGCGGACAGAGTTCCCGCTTGTATCAAAAGCTCGTCAAAGAGAAGGAGCTGACCACCGGTGTCGGAGGGTTCATGGAT
Organism: Pyrinomonadaceae bacterium; assembly: GCA_023717605.1. GTDB lineage: Bacteria > Acidobacteriota > Blastocatellia > Pyrinomonadales > Pyrinomonadaceae > PSRF01. Next base: position 3,217 of record JAMQPH010000632.1, read on the forward strand.
GAGAAACGGGGCCTCGGAGCGATTTACGTATCCGCTACTTTAAGGCCCGGTGCAACGACGGCCGACGTCGAGAAAGTCATCTACGAGGAGATTGAGCGTCTGAAAAGAGAGCCCATCGCCGATTGGGAATTGCAAAAAGCCAAAAACAATACACGCCGGGCAATCATCAATAGTCTGCAAAGCTCGCTTTCGAGGGCAATCACCCTCAGCCAGTATGCCGTCTACTACAATGACGCCGGGTTGATTAACACGAGGCTCGACAAAGTCTCTGCCGTAACCAAGGACGACGTGCAGCGCGTTGCGAACAAGTTTTTGCGCGACTCAAACCGCACCGTAGTTGTCACCATGCCGAAAGCGAAGGCCAGAGGCACAACAGCCGCAAGCGGGCAGTAAAGGAGTTTGATAAATGAAGACACTCACACTGAAGTCAAAGATGCCGGCGGTTGCCGTATTGATAGCTTTGGTTGGTTCGAGCGCATTTGGGTGCAGCATGGTGCGCGCTCAAGCCGGTGGCGCCGCACCCCAGTCGTCGAAAGGAGCTGTGATCAAGGGCAAAGCGCCCGTTAACAAGAATGTTTTAAGAGTGAAACTGCCGAAAGCCAGGGAAGCGACGCTTCCTAATGGCTTACGAGTGATTCTGCTTGAGAGCCACAAAGTGCCGACGTTTACGGCGCAGATGGTAATCCTCAGCGGCGGCCTGGCCGACAAGCTTGACTTCCGGGGACTCGCTTCTTTCACCGCCGCCCTTATGCGTGAAGGGACGGCGAAACGCACCAGCAAAGATATTGCCGAGCAGACGGATTCCATCGGCGCCACGCTGGCATCCAGTTCCGGACTCTCTAACATGACCAGCACGGTCACCGCCTCTGGATTAGTAGAAAGCCTGGACCAGACGTTCGAGATCATGGCCGACGTGATCCGCAATCCGACGTTTCCTACCGAAGAGGTCGAAAAACACAAGACCAGGGCATTAGCACAGCTTCTGGTTCAACGTTCCAGCCCTCAGTTTCTGGCGCAGGAGCAATTCAGCCGGGCGATCTATGGCGATCATCCTGCAGCTCTTGTGGCGCCTCCGGCGGAATCGATCAAGAAGCTGACCACCAAAGACCTGGCTGCTTTCCACTCGGCTTACTATCGCCCCAACAATGCGATTCTGGCGATTGTCGGCGATGTAACGCTGAAGGAGCTGATGCCGAAGATTGAAAAGGCTTTTGGTGACTGGCAGAAGGGCGACGTGCCCGTTACCACGATACCGGCGGTCCCAGCCCAGGCCGGCTCGCGAATTCTCCTTATCGACCGCCCGGGTTCTGTGCAAACTGTGCTGCAACTCGGCACCCTGGGAATTGAACGCACCAATCCCGATTATTTTTCGCTGCTCCTGGCTGACAAGATTTTAGGTGGGGGTCCGGCAGCACGGTTGTTCCTGAATCTGCGTGAAGACAAGGGCTACACTTATGGCGCTTACAGCAACTTTGGCGGCTCCAGGTTCCGCGGTACCTGGGTATCGGGTTCGGAGGTGAGAACGGAGGTCACGGAAGGTGCCATGAAGGAATTCATATTCGAGCTAAAGCGCCTGCGTGACGAGACGGTCAGCGCGGAAGAACTGGATAACGCCAAGCGCTCGATCGTGGGGAGCTTTGCGCTTTCCCTCGAACAACCTCAATCACTGTTACAGAACATCGTAACGCAGAAGCTCTACGACTTACCCGCCGATTACTGGGACACATATCCCCAGAAAGTGGCTGCCATAACTCCTGCCGACATCAAGAACATCAGTCAAAAGTATATCGATCTGGACCACCTTCAGGTCGTGGCTGTGGGTGATGCTTCGAAGGCCCGCGACGTGCTGGCGAAATACGGCAAGGTTGAAGTTGACGATGCGGACGGTAAGCCCGTTACGGCCGGTGAGATGCAAAACAAGTAAACTGAAATCGCAATTCCTTAGCTCAATACCGGAAACCGGACTGCAAACGGTTTCCGGTTTTAGTGTCTGGACTTTTTGACGGCTACGACAGCACCGCACAAGCATCGGCAACTTGCAGGTCAGGAAGGCGGACCCTGTCCCCGCTCTTACGCTGAGTGGCATTCAAGCTTGAGGCGGGGACAGGGTCCGCCTTCCTGACCTGAGAGATGACTAAGATTGAGAGACCTACCCTTGTTTATGGTTTTTGGAGCGCCTTGCCGATGAAGTCTACCGCCTTTTGATCATCCTCAAGAACCGCTATCACTCTGTCGACCGGTTCAAACACATAGCCATCTTTCGACGGGATGATCCGGTAGCTCAGTGAGGAAGGCGAAACTATAAATGAATAGTTTCCGTCGGTGTCTGTGGTCGTTGCCAGCACCGACCCGCGCGGACTAATCAGGACCACAACAACGTTTGATATCAAAGCATTGTTCGCGTCTCTCACCGTGCCGGTAAGCTTGACCGTAGCACGCGGTTTCACCTTCATTTCCTTAACAACGTCTGGAAGCCCCGACCGTGGAGTCGGCTCTGGAGAAGCGGCCGGTGTTTGAACAGGACTCTCCTCGGTTGGCGTCGGCGTGGGAGAAGCTTGGCCTTCAACTGGTCTTGCCTCTTGAGTCGCGACCGGAACAGCGCTCGGAGGATCCACTGAGGAAGGCGTCGGTGTCGACTCGGGCGAAGCGGCGGCCTGAGGCTCATGTGCGGACGGTGATGGCGTTTCTACTGCAACGGGTTTATCGACGCCGGGGGCAGCCGGCTCGAGCGACACACTTGAAGCGACGCGGTTAGTAGCGCCGATCCGCTGGTCCAAACCATCCAACGATCCATTCGTCTTCTGATACAGCTGCTCGATCACAGTGAGGCGGCCAGGATCCGGGTCACCTGAATTGTAGCTCTTGATGTAGTAACCCAGGGCTTCTGCCTTGTTGCCAGCCTGATCGAGAGCGGCGCCAAGGTGCCACAGCGTATTACGCGACAAAGGAATGCCTTCCGGAAGAATTCCGACGGCGAGTTTCAGGTGCTCAATGGCTTCATCCGTCTTTCCCTGATTGTAAAGGGCCCATCCGGCACTATCCTCGACACGTCCCCGTAGAATATTTGCCAGGATATTGCGCGGCGCATCGGCTATATCCGGAGTGTTTCCTTTCGCAATAGCGCGGGCACGAATATCGCGCAACTCTTCTGCCTGCGCAGCCACTGTCGCCGCCGGTACCTCCAACGCAGATTCAATACTACTCCGCGCCGCCTCGGTAAGCTCAAAAGCGGTTTGCAGAGCAGCGCCTTTCCTGATGAGAACGCCCGAGGCATACAGTTGACGGTAAACACGCATGTCGTCAGTCCCTGAAGCGAACTCCTTTGCCGCTCCCGCAACAATGACTTCGTCAAGCTTTACGCTCTCGTCAGGTTGATTCGTGGCAGTGGCAAACGCCAGCAGTGCTTTTAAAATCGCTGCGTCATTCTTATTGTCAGCTGCGGCAAACTGGAAGATAGCCGCGCGACGTTCAGGCGCCAGAAGTTGGTTGAAATCGGATTCTTTCGCCGGGACGCGACCGGCAAGTCGAGTTTCGATCTTGTCGTCTTTGAAAGTGAACGATTGAAGGAGAACTTCGGCGGCCTCCTCGTACAGCCCCGCGGCGCTGAGCACATTTGCAAGCTCATAGTCGAGCGTTGGGAAATTTCCGTACTGCCGCGCAAACCGAAGCGCGCGTTCGGCATCCATGGGTCTCTTATTGCCTATCAACGCGCGGGCAAGCGCGATTTGCGACCAGGTATAACGCGGCTCGAGCTGCACCGCTTTGCGGGCCAGGTCAAGAGAACGTTCGGCTTCGTTGTGTGCTGCAAACCAATAGGCCGTGCCTGACAGCAGAGCCAGGTTCCGCGGATCCTCCTGAAGTGTCGCCGCTAGTTCTTTGTTACCTTCGTCGAACCGCCCAAGTTCAAGTAGTGAAAGCACCGCTCCCGCTCGGGCTGCCTTGTCAGTTGGCTCAGCTCTGAGCTGCTCCCGATATAGCTCTAAAGCCTCTTCGGCTTTGCCGGCTGCGCGGTTTAGATCGGCGAGACTGCGCCTGGTTCCTTTCTTCGAGTTCGGATCTAACTCCAGGGCGCGTTTGTACTCCGCGGCCGCCTCATCGAGTCGCAGAGAGATGTGCAGGGCACGGGCCAGCACATAATGGGCTTCAGCGAGTTCCGGCGTGAGCTTGACGGCCTCGGCAGCTAAACGGGCGGCTTCGATGCCGTCTTCAATTCCCAGATAGAAGCCAGCCAGCGTCAACAAGCGCTTTGGATCCGCGCCAAACTTCGTTTCAATTTTCTGAGCAGCCTCGATTGCGGCGTTTCTCTCACCGCGGATGAAAAGGTTCAAAGGAATCTGTGAGACCACACCAGAGAACAACATGTCTGACACGTTTGCCGGAGCTTCGTTGATTGCCAGCATCAATTGTTCGATCCCGCCCACGCTGTCGCCATTCTTAAGTTTCTGGTCGCCAAGACCAGCGTAGGTGCTAATCAGCAGTTCAATCGCGCGCGGCTTCGATGTTGAGTTGGGATAGGCTTCCAGGAACTCCTTCAGTTTGACGATGCGCTCTGGGAGGGGCAGCGTTAAAGTCAATTCCACTTCCTCGGATTCGTCCCCAGTCGGAGACATCCAGGTGTAGCCGGACTCCTTCTGAGTGGTGGAGGGCGTGGTGCTGGGCACTGCAAACCTGGGGCGTGTGGAGGATGGCGGGACTTCCTGGTTAGCTACGGTCTTAACCGGCGTCGCGATAACGTTGTGGTTGGTAGGTTCAGTCGGCGACGGGTCAGAAACCGGAACACTCGCAGTGGAAGCTGCTGATTGCGATTGATCGATATCTTCTACACTGAATCCTACTTTCTTTGCCAGCGCAGCGATAAAATGGTCCACACCATCAGTCAGACCCTGGCTGAAATGTCCCGAACTGATCGGTCCACGTACACGCTGGTTTAGCTCACCCAGGATCCCTTCCGGAAGTTCGCCTTGCACAGATCGGCTGAGCTGCGTAAACACCGCCTTTTCATCTACCGACACCACCAGCAAGAGAGTCTTCCTGGAACTGCCTCGCGAGCCTATGCCCCAGTCGCCCGCAAGCTGTCGCGAGAATGCGAAGATATCCTGGTTGCCGGTGGTCTGCACCGTGGCGAGGTTCAATTCGATTCCACTTCTCTTCTTGAGGTTATCAAGAATGGTTTCCAACCGCTGCCTGGTCGTGTCGTCGACAACTTGTGCAAAGTCGTTTACGTAACCTGTGCGCGCAGGTAAGGGCGTCTTCCCCTGGGCGCGCGAGTTCATGCCCAGGTAGCCGGCGCCAACGACAGCTCCGATGACGATCGATGAAACCAGCGCGCGCCAGAGACTGCGATGACTTGATAGTTTCATTTTCTGACTCTGACGAGTGATGGGTTTAGAGCACAAAGTGAGAACTATGCACAGTTGGTTTCGAATTTCGGTCGGGTTCTAAAATGGGAGACGATTCGCGGGGCATGATACCATCCTCGCGCCGTGGTCGGCGAGCAGAAGTCGGTCTCCATAGAGAAAACCTTAGGAACCATCGACGAGGTAAATGTGAGCGAACTTGACGAAGCATGGGCTTCCGCCCTGGCAGAGGCTGAATCGCGTGCTCGCCTTTCGGGTAGGGCGGACGTAGCCGCATACCTTTCGCTACGCAATTCCAATGACCTCCTGCGCAGAACCGGCATTGAGTGGCTGATCTCAACCTTCGAGATTCTGGCGGGCCAGGCTAATCGCCGGGGAGCGAGTATTCAGATCTCAAAAGAGGACAACCACCGCTTTCGGGCCGGCAATTCAACCATGGTGGGAAGGCTTTTGACTCTTCGTTATGGCGTGCGGCAACTGTCTGTTGAGGCCGGCTGGCCGCGCACGCCCCGTGATGGAGTCGTTCGTGGTGGCGGTCTCGCCTCCGCTAACATCAGGCATCTTGGCATTAAGTCGGCCAGTGAAGCCCTACAACTGGTCCAATCGCGGCAGGGCGCGCCGTCGTGGGTGGTGGGAGCGAAGGGAGAAGGACAAACCCAGATTCATGAAACGAACCTCCGAAAACACATCGCCACTCTATTAGCTTCAGGCTAAGCTGGAATTCTAAAGATGAGCTAGAATCACTCAACACATGCCCGCAGCCACTCGACCCGAGCAGGTACCCTCCAACGCACAGAACCGCTTGCTGTAGCCAGCGGATCCTCCACTCACCTGGTACCACTAAGGCTCAACGTACTCTTGGCTATCGACGTTCTTGACTTGCAACGTTTTGCCTCATTCGCCCCAGCTGACGCTGAGTGGCGGGATCCATTGGCTACCCGCAAATGGATCCCAGCACTCAAGACAAGCCGGAGGCACTGCGCCCGAACCGGAGTTGAGAGGCTCTGATGGTGTTGAGTGCTGGGATCCATTGGCTACCGCAAATGGTTCTGTACGGTGAGTAGCTTCGCCGGTGTTAAGAGCTGCTGCGAGTTCCTCAACGTTACTTCCATTTAAGCAAGCCAGTGCACGTTTTCGAACACTGATCTCTTCGGACCATTTCCCAAACACCAAATAGTCATTCAAAAAGCGACCGTTCCACAAACGGCTCGCCCGGTCCGCGCCCGGAAGCACTTGGGCATAGTGCTTGCCAAGGACCTCTGCGGCGTAACGCTAGCTGTAAAGAGTCACCCCGAAGCGAGCGTTGAAACCGAACTACCAAACTCGCTGGTAGCGAGCTGGTCAGCTCGAGACGAAAACTTGATGAGGAGACTAAGAAGAATCATGACTAACCGACGCACACTGAGTTTTTCAATTTTCGCGGTCGCTATGTTAGCGTTATGTTTGCCCGCAGTGGCAGTCGCACAATGGAATCGCTACCCTGACAATCAGGGTAATCGCGATCGGGATTACGGCCGCAATGGTCGCTACGATGATCGTTATTTGCGCGATTCCGTCCACCGGCTGGATCGACTGGCGAAGAACTTTGAGCGAGAGGTGGACCGTTCGCTTGATCGCAGTCGCAGAGATGGCACCCGCAGTGAGGACCGCATCAACGCAGAGGTTCGGCAGTTCCGTAACGCGGTGAGTGACCTAAAGTCTCGCGTGGGCAACGGACGGGATTTGAATCGCAGTAGAGACGAAGCCCAACGCGTTCTGCAAGAAGCGCGGCAACTGGATCGGATAGGAAATCGTTCCGACTACCGGGTGTCTTCACTGTGGTCACAGATTCGTCAGGAGCTGAACGTGATTGCGCAGGCCTACGGATCTTACGGCTACAACGACGACTATCGCAACGGTCGCAACCGCACCAATAACAATGATTGGTGGCGCAGACTGCCGGTCCCCTATTAAGCCGAGCTAGTAACTTCCTATTATTTGAACAGCCTCGTCCGTTCTGAAGAGAGCGGGCGAGGCTTTTAGTTGTCCCACTTGGTATCTTCGCGTGAAAACCAAAATGGGGCTTGCGTTAATCTGCAGGTTAGGAAGGGCCGGAATTACTAGCCGCGGATTTACGCAGATGAACGCGGATCTGAAACAGAAACAAGCAAACCAATTGAAATATGTCTTTTCATGATCCGCGTTCATCCGCGTAAATCCGCGGCTAATAACTCCGACCCCATCCTAACTTGCAAACTACCGGAGCTACTGCCTTTCGCATATCCTGGGCTGATGCCAGAATAGCCGCATGGCTGGAACGCTCTATGTAGTCTCAACTCCCATCGGCAATCTTGAAGACTTGACCTACCGCGCGTTGCGAGTGCTGAGCGAAGTCGATATCGTCGCCTGTGAAGATACCCGCCACTCACAAAAACTCCTGCACCACTACGGAATAAAAACCAAGACCGTCAGCTATCACGAACACAATGAGCGCGATCGAGCAGGAGAGCTGCTTGCATCAATCAATTCCGGCCTTGATGTGGCGATTGTGTCTGATGCCGGGACGCCCGGAATCAGTGATCCAGGATTCCGGGTGGTCCAAATGGCTCTCGAAGCGGGGCTGCGGGTTGTACCCATACCCGGTCCTACAGCCCTGGTCTCAGCATTGGTGGCTTCCGGCCTTCCCAGTGACGAGTTCTTTTTCGCAGGCTTTCTTCCGGCGCGTTCAGGCGCGCGCCGGACGCGTCTAACGGAGTTGGCAGCAATTCCATCGACCCTCGTCTTTTACGAAGCGCCTCATCGCATTGTCGCGTCTTTGGAGGATGCCCGCGAGATTCTGGGAGAGCGCGAGGCCGTTGTCGCTCGGGAACTTACCAAGTTGCATGAGGAGATCTTGCGTGGCCGTTTAAGCGACCTGGTGGACAAGTTCTCGCAAGCGGCACATGAGCCGCGCGGTGAAATGGTTGTGGTGATTGATCGAAACGTTATTGCAAGCTCGGATGCGGAGACAAAACCCCAATACAGCGTGGCGTCTATAGTAGCAAGCTTTGAGGCCGAAGGGCTTGATGCGCGATCTGCTCTAAAGAAATCCGCCAGACAGCTTGGCATTTCCCGGGACGAAGCCTACCGCCGTCTGACCGCCGAACGCTCCCGAGAAAAACCTTAGAACCATCCGCAGATTACGCAGATTACACATTACACGGTTAAGACAGTACTTTGAGCTTTGTACTTTGTACTTTGAACTTTGTACTTTGAACTTTGTACTTCGTACTTTGACCTTCGGCTTTGGCCTCGGTCCTCGGTTTTTGGAGTTTAGACCGACGTGACCAATCAATAAGCACAACCTAAACCAAGATCAAAGATCTAAGTTCAAAGCTCAAAGTATTTTGTAATCTGCGTAATCTGTGGATGATTTTGTGGCTCAGTTCCCCTATTTAACTCGGCAGGCAATTGCTTATCAACTATGGGCCGAGATGGTCTGTTAGCAAGCTCCCACAGCGTCACGTAGACCGTTCGCACAACCTTCTGCATCTTCTCGTAGTCAATCTTCTGAGCCTCGTCGCCAGGACGGTGATAGTCTTCGTGCTCACCATCAAAGAAGAAAACGATGGGAATACCCTTGCGGGCGTAGTTGTAGTGGTCGCTGCGGAAGAAGAATCGGTTGGGATCTTTTGGATCGTCGTAGCGATAGTTATAGGTCAGATTCAAGTACTCTTTGTTCACTGTTTCAGTCAACTCGCCCAGTTCCGTACTCATCATTTTTGAGCCAATCACATAAATCTCATTCGGGCCCGTGAGCGAGTTGTTGCGAGAGTTGGTGTCACCCACCTTCTTGCTGCGACCAATCATGTCGATATTGATTTGGGCAACGATCTTCTGCAGCTGGATGGTCGGATATTCCGTGAAGTAGCGTGATCCCCAGAGTCCTTTCTCTTCGCCGGCGTGCCAGATAAAAAGCACGGATCGCCTGGGTCGAGTCGGCGCCTTTGCCAGCGCCTCAGCGATGGCCAGCAAAGCGGTTGTCCCTGAACCATCATCGTCGGCGCCATTGTAAATAGTGTCTCCGTTAGTTGGCGGGCCAATACCGACGTGGTCGTAATGCGCACCAAGAGCGACGTATTCGTCTTTGAGCTCGGGATCGCTGCCTTCAAACACGGCGATGACGTTTTGCGTTGCGATCTCGCCCCCCTTGTTGCTCACTGTGATGGACATCTTCTTGGTGGGACTCAACTCAAACGGCGCGGGCATCTCTCCGCCAAAGACCGCTTCGAACAGCGCTGTAGCACTCTGTCGCTCTCCCTGAAATAAGAGATTGGCGATCCGTGGAGTTATCACTATTCCCGGCAACCGCGACGTCTCTGCTGGTTGAAACTTATCAACTACGATAGTCGGTCGTTCGCTGAGGCGCTTCCGGTTGCGGTCCCAGTTAGCCATAAATTGGAAATCCGGAATTACGACTGTGGCAACTGCGCCCTGCTTGCGGGCGTATTCGAACGGAGCCATCCAGTCTTCGCCAGGCTTGCCACTACTAAGGTCGGAGGAGCGAACACCACGCGGCATTCCGCTAAGCGAGGTGAAGATGACCGCAATTTTTCCCTTGGCATCGATGCCTTTGTAGGCGTCCATATTTTTTGATTTTACGAACCACCCATTACCGGCAAAGACAAGCGGGCCGCTGACCTCAGCATTGCCTGGGAGCGCAATATAGTCCTCACCAAGCGTCAGGTTCTGGTCGTTGAGCCTCACGCGAGTCTCTTCCTTATTAACCTGATCGCGTCTCAGGGCGATCTTCTGAAAAAACGTGCCGTCGTCGCCTGCTGGTTTAAGTCCCCAACGCGCGACGTTCATGGCCAGAAACTTTGCCGTTAAGTCGAGGCCGCGGGAAGGTGTGTCTCGTCCCTCCATTTCATCGGAGGCAATGTAAGTCAGGTAGTCACGCATTTGGGCAACCGTGATCTGCTCGGCGGCTTTTTGGGGAGCCGGTGTGACCGCGACCGGTTTCTTTGCCTTAACGCTCTTGCGTTGGGCCTGAACAGCAGGAAACGGCAGTATTAGAACGCTGGTAAGTAACAGGGCTATCAGGAATCGTCGCATGCTTTCTCCGGTTTTTATGTAAGTGGGGAGGGTTGGTCTAGTACGCAGCAACACAGGAAAAGTTTTTACGCCTGCTGCACTGCCTGAATCATTCTGGTCAAAGTGTCTTTCGCGTCGCCGTAGAGCATGCCAGTCACTTCTTTGAAGAAGAGCGGATTCTCAAGTCCTGAGAAGCCTTTGCCCTGACCGCGTTTTAACACCACGACAGATTTCGAGCGATCGACTTCCAGGATAGGCATTCCCGCAATGGGACTGCCCGGATTATCACGCGCGTCCGGATTAACCACGTCATTAGCGCCAATCACCACTGCCACATCGGTGCTTGGAAACTCGGGGTTGATCTGTTCCAACTCGTACAGCGACGAATAGGGCACATTCGCTTCCGCAAGCAACACGTTCATGTGACCCGGCATACGACCGGCCACGGGATGAATTCCATATTTGACTGTGACCCCTCTCTTCTCCAGTGTGTTCGCAAGTTCGCGCACAGCGTGTTGCGCTTGCGCAGTTGCCATGCCGTAACCCGGAACGAAGACCACCTGCCGTGCGTAAGCCAGTTGAGTCGCGATGTCCTCCAAACTAACTTCACGCATGACGCCTTGTTGCGCACCGCCTGCAGCTGCCGTTTCCGCGCTGCCAAAGGCGCCGAACAGCACGTTTGTAATCGAGCGATTCATTGCGCGGCACATTAGGATAGAAAGAATGAATCCGGAGAACCCATCAAGCGTGCCGGCGATGATCAGAACTTTGTTATTTAGCACGAACCCTGTGGCCGCCGAAGCCAAACCAGCATAGGAGTTTAGGAGAGACATCACGACCGGCATGTCGGCGGAGCCAATAGGCATAACAAGCAACAGTCCAAACACCAGCGCCAACCCGGTCATCACGAAGAAGAGTGGCAACGATCCCGGCACGACGATTAGATAAACGAAGATTCCAATTGTCGTGGCCAACAGCGCCATATTGAAAATGTTCTGCCCCTTGTAAGTTACCGGAGTGCCGCGGACCAAACCCTGCAGCTTCGCAAACGCGAGCAGGCTTCCCGTCGTTGTCAGCGCACCCAGCATCACTTCAAACCCCAGCGCGCTCATCGTGATCTTATCGACATGCCCTCCGTGACGGTAGAACTCTGAAACGCCCACGAGCGCCGCGGCAAAAGCGCCAAAGGCGTGCGAAAGTGCCGTCCGCTGCGGCATCGCAGTCATCGGGACCCAGAAACCCATCGCCAGTCCGATGAGCGAACCAATCACCAACCCGGACAGGATCCAGGTGTAGGTGACGATTTCGTGATGCATCAGCGTGCCGATGATCGCCATTAGCATGCCGAATTCAGCGAGGTGCATCCCGCGCTTAGCGGTTTCGGGATGGCTAAGACCCTTGAGGCCCAGGATGAAAAGCACTGAGGCCAGCAGGTAACTTAGTTCGATGAAGTAGGTCTGCATCTAAAAGAAGTGTTCTTTGTACTTCGTTCTTTGTTCTTTGTGCTTCTTGCTTTGTACAATTCAACCTTGGAACTCAAAACTCAATTCCAAGTTCAAAAAACCAAGTACAAAGCTCAAAGAACAAAGCACCAAGGCCAAAGACCATCATTTCTCTTTCGGCATTGGCTTGCGCTTGAACATTCGCAACATGCGATCAGTGATCACGAATCCACCCACCACGTTTGTCGTCGAGCACACGACAGCAGTAAAACCGAGGATGGTGCTCACCCAGTTGTAGTCCGCGCCGGCGGTGACGATGGAACCAACCAGTGAGATGCCCGAGATTGCGTTGGTCGCCGACATCAATGGCGTGTGCAACAGCGGCGGCACACGCGAGATCACCAGGTAGCCTAAAAATGCCGCCAGGGCGAAAACGTAAAGCGCTGTTATTAGTGTGTCTGGTGACATCTGTTACTCCTCATTTCACCATCTTAGATCGGTGTGTATCGCCAATTTCTTACTTACCAACCGCTGCATCCATCATCGCGGCTACTCGGCTGTTCACAATCTTGCCGAGATGGGTCACGCACGATGGTCCAACAACATCATCGTTCATATCGATGTTGAGCTCACCATCTTTGATTATCAGAGACAGAAACGAAGTCACGTTGCGCGAATACAACTGGCTGGCATGGACCGGCACGGTCGCCGCGAGATTCAACGGCGCCATGATAGTTACGCCCGCGCGTTCGATGGTTTGGTCCGGCTTGCTGATGGCGCAGTTTCCTCCAGTCGAACCTGCCAGATCTATGACGACGGCTCCGCGTTTCATACCGTTGACCCCAGCCTCAGTAAGCAGCAAAGGCGCAGGTCTGCCCGGTACCTGGGCAGTGGTGATCACAACGTCTGCCGTCTTCGCATGTTCCGCGATCAGCGCACGACCGCGTTCCATGGCTTCCTCACTCAACTCAACCGCATAACCTCCCGCGTCCTCGGTCTTTAGTCCGCCCAGATCCACCTCCAAAAACACCGCACCCAGCGAACGTACCTGCTCGCCGGCAGCCGCACGTACATCATAGGCTTCAACCACAGCGCCGAGTCGCCGTGCGGTGGCGATTGCCTGCAATCCGGCGACGCCTGCGCCGAGTACGAGCACCCGCGCTGGAGGCACGGTTCCGGCGGCGGTCATCAGGAGGGGAAACATTCGCGGGATATGGGACGCACCAAGCAGGACTGCTTTGTAACCGACTACAGTGGCCATCGAAGAAAGCGCGTCCATGGCCTGTGCGCGAGTTATGCGTGGAATTAGTTCGACCGCGAATGTCGTAAGATTTTGAGCGACGGCGTGAGTGAGTGCGACAGGCTCATCGAGAGGCCGCAGGAACCCAAGAACTGCCGCGCCTTCCGGCAATCGGTGAATGTCCTGCTCCGACGGCCTGTTGACAACCACCAGCAGGTCCGCGGAGCCCAGAAGCGAACTGCGGTCCGGAGTCACGTCCGCCCCGGCCTGACGATAGTCGTCGTCCGTTCGCGCCGCCCCCAGACCCGCACCGGTTTCGACCTTAACGGTCGCCTTCAGCGCGACAATCTTGCGCACGGATTCAGGAACAAGCGCGACGCGAGCTTCCCCCGGTTGCGTCTCCCGCAGCACAACTACGTTCATCCCACACTCCGCCCCAACAATCTTGCTAGACGAGCTTGCAAAGGAAATAGAGGAAGCAACAAGGCGGGAACTTTCGCTCTAGCTCCGTCCACGACGATATTTGGCATAGACCTTTGGGCTCAGGGACCTAGAGCACCCTGGTTGGGAGATCAACTTGAAGAATGCTTAGCGAACCGGGGCAGTATAGCATCCTGTATCCAGCGGCGGCAGCCTCGGGGGTTTCACTCCTGCGTGAAGAGTGGCGCCTCACTCTCTCGTTTATCAAGGTAGCTAAAAAGTCGCGCGCTATCCCCTTCACTCATGTGGGTAATAGACGCCCGTACTAACCAGCTCGGCGGGCCCTTTTTTGCGGCGACGCGCTCATGCCTAACGGTGGTAACTGCGGCATCGACTGCTCCGTTCGGCAAAGTGATAGTCACGAATAATAGTCGGCCAGTTTGAGCGAACTCTTCTTCGTCGAACCGTGAACCGATGAAAGATATGGCCACTCCCAACCTGCTGAGTGTCACGCAGTGTCCTCTGGAGGCTTTTGAGAGTATGAGCTTGCCGGTGACCTTATCTTTCTGAGTTAGACTTATCGTGGTGGGTAAGTGGGTCTTGAATCGCGGCGCGCGCCGGCGGTTAGCGACCGATTCCGGCTTCCTCGCAGGTACCCTCTGTACCTCGCCTGATAAATCAAACCTCTTGAATTCCAAGCCGCAGTTATTACAAAGAAATTCATCCCCGCCGGCAAGGAGAGCGAGTATTGACCTATCTTTGTAACCAAGCTGAATGCGTACACTCTTGCAGCGGGGGCATTGCATGGGGAGAAGCCACCTTATCTATTTTCGCTTGTGCCGGGGAAGCTATCTTATCAATTTTTCGCTTGCCGCGGGTCGATCAATTTCGCTTGCACGGAGGCCCGACCTACAACTGCTTAGGCGCTCTCCGGAGCAGGGCACACTTCGCCGCCGCCCAGACGTGTCTCGCAACCCTAGCTTGCTAACCCCGGAGCGGCGCCCCTATAATCCAAGTCCGTTAAGGCGCATTGGTGTAGTTGGTTAACACGCTGCCCTCTCAAGGCAGAGATCACGGGTTCGAGTCCCGTATGCGCTACCAT
>JAMQPH010000647.1 GCA_023717605.1 Pyrinomonadaceae bacterium
ACCGATGCCGAGATCGCGGACCTCGCTGCGTGGTATGCGTCCATCACGATCGAGGTGAAACCGCCGAGGTAGCGGGCGCTCGTTGTGATGCCCGTATGCCAGCTGCCCGCGGGCCGTCGGCTGGGCTGGGCCGGCGGGTCAACTACGTTCGTTGAACGTCGGCTATTGCGATATCCGAATGTCTGAAGTGGGTGGCGGGCATTGTAGTCGACACCGACGAGGTCACGGGACTCACGCCTGCCTCGCTACATGGCACGCGCTGACTCACTGTGAGGCTGTAGCGAATGCTTCGCGCGAGACGCGCTGATCAGGTGTGGTGGGTGATCCAGATCGTGGGCGTCACCATCACGCCGGCGTCCTTCATCGCGGCCTTCAGTTCATTGGAATTGCCGAATGCCTTGGCCGCCTCGAGGCTGTCAAAGTCGTGCCATACGGTGACATCATTCCCATCTTCAACATCGCGGTACACGGCGTGCCCCCGCACTCCCAGTTTGGTCCGAGCTGATTCGAAAGCGTCGTACCCTTTGCGCCATGCAGCGTAGTCATCCACTTTGTGTTTCACGAAGACGCGAATCATGGTGGTTATCCTCCTCGGATCAGGATTCCGGTGACATATCTCGCCGGCCGGCGCATTCAATATACGCGCGTCGCACGAAGACGTCGTACCAGGTAGCCAGGACCTCGTACGAACATGTCGAACGTCAATGACGTTCCAAGGATTTCGTAGTTCTACGAAATTGCATATTCTAGGAATCTCGTTCGAGGGACTGAGTACGAGCAGGTCGTACTTTGTACTTTGACTTGGGAGCTGCCCCACTCCTGCTTCGTACATGGCCGACGAAGCGCGTTGTCCTGGGAATCATCATTACCGACGTCCCAACCGGTCGGTGGAAGGGCTAAGCGCAACTGACGTCGGCCCGACAATCGGGGCGCGTTCGGCCAGCCGGTCAGTTACGTGTCGTAGCATGCCTCAAACCGGACATTCGTCCTGACGCCGACGGGGACACCCGCGACACAAGCTCTGTAGAGCGGGACGTCAACCCCATAAGGCATTGACGTTGCCCCGCGCTATTCGCCGCCCCACTTCGGCGGGTTTTTTCTATGGCCGGCCAAGTGAACGCTACAAAGTGGCCACTGCCGATATTTCTTACATATACGTGTCGAGGTTGCCCAGCGAAAGTTGTTAACTCATCGGAAAATAACGAAAAGATGTCGATGGCGCGAAGTTTGCTGGCAATGCTGATGATGGCAAGGGGACTTTCCGACAACCGTAGGCAATAGTGAAAACCAACCGCAGCAGGACCGTCACGCGGAACTGCAAACTGCGCGTCCTATCCGCGCATAAGGGGCCGACGAAGCGTTTCGCCCGAGGCGACGCGGTTCCGAATGCTCATGGCAGCGATGCCGCTGATCTGATGCCCATTGCCGCCGCGCTCGCTGAACTCAACGACGGCGAACTGTGCGCGCTGATCAAAGTGTCAAATAGTGTCCCGCAGATCGTGCCGGGCCTGTTAGCGTGGATCGGGCACGCCTGCGATTGGGAACTGAATCGCCGTGCTTGCGTTGACTTTCCGCTACAAACACCCGACGCAGTGATTCCGCCAGACGAGGACGCGGCAAGCGTGGCCGCGATGATGACGTTGCGTGTGAGGTTCGATGAGGGTGCCGGAAGGGATGCCAGCGCCGTCGTCGCGTTGTTTGATGCAATGATCCGAGCGCTAACCGGTGGCGAGCGCAGGCACTAGCAAATAGACACTTCCGACACCGGAAGCACACATGGACAAATACCATCTCGGCCACAATCGCATGCCCATCGGGCTTCGGTTCGCATTCTTTAGATTCCACCTTCGCAACGTCTACTTCACGTGGTACTACAACCGAAGAAGCAGAAGACAGGAGACACGTATGAGCAAGCGACACAGGAATGGAAGATTTACAGACAGGTCGGCCGGCGAAGGCTGACGGTCGTCACTCGCGAAACTCGCAGCCGCTCGTCGAGGCGGGCAAGAACGCGCGCTGTACGTCCGTTATTGCGATTTCTGACGGCGGCTTTCTGTTAATGCGAAGGATAGCAACGGGTCGTTCACGCCCATCGGAACGGAGGCGCCGGCCGGCGGCTCTACGGTCTATACCTGACCTTCGCGTCTCGATGGCAGCTGTGCGCTGGCGGATTCAATGGGTCGATGCAACACACTAGAGACTGTGTAAGCAGAAGGAGTGTTGCAGATGAAGCAAAGACCGAGGATCTATTACACGGAAAGTCAGAAAGCCTTGATGTGGGAGCGCTGGCGTAAAGGGGAGTCCCTTCAGCAGATTGCCCAGTTGTTTGATCGAAACCACTCATCAATACAACGCATTCTGGCGGAGACGGGTGGGATACGTCCGGCGCAACGTCGCCGTTCGAGGTTGGCGCTGACCTTGGCTGAACGTGAAGAAATATCGCGTGCTCTGGCATCCGGTCACTCGATCCGTTCGATAGCATCTGTCCTCGAGCGAGCGCCATCCACTATCAGCCGCGAGATCCGGCGCAATGGTGGGCAGAGTTGCTATCGGGCGAGCCAGGCCGACCAAGCGGCATGGGATCGGGCAGCTCGACCCAAGACCTGTAGACTGGCCGAGAATCGGATGTTGGCGCGCATCGTGGCCACTAAGCTCCAACTAATGTGGTCTCCGGAGCAGATTGCTGGGTGGCTGAAACGTACTTACCCGGACGGCGAGAACGGTCAGGTGTCACACGAGACGATCTATCGCAGCCTCTTCATTCAAGCCCGTGGCGTCCTGAAGAAGGAGTTGTTGCAGTATTTGAGACGCACACGAGCAATGCGCCGATCGCGCCATCACACCCAGAAGTCAGACGATCGCCGCAGAATCCATGATGCGGTATCGATCAGCGAGCGCTCTGCCACAGCGGAAGATCGAGCCGTACCGGGGCACTGGGAAGGTGACCTACTGTGCGGGAGTCACAGCAGTCAGATTGCAACGCTCGTCGAGCGTCAAACACGCTACGTGATGCTGGTGAAGGTCGCCAGCAAAGATACCGAGACATTCGCCAATACTCTGATCAAGAACGCTCGCAAGCTGCCGCACGAACTCTACCAATCGCTGACGTGGGACCGGGGTACAGAGATGGCCGGTCACCAGCGATTCACATTGGCGACCGACATTAAGGTCTATTTCTGTGATCCTCAGAGTCCTTGGCAGCGGGGGACCAATGAAAATACAAATGGGCTATTGCGGCAGTATTTCCCCAAGGGAACGGATATTTCTACCTACTCGCAAGCCAAGCTAAATGCAGTAGCGAGGCAACTAAATACCCGCCCAAGGAAAACGCTAAACTACGAAACACCCGCTGAACGATTTCACCAATCTGTTGCGTCCACCGGTTGAATCCGCAGAAGTACAGCAGCCACTCGCCGCGTGCAGTTCAACGCCCGGACCCGACCCGAAGGGCACCGGCGTTCAGCGCCGGGTCGTGGTTGACTCTGACCGACCCACAGCGGTAGTTCGGAATTCTAGAGGGCCGCCATTCCATGGCGAGAATGCGGACCTTGAAATCGCGACGCGTGGGGGCGAAATGCGCGGCGAAGCACGTCATTCCAGTCCTCGTGCCCTTCGCTCAAT
>JAMQPH010000585.1 GCA_023717605.1 Pyrinomonadaceae bacterium
CGTTGACGTAATTGGCACCTTTGGGCCGACGGTCGTCGCCGCCAGGTGGTTCATTTCCCGGATAGCGTTCGACGCATTGCGTTGAGGAAATTATGCCCTTAGGATTCCTAATGACTAGTGGAATGACCACTTCTACCATAACAGTTTCTAGAACCACCTTAGGATAAAGGTCTCCTTGAGTGTCAGAATTAATTCTTATACTCTTGCGTAGATCAGCGGATGAAAAGACAGTATGGATTTACAAGACTCGCAGAAATGAACAAATGGCATGACAAGGGAAGCTAAAAAACAGGACTCCAAAGAATCTCGCCATATCTCTCACACTCGAAGCGGCAGAATTGCTCGGCTGTTTTCAACCAATGCGCTTGTTATTAGTAATCCCCCAATGAACTTTCTTCTCACCATCTGTTTACTTCTGATTTCAACACTCTCAACTTCGAGCGCACAGCAGAGCAAGCAACAGCAGTCATCTTTGACCCGGGCGCAAACGACGGAGGCTGAACGTCGACTATCAGAGATGGGCTACTGGACTGGAGCGGTCGATGGATTATTTGATCCGGCGACGCGGTCGGCATTGATCGCCTTCCAGAAATGGGGGGGGCGCCCTATTACTGGCCAACTTACCAGCGCTGAGCTCGAGACGATTCGCAACGGGGCGTCACCGAAAGCAAGGGAGGTTGGGTACGAGCATGTTGAAGTGGATCTGGATCGTCAGGTGCTATTGATCGTCAACGACGAAGGTGGCGTCAGAGTGCTTCCGGTCTCGTCGGGCAACGGCAAGCCGTTTATGGACGACGGTCAGATGAGCATAGCCTACACACCGCGTGGCAGGTTCGTTGTTTATGACAAGACGGCTGGTTGGGAAAAGCCACCGTTTCAAACGATGTATTACCCCAGTTACATCAGCGGAGGCGTAGCGATTCACAGGTACCGTAGCGTCCCATCCGAGCCGGCGAGTCATGGTTGTATTCGAATACCAATGTTCGCCGCTCGTGAATTGAGCAAGCTAATGGAGTTGGGAACTATTGTGCTGGTGTACGATCAGGTGTCGTTCGTCTCGGGGAAGTCCTGGGCTGAAAACCCGGAACTGAGACAAGCCGCCCTTTTGGATAGTGTATCGACAGGTTTCACCGATGAGACAGAAGGGACTAAGGCTAAGCCCCGGTCGTTCTAAACTCTTGGTCTTTGGTCTTTGTGCCTTGGTCTTTGTGCCTTGGTCTTTGTTCGCTTCCCAAGGTTGAGTCAATCATTGAGGGAGCCGACCTGCTGATCTCAGATCGAAGATCTCAGATCTCAAAAATGAAGAGGAAATAATCCCGGCGACTTCCTACTCTCCCACACAGTTACCCGCCCAAGTACAATCGGCTCCACGCAAGCATAACTCCATGTTCTTCTTTACTTATTTCCGCCATCCTGGGAGCTTCCCGCTGCAAAACGCCTGATTCGTTGTTGTATCTCAGCAACGATCTGTTTCACCTGGGCGGCGTCGCTCTCGCTCAAATAAAGGCCAAGCTCGTCCAGAAGCTTTTCAACCGGCGGGTCATGCTCGTGTATCAAAGTCGCCACATCGTTTTCGTAAAGGCCGACGCGGGTAAAGTTCCCTTGCCGGTAGAGCGACGGCAACGCGTATAGTTTCAGCAGGATCAGCCCTTCAACCGTGGCGCAGCGGATATCCTGCCCCACAAACTTCCCGATGCTCGTATGGTGATTGCGCACCTCATCGAAAAGGGGGTTGCTGGTCAGCAGAACATCGACCTTCAAATCGCCGAACCTGCCGCGGGCAAAATCTTGATCACGGTCTTCAATCATTAACTCGGGAATCCGCTCGAGCGAAGACAGCGTCATGATCAGATCTATGTCTTCAGTGTTGCGTCCCTCTACGTATTGAAGCAAGGCGATGCCACCCACCAGTACATGTTCGATTTGACGCTCGCGAAGCAGAGAGAAGAAGTGCGCTACGGTCTTGACTATGAGGTCTGAATTCACTGGGCGTTTTCGACCATTATCAGGCTTGAATACCACCGCATTGCGAACGACCTCGCCGATGTGTACTTTGGGAAGGATGCTTGCGGTACTCATTTTTTCGCCTGCAAGTTTACCGTACAAATAACGGATTTGCTATCAGTATTAAGATCGGCTCAGGCTTAATAGGGTAGATACCTGTGAAGGCCAAGTTGCTCGAGGCTGGCAAGCAAGTCCCTGCGCTCTCTCACCAGGAACTTAACGCGCCTGCGTTTGCGTGGATGCACCGTGTTCGGGATGGGAACGGGTGTGACCCTGCCGACAAAGTGTTAGAATTCCCGCATGAAGAATACTTCAGCTCTTGCTGATTGGACCCCCGAAGAGATCGCCCTCGGCAAGAGATGGGTCGAGACCTGGCAGCTCGCTGCGGCGGACCTCGAGCGCATCAGGCGCAAAGAAATTCGAGAACTTGATACATACCAGACCCTGCTTCTGCTTTTTGGGTCGCGGGATTATTCCCTTCCACCATACGCGCCAGAACCATGGTCTGGCCTGGTAGAACAGCAGGGCTGGTTCAAGAAGGCAGCGGAACGTGAATGAAGTCATTCAGGCGGCCGCTGAGCTGCAAGCCGTGTGTCAGTCTCAGGGCTGGCAGTTTTGTTTTATAGGGGGACTCGCGCTACAACGTTGGGGTGAACCGCGTGAGACCACTGACGCTGATCTCACGCTCTTCGCCGGCTTTGGAAAGGAAGAGCAATTCATTAACGTTCTCCTGACCCACTTTGAAGGGCGAATTCCCAATGCCGCTCAATTTGCTCAAGAGCGGCGAGTGCTTTTACTGCGATCCAAGAAAGGCGTTGGGCTAGATGTGGCTCTGGCAGCGCTCCCGTTTGAACAACTGCTTATTCAGCGCTCTTCTTTATTCGACTATCCTCCGAACTTTGCCTTGCGCACCTGCTCCGCCGAGGACTTGATTGTGTTGAAGGCTTTTGCAGGACGCGGACAAGACTGGGTGGATGTCGAACGCGTCATCGTACGACAGACTGGAAAACTGGATTGGAATTATATTCGCGAGCAGTTACGACCCCTGGCGGAGTTGAAGGAGTCGCCGGAG
>JAMQPH010000655.1 GCA_023717605.1 Pyrinomonadaceae bacterium
GCCGATGCCCGGGTCGTTTGTGAGCACCCGGTTAAGACGCTTGGCGGCTTCGTCAGTTCCGTCGGCCACAGACACCTGTCCCGCGTGCAGTGAATAACCAATGCCGACGCCGCCGCCATGATGAAAGGAAACCCAACTCGCACCGCTGGCCGTGTTTAGTAAGGCATTGAGAATGGGCCAGTCTGCGACCGCGTCCGACCCATCTCTCATTCCTTCCGTTTCGCGAAACGGTGAAGCGACTGAACCGGTGTCGAGGTGGTCGCGGCCGATGGCAATTGGCGCCTTCAAGTCGCCGCGCCTCACCATCTCGTTGATGGCCTCGCCCATCTCGGCTCGTTCGCCATAACCGAGCCAGCAGATACGCGCGGGCAATCCCTGAAACTGGACCCGATCGCGCGCCAGACGCAGCCAACGATTCAGCGTGGCATCCTCCGGAAAGAGCTCCAAAGCCAGATCATCAGTCTTTTGAATATCGCCCTGGTCACCCGACAACGCCACCCAACGAAACGGGCCTTTGCCTTCACAAAAAAGGGGGCGAATGTATTCGGGCACGAACCCTGGAATTTCAAACGCATCGTTGCAGCCGGCATCAAAAGCATGCTTACGAATATTGTTGCCGTAATCGAATGCGACTGCGCCGGCTCGTTTCAGTGCCAGCATCGCTTCCACGTGACGGGCCATCGACTGCATAGATCGTTCTATGTACGAAACCGCGTCCTGGCGGCGAAGGTCGGCGGCTTCGTCCAGCGCTACACCGGCCGGCACATAACCATTCAAAGGATCGTGCGCACTGGTCTGATCAGTAACCGCGTCGACCCTAACTCCTCTGCGAACTATTTCAGGAATAACCTCGGCGCAGTTGCCAACCAGCCCAACTGACACTGCCCGCTTCTGCTCACGAGCGTCCTCGCAGATGTCGAGCGCTTCGTTGAGGTCCATGGCGATTCGATCGCAGTAGCCGGTGCGCACGCGGCGCTCTATGCGCAAGGGGTCAACATCGATTCCGAGGAATACCGCGCCGTTAAGCGTTGCTGCCAGCGGCTGGGCGCCACCCATACCGCCCATTCCACCCGACACGATGAGCCTACCTGTTAGATCGCCGCCGAAGTCTCTATCGGCCATAGCCGCAAACGTCTCAAACGTCCCCTGCACGATTCCCTGAGTTCCGATGTAGATCCAGCTACCTGCAGTCATCTGGCCGTACATCATCAAGCCCTTGCGTTCGAGCTCGTGAAACTGTTCCCAGTTAGCCCAGGCGCCGACGAGATTGGAGTTGGCGATCAGAACCCGCGGCGCGTACTCGTGTGTGCGGAACACCCCAACAGGCTTTCCCGATTGCACCAGCAGTGTTTCATCGTTTTCCAGTTGCTGCAGTTCGCGAACGATGGCTTCGAATGCGGGCCAATTGCGGGCAGCCTTTCCGGTTCCGCCATAGACAATTAGTTCATCCGGTCGCTCAGCAACGTCCGGATCGAGGTTGTTCATCAGGCAGCGCAAGGCCGCTTCCTGATGCCACCCTTTGCAGTTAAGCTTAGCGCCGCGCGGAGCCCGGATTGTTCTTGGGGACATAGTCAGATCTGAGCGAAGGATCGCTCCTATTTAGGATTCCAACTATTGAGAAGTCTACTGAACCAACCGCCGCTTGCGGGTCTAGTAAGCTGCGCCAACTCTCCTGAATCGAACCAGCAACCCCCACACTTATCGCAAGTGTCAATCGCTACATCTTCAAATTTGATTTCATGCAATTGGCCGTCGCATCTCGGGCACTTCATTGTAGAGGCGCCGGCGGGCTTGGCCTTCACCGCGGCCTGCATCTTCGCTCGCAGCTTTTCAATTGCCTCCTGGTTCTGACGATGAAAATACTCCTCTTCCAATCCCTTTCCACGACCATCAAAAATGTCCGTCATCTTGTTTCTCCTTCAGATTAAGAACAGCACCACATGAGAGTAGTGCCCAGGTTAGCCAGGGGGATGCGCCAATCAAGCGTGAGACCTTAGATTAACAGCAAAAATCCGTTACACGAAGCACCACTAAATGAGATCAAAAAATTGAAAATGGATCCCTTGCCGACCTGCAAATTTACAACAGCGAATCAAACTCGCCGTTGCCGATAGCCTGCGCCATTCTCTGAATATCATCAGACATCGAGCGATCGTCAACCAGACGGGCGACCTTCGCGCGCACTATTTCCTGGGCTTGTTTGACTCCTCGTCCCGGAACCAAAGGAGCGCGGTATTCAAGTGCCTCTGCCGCGGTAATCAACTCAATTGCCGTGATCAACTCGGCATTCTCCACGATCGAGCGCAGCTTCGTCGCGGCTGTCATGCCCATCGAAACGTGATCTTCTTTGCCACCATCGGTGGGGACATTGTCCACACTCGCCGGATGCGCGAGCACTTTCGCCTCGCACAAGAGGGCGACAGCAGTTACTTGAAGCATCATGAAGCCGGAAGCGATTCCGGGTTTTGCCGTTAGAAACGGCGGCAAGCCTTCGTTTGCATCCGGATTTACGAGCCGATCAATCCGCCGCTCACTAATGCTCATCAAGTCCGTTAGCGCGATTGCCGCATAATCGAAAGCCAGGGCCAATGGCGCGCCATGGAAATTACCACCGGATAAAACTTCGCCTGTCTCAGCGAACACGAGCGGATTGTCGGTGGCGCTTCCGGTTTCAGTTTCAACAATCTCACGAGCATGGTTAAGAGCACCACGTACTGCGCCGTGTACCTGAGGGATGCATCGCAAACTATAGGCGTCCTGAACTCGCGGATCATTTTCCAGATGTGACTGTCTAATTTCGCTGTCGCGCAATAACTCCCGCAAATGAGCGGCAACTTCGCTCTGGCCTGAGTGTGGGCGCGCTCGATGAATCCGTTCATCAAAGGCAACCGGCGTCCCCCGCAGCGCTTCGACTGTCATAGCGCCGGCAACATCCGCAACCCGTGCGAGTCTTTCAGCGCGATGCAAAGCGAGCCCTCCGACTGCCGCCATGGCTTGCGTACCGTTCAAAAGCGCCAGGCCTTCCTTGACCTGCAGCTCCAACGGCTGAAGGCCGGCGCGTCGCAAGGCCTCAGCGCCCGGTAAACGCGCGCCCTGGTAGAATGCTTCGCCTTCGCCAATGACCGTCAACGCCAGATGCGAAAGCGGCGCCAGATCGCCACTTGCTCCTACCGAGCCCTTTTCGGGGATGACAGGCGTAACACCTTTCTCGAGCATGGCTATCAACGCATCGATCACCAGCGGTCGAGCACCGCTAAAACCACAGGAGAGAACATTCGCGCGTAGCAGTAACATCGCCCGCGATTCCGCCTCAGACAGTGGCGAGCCCAGGCCACAGGAATGGCTACGTACGAGGTTGAGCTGCAACGCTCGCAACTCAGAAGGCTCTATCCGGACGTCGGAGAGTTTTCCGAAGCCGGTATTCACACCGTAAACCGTGCGTCCCTCAGCTACGATTTTCTCCACGATGCGACACGATTGCTCCGCACGCCGACGCGCATCCGCCGAAAGCGAAACATGTCCTCGGCCGTTGGCAACTTCAGCGACTTGTTGGAGGGATAGTCTTTGGCCGTTCAGTTCAAGCATAAAGATCGGGATCTGCTGTTGGAGCGCAGGTGGCCTTAGTCATCCGGGGCATTCAGATCAAGATATAGCAGCAAAAAAACAAATACGATCCACGGAACCACACAAACCAGCACGAAAGGATTTCTTATTCGAGTTGTTTAGTGTGAGTTAGTGGATCGCTCTTGCTGCTTCCTCTGACGATTATCACTTTTTCGATCTGCCCTGGGGCTCGTCTCAGCCTCTTGTTAATGTCTCTGCCGGAATTTCTGTATCGGAACTCTCGTTGATGTCGGTTTTTCGCGCATCCCTATCAGGAGTTTCCGAGATATCAATCTTCTTAAACTCGCCGGTCATGGTCCCGCTACGCACCCGCTGGCGTGCTCGCTTTGCCCGTAGCGTTGTGCGTCCCGAGCCGGTTGCAGCGCGCGTCCACCGTTTCATTGTGATGATTGGACGCAGTGAGAACTCATGCTGAGGCAGCACCTCGCCGGTGGCTTCACGCAGGCGCACTGTACCAATGGCAAAGATTGCAATCGCGGCATTGAAGATCACTCCAATTACAAACACGATCCAACC
Organism: Pyrinomonadaceae bacterium; assembly: GCA_023717605.1. Classification (GTDB taxonomy): domain Bacteria; phylum Acidobacteriota; class Blastocatellia; order Pyrinomonadales; family Pyrinomonadaceae; genus PSRF01. The sequence continues at coordinate 4,141 of JAMQPH010000655.1, forward strand.
AGGCACGATCCCGACGGTGGCGCGATCGATAAAGGCGTTGAAATCACGTGCCGGAAGCGGATGCAGATAGACTTTGAGATTCCAGCTCAATGCCAACAAAGCAAAGATCCACAGATAGTTGCGGCGCAGTCTGCGGCCCACTGCCTCCAACTCACTGATTGTAAAGTGGGGCGTGATCAAATCTGATGCGAGGTGCTGTGCCCACGATTCATCCAGCGGCACGCTATCGGGCGCTAGTAGTTGGGCAAAGTATCCGGTTTCCAACACCCGTACCCGACTCGACCAGATTTCGTAGTAGCGATAGCGACGCGCTTCCATCAGCAGGAAGATGGCTACCAGAATCGAGTTGATCGGGATCACGAAGTGTGGATTGCTGGGTGAACTAAAAACAAATGACAGCGTCGCGCCAGCCGTTAGCACCGCCCAATTCGTTGTCGTATCCAGACGATTTCGCCAGGTATTGGAACGCTGCACCTCACCGCGATAGAAATGGATCATGGCGGTGTTGAACTCACCCGGAGCCATTCTGCGCATCAAACTCGCCGGCGTTTGGAGTGCTCGGTCCGGGACGGGAGGTTCGGTGGAAGCAGCCGGCCTCAATCGACCTGTCACCCGTTCTCCTGATAACGGTCCGCTGACTCTTTGATGTGTTTCGGTGGTCATAGACTGGACTCGAAGGGAGCGCGGCAGGAAGAGCGGCGTCCGGACTCCGCGTAGTCATAATAGCACGCGCTCGAGAGTCGCTTGTAGCTAAGTTCAGTTAAAAGCAACGGCTTTCATAGGTGAAAACGCAGAAATATGCCCTGCTTGACAGTCTTCAAGTGTGACACCTATAGTTCAAAGTTCCGCTGTTTGATTGAAAGACTTCTAACATGACTGCCGTGGACACAGATCTGGATGAGCATTGGATGCGCCAGGCAATCGCGGCAGCTCGAGACGCTGAGGCGCGTGGTGAAATACCTGTCGGCACTTGTATTGTTAGCGGTGAGACTTTGCTAGCGGTAGCCGGAAATAGAACCCGCACCGACATTGATCCCACTGCTCACGCGGAACTGGTGGCCTTGCGCGAGGCGGCGCGTAAGATCGGAAACTACCGGCTGCCAGATGTGGTTGTGTATTCCACGATTGAACCCTGCGCAATGTGCGCCGGCGGTCTCGTCCAGGCAAGGGTGCGGCGACTGGTTTATGGCGCTGCCGATGAGCGAGCGGGAGCGGTGGAGTCGCGATTTCGCATTTGCGACACGGATTTCTTAAATCATCGGATTGCAGTGACTGCCGGAGTGCTGGAAGAAGACTGCCGCAAACTGATGCAGCAGTTTTTTCGTGCTCGGCGCGGAGGATGAATTTCGGATTGCGGATTTCGGATTTCGAATTTAGCTGCGGGGTTCGGCGCTTTAGTTTTTAAATCCGAAATCCGAAATTTGGGGGAGAGGTCGCATAGTGGCTTAGTGCACCGGTCTCGAAAACCGGAGTGGGGGAAACTCCACCGTGGGTTCAAATCCCACCCTCTCCGCCAGAAGAATTTCGGATTGCGAATTGCGGATTTCGGATTTAGTTTACGGTGTTCCGGGCTTGGTTTTTAAATCCGAAATCCGCAATTCGCAATCCGAAATTCCCGGGGAGAGGTGCAAGAGTGGTTGAATTGGCAGCACTGGAAATGCTGTGAGCGGGAAACCGTTCCGTGGGTTCGAATCCCACCCTCTCCGCCAATTGAATTTCGGATTTCGGATTTCGGATTTCGAATTGACCACGCGGTTTCGGCTTTGTTTTTCAAATTCGAAATCCGAAATCCGAAATTCGAATGAGGTTACGCAATGGATGATAACAAACTTGCGGCCGACGAATCTCGTCGGTCTGTGCAACATGAATCGGTAAAAGCACTGGTTGAAGGTGATGTTAATGCTGAGATTGCGCAGCAAGCCAGCCAG
>JAMQPH010000588.1 GCA_023717605.1 Pyrinomonadaceae bacterium
CAGAAGTTGCCTCGATCACTTCGAGTTAAGCGCATTTATCAATACGATCATTACCGATACATAACTAACTCTGGAGCTGCCCAATTGGTGTGCAATAGGAAGGAGCTGACAAACGCAGTTCTTCAGGCACTTCAAGAACCAGAACGGCAAAGTGCCGCGCGGCGACAACTCGTGAGGCTCGAGTGCGGCTCCATTGATGGATACGCTGGCAAACGTCTCGCCGAGGCACTTGCTCAGGTTCCAGTTAGTTGCGCCAAAACGAAACCAGTGTCCGCAACAGCGAAGGCGCTTGCTGCGGCTTTGCAGACCGAACTGTTCAGACTTTGAATAACGGCACTCGCATAGTCGCAATTGTTCAAGCCCGTTGCTCCTCGGGTAGATTGCCAAGAAAAGTTCTTTCACCGCTCGCAGGTCAACCAGTTGTTAAGCATGTTTTGAATGCCGTCATGCAAGCTACGCTGATTGATGAGGTCATGCTTGCCACCACAGTTTCTTCATCTGACGATGACTTGGCCACCATCGGGCGAGCGATGGGAGTGCGCGTTTTCCGTGGGAGTGAGGCGGACGTCCTAGGGCGGTTTGTGGCGGCACTTTCGGAGATACATGCCGATGTCGTGGTCAGACATACTGCGGACGACCCTTTGCTTGACGCGACGGTAATTGACACCGTAATAGGCAGCTTTCTCAAAGAAGGTTGCGATTACGCGAGTAACATGATCGAGCGAAGCTGGCCGCGTGGACTCGACACTGAAGTCATGTCGCGTGACGCTCTCGAGTGCTCTAATCGCGAGGGGATCCGTCCGGAGGATAGAGAACACGTCACAATTTATATGCGCACCAATCCGAACCGATTTCAACTGCACAATGTCAAAGCACTTCCCCAGGAAACGTGGCCGGACCTCCGCTTATGTATCGACACACCAGAAGATCAATCGCTTCTCGAAAAAGTATTCGATGCGCTCTATGTTCCCGGAAGAATTATTAGAGTCGGAACTGTGATTGATTGGTTAAGAGAGCATTCCGAGATCGCCGCTCTCAACGCTTCCGTCGCTCAAAGGCCAACACTGGGTAAAGTGTACTGAGCGTTAAATCCTATAAAGCTCAAGGCAACGAGACTCCGGGATGACGGTCCTTGTTATTACTAACTTCCTTCAGCATAACGGCGTTTTCTGTCGAGTTCTAAGATCTGAGCACCGCCTTGATCCACCCGAAAAAGTTGGCCGTGGAATCCCTAAACGATGTGCATCTCCTAATCTGTGGGTTGGGTTCGATCGGGCGCAAGCATTTACGTTGCTTCCGCGATCTCGGAGTTTCGCGTATCGATGCCTATCGCAGCGGGCGCGCGACGCTTTCCAATTCGGGCCTGCCGGCGCCTGATCAGGTCTTTACCGATCTTGATTCCGCCCTTGAAGAACATCCAACAATCGTGATTGTCGCAAATCCAACCTCGCTTCATGTACCGACGGCCCTCCAAGCCGTGCGAGCCGGCTGTCATGTATTGGTGGAGAAACCACTTGGGCATATAACGGACGGCTGCCTCGAACTGGACGATGAGATTAATGCTCGTGGATTGGTGGGCTCAGTCGCTTGTAACTTGCGATTTCATCCCTCACTTCTCAAGCTCCGTGAATGGATACGAACTCGTGAACCTTTGGGAGACGCGATAA
>JAMQPH010000676.1 GCA_023717605.1 Pyrinomonadaceae bacterium
GCTTCGGGCACACTTCTGTTGGATGTCGCCAATCGCCGTTGGTCAGACGCTATGTTGAATGCGGTTGAGATTAACAAAGGCTGTTTACCGGCGCTCTTCGAATCTTCAGAAATCACCGGTCGAGTTTCTGCTGAGGGTGCAGCTGCAACAGGGTTGCGCGAGGGCACGCCAGTCGTCGCAGGCGCCGGTGATCAAGCGGCAGGTGCTGTCGGGATGGGCATCGTGAGACCGGGCACGGTAAGCGCCACGATCGGCACGTCCGGTGTTGTCTTCGCTGCGACCGCTCGTCCGGCGCTCGACAAGGGCGGGCGAGTTCATACTTTCTGCCATGCAATACCGGGTCGCTGGCACGTGATGGGTGTAACTCAAGCCGCTGGGCTGTCGTTGCGCTGGTTCCGTGATCAGTTTGGTGTTGCAGGAGATGGCGCCGCTTCGAAATCCGGCGACGACCCTTATGATCTTTTGTGTAAGGAGGCGGCCGGCGTGCCGCCCGGATCCGACGGTGTGTTGTGGGCACCTTACTTGATGGGGGAACGAACTCCACATCTTGACCCCAGAGCACGGGCGGCGCTGGTTGGGCTGGCGGCGAGTCACACACGCGCGCACGCCGTCCGAGCTATTCTCGAAGGCGTGGCCTACTCGCTACGCGACACGCTGACGATCTTCGCGGAGATGGACGTGCCCGTCGATACAATACGGCTCGGAGGTGGCGGGGCGCGTGGCCCGCTTTGGCGGCAGATACAGGCTGACATTTACGGGCGCGAGGTCGAGATTTTGGAGGCTGAGGAGGGAGCAGCCTACGGGGCGGCGCTGCTGGCCGGGGTCGGTGTTGGTACATGGTCGTCGGTCGACGAAGCGTGCGCGCGGGCGGTACGCGTTGCGTTGCGAGTCGAACCAGACGCGCCGGCATCGGCATTGATGAACAGACGCTACTCGGCATATCGCGCACTCTACCCAGCGTTGCGTAGCGTCGCGGAAGCGGCTGGATCAACTGACGATAGATATTCTGCTGGGCGTAAGGTGATATGAGCAATAGGTCCAATAAGTCCTATAGGTCCTATTCATAAGTGAATGTCATTCAGAAGTGCGCTCTCGCGCAGTTTCACGCAAAGCCGCAAAGGGGGCAAAGACGCAAACAAGAAGGTAGTAGACGGCAGAGGTGAGTGGCGTAAATCCATTTCAGGTCTTCTTTGCGTCTTTGCCCACTTTGCGGCTTTGCGTGAAATCACTTTCGCTACCGTAACTATCATGACAACACTGCGTCACAGCCTCATTGTCGGTATCGCCTGCTTTAGCCTGCCGTTGCTTTCTTTATGCACCAACGCGAATCCGACAACGCGCGTGCCCGATCGGATTCGGCGCGAGGCCCACGCGTTTGATCTCACGGACGTGCGCCTGCTCGATGGGCCGTTCAAGAAGGCCATGTTGCTCGACGCCGCGTATCTTTTGAGGATAGAGCCTGACCGGCTCCTGAGCTGGTTCCGCAAAGAAGCAGGGCTCCAACCGAAAGGTGAAGTCTACGGTGGGTGGGAGGCGCGCGGGATTGCCGGCCACTCGCTCGGCCACTATCTCACGGCTTGCGCGATGATGTTTGCCTCTACTGGCGACGTGCGTTTTCGTGAACGCGTGAATTACATCGTTAACGAGCTGGACCTCTGCCAGCGAGCAAACGCTACCGGCTACGTCGCAGCAATTCCGAACGGGAAAAAGATCTTCAGTGAAGTGTCCGCAGGCGACATTCGCTCGCAAGGCTTTGATCTCAACGGTGGGTGGGTTCCCTGGTACACGCTGCACAAGCTCTTCGCCGGTCTACTGGACGCCAATCAGTACTGCGGGAATACAAAAGCTCTGGCCGTTGTTGTGAAGCTGGCTGACTGGGCCGACACTACTCTGGCCAACCTGACGGAAGAACAGTTCCAGCGGATGCTCGCCTGCGAACACGGCGGGATGAACGAGTCGCTGGCCGAACTCTACGCACGCACCGGAAACGAAAAGTACTTAAGACTCTCGCGGCGGTTCCATCACAAAGCGGTGCTCGAGCCGCTGGCCCGGCGCGAAGACCGGCTGCAAGGGAAGCACGCTAATACGCAGATTCCCAAATTGATCGGACTCGCAAGACGCTACGAACTGACAGAGGATGCCGCAGACAGAACGGCGGCCGAGTTTTTCTGGGACCGCGTCGTGCATCATCACTCTTACGTCATAGGCGGAAACAGCGACGGCGAGCACTTTGGCCCGCCAGATAAGCTGAACGATCGGCTGAGCCAGAACACGACTGAGACGTGTAACACATACAACATGCTCAAGCTGACGCGCCACCTGTTCGAGTGGCAAGCCTCGGCTGAGTACGCAGACTATTACGAGCGCGCACTCTACAACCACATCCTCGCCTCGCAGAATCCTGAGGACGGTATGGTCTGTTATTACGTGCCGTTGAAAGCCGGCTCGCGTAAGACTTATTCAACACCGTTCGATAGTTTTTGGTGCTGTGTGGGCTCGGGGATCGAGAACCATGCAAAGTACGGCGACTCCATTTATTTTCATAGCGACGACGCGCTGTGGATCAACCTCTTCATAGCTTCCGAACTCAGTTGGCGTGAGAAGGGGCTGTCACTAAAGCAGGAGACTCGTTACCCGGACGCGGACACAGTGGGTCTGACTTTTAGAACCGGAAGGCCGGTCACTGTGGCTTTGCGCTTGCGCTATCCGGCTTGGGCGACCGAAGGCCTTAGCGTTTCGGTCAACGGGCGACGCGAGAGCGTCAATGCCAGGCCCGGCAGTTTCGTCGAGATTCGACGGAGATGGAAAACCGGTGACCGCGTCGAACTGAAGATTCCGATGTCGCTCCGGCTCGAAGCCCTGCCTGACAATCCCAAACGCGCGGCAGTTCTGTACGGCCCCACGGTGTTGGCCGGAGAACTCGGATCGGAGGATGAGGCGGAAGTTGCAGGACTCGCTCTCGTGCCGGCGCTAATTACCGAAGACAGGCCGCTCGCGGAATGGATAAAGCCCGTCGCAGGAGCACCAGCAACGTTTCGCACTGTGAGTGTAGGCAGGCCTCGCGACATACAGCTCTCTCCTTTTTACAGGATGCACAACAGTCGCTATGCCGTCTACTGGGACTTGTTTACTCCGCAGCAATGGGTTGCGCGCGAGGCAGATTACAAAGCAGAACTGGAGCACGTCCGCAGACTGGAAGCGATGACCGTCGATTTCGCCCAGCCCGGAGAGATGCAACCTGAACGCGATCACAACATGCAGGGCGAACACACTGAGACGGGCGAACACTCAGGCCGCAAGTGGCGACACGCGCGCGATGGCGGCTGGGTTTCGTTCGATCTGAAAGTCCTGCCTGAAAAGCCCGTCTCTCTGGTCTGCAGTTACTGGGGAAGTGAAACGGGAGCGCGCAACTTCGATATCCTGGTGGCTGGCGTGAAGATCGCTACCCAGTCGCTACAAAACGACAAGCCGGGCCAGTTTTTTGACGTGACCTATGCGATCCCTGAAGAACTGACTCGCGGCAAGTCGAAAATCACCGTTCGCTTCCAGGCACAGCCCGGCAACACCGCGGGCGGATTCTATGGACTAAGAGTAATAAAGAAAGAATAGCTTGGCTATAGGACCTAAAGGACATATCGGACCTATCGTCTTGCAGCAAATGTTAAGCAGCAAAGGGAGGTCTTGTTTCAATGTCATCAATCCGAAAAGCGGCGCAGGTATTCATCACCGTTATCATTCTCTCGATCGCGGCGTTCGCGGCGCCGGTCGAGAAATGGTCGGAGCAAAAGGCCAAAGAATGGTATGGGAAGCAGCCCTGGCTGATCGGCAGCAACTACAACCCGGCGAGCGCGATTAACCAGCTGGAGATGTGGCAGGCCGCGAGTTTCGATCCCAAAAGAATTGATCTCGAGTTAGGCTGGGCGGAAAGTATAGGCATGAACACGATGCGCGTCTACCTGCACGACCTCTTGTGGCAGCAAGACGCGGCAGGTTTCAAGCAGCGCCTAGACGAGTTCCTGACTATTGCGGCGAAGCACAACATCAAACCGATCTTCGTCCTGTTCG
>JAMQPH010000681.1 GCA_023717605.1 Pyrinomonadaceae bacterium
ATCCACGCCGCCGGCATTGCGGAAGACGGGGTCATGCAGCTGAGAACGCAGGCGGATACGGAACAGGTGTTTTCCGCCAAGGTCCACGGAACGGTGCTCCTGGACACCCTCCTGAAAGATCACCCACTCGATTTCTTTGTGCTGTTTTCCTCCACCAGTTCTATTCTGGGGCCGGCCGGTCAGGTCGACTACAGCGCTGCCAATGCTTTCCTCAACGCCTTTGCGCAGAGTAGGTGTCACGAGCCTAAGCCCTATGTCGTCGCGATCAATTGGGGGATCTGGCAAGAAGTGGGGATGGCGGCCCGTGCGTTTGAAGACCCAGCCCAGGAGGAGCAACTCACAGATCATCCGTTGCTGGAGCGCTGTGTTGTCGACACCGAGGACGAGATCGTGTACGCGAGCGAGTATAGCCCTGAGACCCACTGGGTGCTCGATCAACACCGGACGAAAGGTGGCGCAGCCATCGTTCCAGGCACCGGTTTCCTGGAGATAGCTCGCGCTGCTGTCAGTCGCACTGGCCACACCGGCTGCGTCGAGATGCAGGACCTTTTCTTTGTTGAACCCTTACAGGTGAACGACAATGCCACGCAAGAAGTGCGCGTGCATCTGAAGAAAGATACGAATAGGTATGCCTTTGAGGTCAGCAGCAGACCGAAGCAAGGCGTCAACGGGACGAGCCAGTGGCAGTCCCACGCTCAGGGGTGGGTCGGCTCTACTGCCGCTGGACCCTCGCAACATCGTTCTCTCGCCGAGCTCGAGGCGCGGTGTAGCCTGCATCGGCACGAGAGCAAGAACGCTTGTCTGACGATTAAGCAGGAAAAGCACCTGAATTTTGGTCCGCGCTGGAGAACCCTGAGACGCCTAAGCCTCGGCAAACAGGAGGCGTTAGCTCTGCTCGAATTGCCTCAGGAGTTCGCCGCGGACCTGGAGACCTACGAACTCCACCCAGCGCTACTGGATTTGGCGCTGGGGTGTGGCCTATCACTTATTGAGGGTTATGAGGATTGTGACGATTTGTATGTCCCCTTCTCCTGCCAGAGCGTGCGCTGTACAGCTCCACTGCGGCGAAGAATCTACAGCTACATCCGCAGCCATGAGCACAACCATGTGGACAAGCCGATAGCAACCTTCGACGTCACCATCACCAGTGAAGACGGGGAAGTACTCCTCGAGGTGAAGGGATTTGCCGTGAAAAAAGTTGCTGGCCAGGACGCTTTGACGGTCAGACATCCCTCGATGTCACGCAGTGAGCCCCAATCTCTTGGAGCTCACGTTGTCGAGCGGCTCGCCAATCTGTCTCCGGCAGAACGAGAGCTGCAACAGCTTCTCAAAGAGGGCATCCGCCCAGCGGAAGGTACGCAGGTCCTGGACCATATTCTTGCGAGTCGAGCCCTACCGCAGGTGGTCGTGAGCTCCCTCGATCTGCATGACTTGCTACAGCGTGTGGACCGCCGCCAGGCGACATCGGAGGACTCGACAGCACGATTCTCACGCCCACAGCTGGACAGTACCTATGTTGAGCCGAGGGATGATATTGAACGGACGCTCGTAGAGTGCTGGGAGAGGCTCCTCGGAGTGGATCGTGTTGGCATTCGGGACAACTTTTTTGAGTTAGGTGGTTATTCACTGATCGCGGTTCGACTCATCGCCGAACTCAAGAAGAAGTACAAAGTAGAATACCCACTTTCGATGCTTTTCGAAGCACCGACGGTCGAGGCGTGTGCCAATCTCATTCGCGAGGCGACCGGAGCAACCCTGGACGACAACAGTGGGGCAACAGCGGAGGGGAAGACGCAGCACTCGAGGAGAACGCCGTCACATTCCTTGTTAGTGCCTTTGTATGCCAACCCGGAGTCCTCCAAAGCCCCATTCTTCCTCGTGGCGGGGATGTATGGCAATGTGATGAACTTGCGTCACCTGGCCAGTCACGTCGGCGTGGATCAACCCGTCTATGGTATACAGGCGCGAGGGTTGTTCGGTGATGAGAAGCCCCATTGCCGAT
>JAMQPH010000694.1 GCA_023717605.1 Pyrinomonadaceae bacterium
GGTGTGACCGATGGATGCAACCCAACCCCGACTAACCAGCTCCGTAACGAGTTCGACGCCGCCCTCAATCTCCGGCGCCAGTGTCATCAGCCACACCGCACCCTGATTTTTGGGAATGGGGAGACCCGCCACATCTGAAACTTTTGAGAATGTCTTGAAGTGCTCAGATCTAAGCGCGCCACACTGCATCGCGTTTACAAACGGTCCCTCATAGTGCACTCCCAACACGCGCGCCCCCAACTGGAGTTGAGCTTTCGCTTGTTGTTGCATCGACTCTTCGATAGCAGCGATAGCGCTCTGATAGTCTGCGACTGGTGCCGGGACGAGCGTTGGCAGCCAGCCAGTCACGCCCTGAGTTGCGAGGAACCGTGAAACGGAAAGCAGATCATCACTAGTCGCCGCCATGGTATCGACATCCACCGCTCCGTGAATGTGGATGTCAATGAAGCCGGGAAAGATCGTCGTGCCTCGCAGATCTATTCCCTGATTTCTCGCGGCGCCCGCATCTGCCGTCGAAACAGAAACACGTTGTATCCTGCCGTCCGCGATGGTGATGGTGGCATTCTCCAACACCCGCTCGGGGATAACCACGCGACCACCGTGCAGAATCAGTTCCTCGCCCGTACTTGGTTCAGTCATGAAAGCAATTTAAGCACAGATCTCAAACGGACGCGTGCCCGCGAGGACCTGATGGTCCCTGCGGGCACGGAGAAAGGAATGGGCTTCGGTTAGAAACTCAATTTCGCGCCCAGCTGAATGGTACGTGGATCGCGCACCGCAGTCACCTGGCCATAGTTGGCGGCAGTAACGTTGACAATGATGGTCCTGAAGTTTGTGGTGTTAAAGATATTGAATGCTTCACCACGAAGCTGCAGTTGCACGCTTTCGCCGAAACGGATGTTCTTAGTCATTGTAAAATCAACGCGCTTAGTCGAAGGCCCGTCGATTGTGCCGCGGCCGGCATTTCCCGGAGCATTTACGATATTCGTCGCGTTGGCTGCCGGATTCAGTTGAAAACATCCGGTATTGAAAAACTGTTGAGCCGTATGTGGTGCGTTTGCGTTGGGGTCGCAAAGCACATTGGGTCTATTGCCTGCATTTAACACCGGAATAGTGCCAAGTCCGGAAGCGTCAAATAGTGAAGTTACCGCGCTGAAAGGCAGTCCGGTGTTATATACGATTATGCCTGAGGCTTGCCATCCACCCAGAAGCTTACCGGTAAAGCCCTGTTGCGTCTTGAAGAAGGGCAACTCGTAGATGTAGTTCAAACTCAGGACATGCCTGCGATCAAGCGCAGCTCTTTGGTATTCGCTCCTGATGTCGTATGAATTTTGAGGAGCGTTAGTACGGTCGTTGGGACTATCCGTCATATTCTTGGACCAGGTGTAAGCGAGGTTGACCTGCGAAGCACCGCTAAACCGGCGTTGGCCCGAAACCTGAAGACTGTGATAGTTCGAATTGAATTGCGGCGTGATCATGTTGATTCCGCGGTAGCCTTGAAAAGGCCGCAGCTGGTCCAGGATGTTTGTCGCTGCCGCAGTGAAAAAGCCGGTTCCCGCCACCTGGCAAGGCGCAGTCGGAGTTGTTGAAGCGAGAACGGCGCAGCCGGTGGGTCCCCGAGAGATCGCGAATCCCGGTGGCAGTTCATTTATTTCATAAGCGCCAATCAGGTGTGTGCCCTTTGAGCCAAAATATCCCACAGTAAACAGTGTCTCGTTGCCAATCTGATGCTGAAGATCCAGAGACCACTGTTGCATGTACGGATCTTCCCAATTCGGTTGAATGGCCCGAATATTCGGGGCCGCGACGGACGCGCCTGCCGTCACAGTTACACCCGTTGGGACGGGCTGGTCGAGTCGCGTTTGACTGATCGTAAATGTTTCCTGGTAGGGCGGGTTGTTCCCAATGTTCTGCAGGTAAGTGCCATTGAGAACCTGATCATAGAAAATGCCATAACCGGCGCGAACGGAAGTTCTGCCTTTACCGAATGGATCCCAGGCCAAGCCTACGCGCGGCGCGAAGTTGTCCTTAGGAGCGTTAACTACCCGGTCGCCGTAGGGGGAAGATATGGGCGTGCAGTTGTTGGCGGCCGTTTGATAGTTTTGGGAATTTACAATCATCCCGTTGCAGAAGTTTCCGGTGCCAATCACCCGATTGCCGGCACCGGTGACGCGGGGAGCACTTGCTGCGCTAAAGAGTGAAGGGTCAAAGTTCGACAAGCGTCCGTTCTTGTCATACGGGGAGCCAAAATACGAATAGCGCATTCCATAGTAGAGGCTGAGGTTTGGCCGAAAACGCCATTCATCTTGCCCGTAAGCCTCGAACGCTGTCTGCCGCAGATCCGCGGTGTAATCAAAATGGGCCTGGGAGAAAGTCACGTTATTTCCCTGCAGGAAGTTTGCAAACGCCTGGAAGTTAGTACGGCGCGCGGCGTTGTTATCCTGGCCGGCAACCTGCGGAGCCAATACGCTCAACTGTTGAGGGCTGGTCAAAAGTGTATTCAAGAATCCGCTGTAGGTGCCCTCATTGCTTCCGGCTAAGGCGTTTTCATTCTTTCGGTATTGCCCGTAGATCGCTCCGAATTTAAGGGCGTGACTACCTCTTATCCACGTCACGTCTCCAGAGTAGTTTCGCTTGTAGGAGAAGTTGTCATACGGGCCAAAGCTCTGCAAGTTACTGAAACCGTTTCCAGTGACTGTCGGGACACGGTCACGTTGATTTGTGTAGGCAAGTGGCGGGGTAATTGGAGAGTTGACTAAAGCCAACGTGCCTATATTCTCGCTGAGGATTGCACCGTAACCGTAGGCAAAACGCCCGACCACAATGAACTTGGGACTTAGTACGTGTGTGGATTGAAATGTATGGGTTTTTCCGGGGGAATTCGTTGACGTTGTGGCAACGCCGGGCAATCCTGAACCCGAGGAAAACAGAGAGTTCGCATCGATGGTCGGGATCTTGTCATTCTGATAACGATAGTAAACTGACCAAGTGTCTGTAAACGCATGATCAAGTTTGATTATCTCCTGGCGGAAGTCAGATATGTTCTTCGCCGGGAAAAGAAGAGCACGCGTGAGCGCAGTGGTTGGCGGCGGCAGCTTGTTATATATGAAAGTAAGATACTGCTGCGCTACCGGGTTGATGCTCGCTCGGGACGCGAGCGGCGTTCCCGCAGGCAAGATATCCAAACAAGTTGCGGTCGCCGTGGTAGGAGCATTCGCTCGCAGGCAGATGTCTATCGGGAAGATTCCCTGTCGCATATTCAAGTCAGGCACGGTGGATGAGAGTAGCGGATAACGAATGTCGCGACGTTGTTCTTCCGAGAAGAAAAAGAAAGTCCGTTTCAATCTGATAACTGAGTCTCCGCCTTCTCCAAATCGCGGCAAATATACCGGGCCGCTGATCGTGCCGCCGAAATTGTTGTATCGGAAAGGAGTTCGTTTCGCTTTACCGTTATCGTCGCGTCCGAAAGCTGGATTTGTTACCGAGTTTGACAGGAAATCGTTCGCGTTGAGTATCTCATTGCGAACGAACTCAAATACCGAGCCGTGAAACTTCTCGCCGCCGGAACGGGTGACCACATTCACCTGCCCGCCACCGCTGCCGCCCTCTGCTGCCGGATAGAGCGAGCGCGAAATGCTAAACTCAGCTATCGAGTCAACACTGGGATAGCCCTGAATCGTTATATTGGAACCACGGTCAGTAATGTCTGCCGCATCCACTCGGTATGTGTTTTGGGCACTGCGCGCACCGTTCACTGCGATATTCATCGTGTTGGCCTGTCCGGCAGGATTGGTCGTTCCCACATACACCTGATCCGCCAGGTCATTAGAAACTCCCGGCGCCAGCGCTACCAGCTGTACCCAGTTGCGATTGTTCAACGAGAGTTCCCTGACCTGGTCGCCGTTGATGACGGTTGAGGTCGCCGGCGTCGTTAACTGCACAGCCACTGGATCAGCGGCCACCGTGACTACCTCAGCAATGCTTCCCGCTTCCAGGGTGACAGCCAGCGTGCGCGCCTGATTCGCGTCAAGCTTGACGTCGGTTTGGACAGTCTTCTTAAAACTCGGAGCTTCAACTGTCACAATGTATTCCCCCGCCGGCACCAACGGAGCCGAGAAAGAGCCATCTTCTCCCGTGCTTACCGTACGCACCACGAGCCTGGTGCCGACGTCGGTAAGAGTGACGGTGGCACCGGAAACAGCGCCGCCGTTGGCATCTTTTACCGTGCCACTTATGGTCCCGGTGATCTCCTGAGCTGAAACCGCCGAACTAAAACCCAGACTCAAAACAAGCGCTACCAGCGTCAGGCGCACTGTGGTTACAAGAGAACGTTTCATGAGAATGTCCTTTTCCTTTACGGGTATGTTTTCAGATTCTCCGAGTACCGGAATCCCGGACCGGATCATTACTAGCTGATTCATTTTTATGGAAAGCAAGCCGAACGGGGCGTTGGAACCTTGACTTCTCTTATACACCCGCTCGATTAACTTAACAACAACTTAACTCGGTCAATTTCTCTCAATAGTCATTGGCAAAGGCGACTGTGGCAGACCGCTTCGAAAAATTCGATCTCCTGACGCGCTTAACTTCCGGAGCGCCGCAACGCCTGTCCGGGTCGTTCGGACGTCATCTGGTCATTGGCCAGTACCAACCCGCCATTCACCAGTACGTAACTGATGCCTGCAGGATACTGATGTGGCTTTTCAAACGTCGCCTTGTCGACGACCACCTTTTCATCAAAGATTACGAGGTCGGCCGCAAAACCCTCCCGCACCAGGCCGCGATCACGAAAGCCGAAGGTCTGGGCCGGCAGCGAAGTCATCTTGCGAATAGCATCTTCCAGCGACAACAAATGCAGTTCGCGAACATAGCGTCCTAACACCCTCGCGTTATTGCCATAGCCACGAGGATGCGGAACACTCTCATTAACTTCGCGCACACCGCTGTCAGAAGCGATCATCGTAAAAGGTTCGCGCATGATGCGCTGAACGTCGTCTTCGTTCATGCCGTGATAGACCATGCCCGCGCCGCCGGCTTCGTACATTGTCAAAATCTGTTCGATCTGGTTGGTTACGTCGCCCTTACTACGGACTTGCTTCGTGATCTCAGCAATTGATTTCCCGTTGAAAGAAGGATCAGGCTGGTAGCTCGCCACCATGGCGTAAGAGTAGTCTTTGAAGCCGCTGCGCTTTAGCCCTTCTTTCATCTCCTTCACCACGCGTTCTCGCGTGGCTTTATCAGCCAGCCGCTTCTTACCTTCTTCGAAGCCGCCGGCCCGCAACCAGGTTGGCATACGGGAATCCAGCGAGGTGGAACTTGCTGTGTAGACGTACTGATCAACGGTAACCATCAAACCACGCGCCCGCGCGTCCCGAACCAACCCGATAGTCATGGGCGTTTGGCCCCACATCTTCTTGCTGCTGATCTTGAAGTGTGAAATCTCAACTGGCAGTCCAGCCTGTTCGCCGATCTGAATGCTCTCGCGAATGGCATCGCCTACCTTCTCACCCTCGTTGCGCATGTGAGTGGCATAGAGACCACCATATCGCGCAACGATACGCGCAAGATTGGTAATCTCATCCGTCTTGGCATAGGTGCCGGGAACGTAAATCAGTCCAGTTGAGAGGCCTACCGCACCGTCTTTCATCCCCTGCTCGACGAGCGCCTCCATCTTTTTGGTCTCGTCGGGCGTGGGTTCACGATCATCCGAGCCCATGGCCTGACGGCGAACCGAACCATGAGCGATTAGAGTGGACAGATTTACCGCGAGCGGCTTCTCCTTGATACGTCCGAGAAACTGACCGACGTCGGTAGACGAGCTGCCGCAATTGCCGGTGACCAGCGTGGTCACACCCATCCGAACGAAGTTCTCGGCTGCGGGAAGGCTATAAATTGACTCGACATGCGTGTGGACATCGATGAAGCCCGGGGCGACGATTTGACCCCTGGCATCGATGGTCTTGCTCGCCTGTGACGGATCTATTCTGCCAATACGCGCGATCCGACCATCTTTGATACCCAGATCGGCGCGAAACCAGGGATTGCCTGAGCCGTCTACAATGCGGGCGTTAGTGATTACTAGATCGTAGGCAAGGGTCGAATCGCGGTTGGCGTAACTCAGACTTGAGAAACTGGAAGTCGCATACGTCACCCAAAGCGCGAAAGCGAGAAAGTAGCTACAACAGGATCTCATCATGAATGATCACTAAGGGATGAACCCTTAGAAACTAACCTTGCCCGACAGTTGAATCCTTCGCGCATTGTTGGTAACGCTGTCGTTGATGCGACCGAAAATTGCCGAGTTGATGACCGCAGTTGGATTATCAAACGAGGGATTATTCAGCACGTTGCGCGCATCCACCCGCAGATCGAAGTTGACCGATTCGGTTACTTTGAATTTCTTTGCCAGCGAGGCATCCCATTGGAAATATTTCGGCGCAAGAAAGAAATTGCGTCCGGTGTTTCCGATTGAGCCAGGTGCTGGCGCTGCGAATTGAGCGCGGGTGGCCGAATCAAACCAAAAGTTTCGTCCACTTTCCAACACTAACTGGCCGCTTTCCCTCGAGCAGCCGCTACAATCAGCCGTGGATTGGACCACATTGCTGACGGTATTTACCCCTGAATAGACCGTGAAAGGCCTTCCCGACGCCAAGAGTACCGTTCCCGAAAACTGCCACCCTCCAATGATATGATCGACAATTTTCGGCGCGTCAGAGGCCAGCCATCTCCTTCTGCCTAAAGGTAATTCATAGGTGTAAGTTCCTTGAAAGACATGCCTGCGATCAAAGTCCGACCAGGTGTAATTCAAGCTACGATCTCTCAGGTCAAACGGTGTGCTTGATGCAGACTGAACAGAACCGGTTGAAACGGTGCTGAGCGACGGATCCCACGAGCGGTTGTCTTTCGACGTAGAGAAGGTGTATCCAAATTGGAAACCCAAACCGGAGGTTATCCGACGTTTAAAGATTAGCTGCAGACCGCCGTAGTTTGAATAATCGCTGCTATCGAAAACATTCAAACCGCCCGTGAACTGGGGATAAGGCTGCAACAGATACGTGAACCCATTCAAGTCCAGCAGTCGCCGATTGAGTTGCGCGTTGGTGCAAATTCCCGCGCTCACGTCCGCTGTTTGGCAGGTTCTCTGTGAGGTAACCAAAGCCGCCGATGCTGCACCTCCTTGAG